>CAYSVN010000020.1:10526-17944 GCA_964434585.1 uncultured Candidatus Peribacteria bacterium | reverse complement strand
AATCGTACCACTGTCTTTGCTCAGTAGTGTGCGGATTAACATAAATCCAACAACAACCCCACCTGTAACAATAGCTAATTGACCCCAGGGATTTATGGTATTAAAGTTTTTTCTCATTCTATCAGAAATATCAACAGCATCATTCCTTGTTTGTGTTGCAGCAAATTCATAAAATGCACGCTGTCTTGCACTAGAAGCCACACCCATACGGTCAACAAATTCTATGTTTCTATTATGCGCTAAATCTAAAATTTGATTCAACTCATGCGGTTCAACTAGTCCCGCCTTTAGTGCAGTTTTAAATGGCGAATCTGGTAAAGCATTTGCTAATGCTAGTGGATTTTTAATTAATGTTTCTTTAAAAAGACCGTTCGATTTTACATTTGGATTTTCTAAAAAATCTAATAAGGTATCAACACGCAATGAGGGTGACTGAAAACGGTTAAATAACATCTGTGTTACCAGTCCTGAGTCAGCCAATTCAGCAGGAAGTTTAACAATTTTATTATTTAACAGATCATTTAATAATGTAATTTGAACAGCGTCATCAGGTTCATTTTTAGCAGTGTCTAAATCTACATCTACATCTTTAAAATAAGCAATGTAACGTTGTACTTCTTCATCAAAATCAGGAGTACCAGAGGCTGTATTCTTACTAGCAAAAAATGTAATCACTTCTTGAAGCCTAATACGTAGGTCGTCTATTTTCGTATTTTTATCAGTACGTGGTCCAGAGGCAAGCACGTCAGAGACATCTCTATTTAACCTAAAGACTGATCTTTGAAATTCAGGTAGTAGTTTTAGTGTTTCAGGATGCACAGAAAGGTGTGCTAATTTATTAACTCTAGAAAAAATTCCATCATGTTCAGGGTGAGACTCATCAATAATACCATCGAGTACTTGTGTAACATTATCAGCTAATGGCTTACCGGTAGCATCTACTGTTCCAGAGGGTAAACCTTTAGTGTAATAATGAATATAAAACATTTTAATACGCCGTTGTGTATGCTCGTCTAAAGAGTAAAACAGTCGTTCTTGCAATTGGGTATTACCCAAAGCAGAAAGCTCACTCGCTAAAACTAAATCAGTTTCTGAGCGTGTTTCAATTCCTGTAAATGAGGAGGAAGAAGAGAAAAAATCAATCCATTGAGCTTCATCACCAAGAAGTTTTTTAAAAGCGTCAACTCTAGTTTGTAAAACTCGTTCAAACTTCGTGTCATCACCTTCAACCATGCTATTAAAATTATCGAGCCATGTATTTGGATCGTTCCAAGCAAGTGCAGCAGTATTATCAACATTACCAATCGCGTACTCAAACACTGCCTGATTCGATGTAACCTCATGAGCAATAAAATCAGTAAATTCTGTACCTTCATAAAATTGAAGCATACTTTCTACTCTGGCTCCAATATTATCAAAAGACTTCATAAAATTTTCAGCTTCAACTTCAGATTTTGATTTCATAAAATCGGTAAACTGATTTAGCACACCTGCTCCCGCACCTAACCCAAGTACTGTTGCAGTAATTTTAGTTAAGGTACGATCTACTTTTTTAGTTTCACCGTTTTCACTTGGACTATTAATACTATCTAAGGTTCTACGGAAAAGACTTGGGCGTTTAGGCGTATTTGGAGGTGTAGCCGATGGGGTTACGGATGGTGTAACAGGAGCATTATTTAGGCTGCCAGCACTAGCACCAGAGGTGTTAGCAATTAAACGATGCTCTCGAGAAAAGCCAAATGTTTGATCAAAATTATTCATAATATTTATGCTCTAAAAACTGTGCCTAATAATGGAACATGACTAAGAAGCCATTGTAATCCTCGACGAGCACGAGGATCTTTTTTAACCCAATCTTGAACAATTCCCTGCTCATTACCAAGTAAGGATTGCTTAAAGACGTCTACAAAGTTAGGGTTGTCTCTAAAACGATATTGCAACAAAGCATCAAGAGCTCTATCTGGCGTCACTCTGCCATTGTACTCTTGCAAAGTAGTATGATGAAATCTTGTTTCATGAATATCATCAGAAATCCAATCAAATACAGTTCTTGTATCTCTGTAATCAATTGGATTCATAGTGTAATCAATTGGATTCATAGTACTTAAGCCAGGTGGAAGAGCTGAAATACTCGATCCAGGTATTGTAATATTAAAACCACTCAGTGCAATTTCTAAATCATTCATTGTAAAATGGCTAACATTAATACCTTCAATCGCAGTAAATATAGCAGGTGGTAAAGCAGGATTATCAACTTCATGTAAAGCATCAATCAATAATGTTAATTGAGCCCTTAAGTCCTGCTCTTTTTGTAGTTGCTCTCCACGTCCTTCTCGACTTACATCTCTTTCGGTATTACTGACTTCTTGTAAATTTACTTGTTCCACTTTTAATGTATCAATTTGACGTTGTAAATATTCTAAACGAGCAAGCTGTGTAGCTACCGGAGGACCAGCAACTAAAACATTATATTCTGCATCAGGTGGAAGAGCAGCAATATTAACCGGCAAAGCTAGCGCCGATTCTCTAAAGGCTTCTTCCGCATTTTTGATTTGTTGTTCTTGTAAGGTAATATCGCTCTCCAGCACAACTCTATCAGGGTGACCCTCTGGTAAACGTTGGAGAGCTGTTTGCATTCTTACAAGTTCTCTCTGTTCATCTAAAATAATTTGCGAATCAGCATTTGCCCTATTACCTCTCCATCGATCAAGAGTAAAAAAACCAGGACGACGAGTACGCTCAGTATTTATGGTCCTATTAGCATTATGTAACATTCTTTCTAATCCAGCAGGTCCATTAAGAAGATCATTAATTTGCTGAAATCGAAGTTGATTTCTAGTGTTGTTGCTAGCTGCGCCTCTAATATTTTCCCAGTCATCAGAATGATCATCAATATTCTGGTAAATATCTGCTGCGTTGGTTAATGCTTCAAGATTATCCTGATTTTCATCAGTATTGTCTGGAACATGGGCAACAAAATCATATTGTGTAGCCTCTTCAAAAGCTTCTAATTCAGCAGGGGTAAATCCTGGCAATAGTAATCTATCCGGATTTCTCACCTGCCTAACTCCAACATTAGCAAATCTTCGAACATTATTTCTAAATTCATTAGTAATGTTACCAATAACTCCAGGCCGACGATTAATATTTTCATCACCTCTCCTTAACCAATTTTGCAATCCATCAATTTCTTCTATCTCTCCAATTCCCATAAGTAATTGTGTTAATTTAGCTTCATTAGTGTCACGAATTGCTCTTTCTGTCTGCGTATTACCTTCTGCAAAAAGAGTGCTTGTCTCTAAGGTTTGCACTATACTACCAAGCTTCGCTCCACTGGCTACAATATTTTCTGCAAAATTAGAAAAGTCTTCATTGTCAATATCTGCATAATCAAATGTTTTTCTAAACAAGCTACTGCCATGCTGTGAAAAAACATAATTTTCTCCACCTATTAAATCAGATAAATGCCTCCTACGTCTATTTGTAACAGACCAGCGCATAAGTGTATCCCAAAGGACTTTTCTAGATCTAAATTGTAAATTATTAAGCACTTGTTGAACGGAGCCTTGTTGCTCAATAGCAAGTTGTTGCCGTTGCGCCTCTGTAAGATCTGCATTATTTTGCTGCACAGAAACCGCTTCTGCCGTTGGAGCATCCTCCTCTGGTAAGGACTGACTGGTCATAGATTGTATGTTTTTTGATATTAAAATCTACTTATTATAGCACAGTTTTATAATTAATGTAAATGTTCAATAAAAGGTTTAGAGGTATAAATGTTATGAGGTCTAAAAATAACTTCTAGACCTTTAAACTTTCTAACCTCTAAGTCTTTAAACATGCTTCCACTTTTACTTAAAATATGCTACAATAAGTAGATTAAAACAAACAACTTTATGGATTTAAACCTTTTAGCTCAATTATATAGCGGCGGCGGTGTCCAAGGCGGTATTGCAACAGGTGCCGGTGCAGCCGGTATTGCTAGCAGTACACCAGGTGCTATTTTAGATGGCCTACTAACGGCTCTTCTAACTTTTTTAATACCAGTAAGCATACTTGTAATTACTATTGCAGGCTTCTACTTAATTTTAGGACTGGGGAACGACGAGTCTCGTACCAAAGCCAGAAAAATTGTTGTAAACACCATTATAGGAATAGTGCTTATTGGGCTAGCTACCGTTATTGTCAATATTGCAATTGGTCTCTATCAAGGATCCCCAGATACTAGTGGACTACTATCTTTAATACAAGCAGCATTAGATTTTATTCTAAGTTTTGTCGTTATTCTTGCAGTATTTGTTATTACTATTGCTGGTTTCTATCTAATATTAGGCTTAGGCAATGATGAATCACGCACCAAAGCCAGAAAAATTATCTTATACACCATTATTGGAATTGTTATTATTAGCCTTGCAGAAGCAATTGTAGATTTCGCGCTAGGTACATCTTCTAGCGGTCTTGGCGATGCAACATTCTTATATGATATTATCCAGAGCGCCTTAGATGTTATTATTAGTTACGTAGCCCTTATAGCAGTAGCAACAATCGTTATTGCTGGTTTTTACCTACTGCTTGGCCTTGGCAGTGATGAATCAAAAACAACTGCTCGTAAAATTATTATCTACACCATAACCGGTATTATTATTATTGGCTTAGCATCTGCTATTGTAGGGTTCGCAATCAGTTTAATTGCAGATGGAGTCATTGACGGGGGCGGAGACCCTGAAGGCATTCGTGATGCTATTGAAATGCTGCTGATTACGGCTCTTAGCTATGTATCGTTAATTGCAGTAGCGACCATTGTTATTGCTGGCTTCTACCTATTACTGGGTCGTGGAAGTGATGAGTCTAAAACAACCGCCCGCAATATTATCTTTTATACGATTATTGCTATTATTCTTATGCTGCTATCAGCTGCTATTATAACCACAGTTACCGAGGCAGTGTCTTAACATGCGTAAACAATCATTTATCATCGGCATCCTAGCCTGTGCACTTTTAGTGCCAGCAGTTGCCAGTATGCAAACAGTAACAATAGGACAAGAGCGTATCACCCTTAATAAAGGTTCTGTGTTCGAAATGATTGTTGCCAGCCCAGATTTAGAAAGTACAACAACCTGGACATTGGTTAAAGAAGACACATTTGTATCGTCTGAACGTGGAACATACTTTCAGAACCGATTTACAGAAGCAGGTAATTTTGAGTTACGTATTGAATATGCATCAAGCGGTGAGCAACGGATTCGTAACGTAGATTTTACTATTAACGATCGTGAACCCGAAGAGGTTCCAAGTGGCTTTGATGTTGGTCTAGATACCGTGCCACCAGCTAAAGCAGGGTCAATTTTACTGTCTCCTAGGCGTCGTATTATAGAATTACAACCACAACCAGGCGTAGATAGTGTTACCTTTGACTTTTTAAGTAATATTGATACCAGTGGCGACAATAACCCTACAAACGACAACGACATTGAAACTACATTACTTGCAAGCGGAAAGGCGCCTTTATTTGTCTGGTTCCCCGATGACTTTAGTAAAAAAACAATTAGCTACAGTTTAAACGGTCGTGATACAGAATACTTATCACTGATTTCACTGGTTGCTAGTAACCCAAATAACAAACCAATTGCTAGTAGTTCTTCTTCTAGCTCTAGTAGCTCTTCTCCATCGGCAATGGCAGGGAGCGGAAGTAGTTCAAGTAGTTCCAGTGTTACTAGTAGTAGCAGTAGTTCATCAAGCTCACAAAACAATGGAGGGCTAGAAATTGTAACGCGTGAAGACGCCGACGGTGGATGGAATATAAAAATGCTTATCCCTAAAGGGGCAGAAAATACTCTCGTGCCACATTGGGACTTCGGCGATGGTTTCCAAAGCCTAGAAGCAGAGCCAGTGCACAAATATCGTAAAGCCGGTACATATACGGTTACAGGACATGTCTACGATATTGAAGCCGGTGAAGTATTACGCAGCATTACCACACAAGTAACTGCAAAAGCAGCTGATTTTAAGATACCACCAACTATTAGTAGTGGTGCTAGTAGCAGTACTGTTAGTAGTATTTCATCGCAAGAAACAAGCTCTCAAAGTAGCGACAGTAGTGAAGCTAGTGCAACCTCTAGCGTAAGTAATCAAGGGGAAGCAGAAGATGCTTCACGCGGTATATTAGGTTGGATTGGCATTGCTTTTTGGCTACTAGCGATTGTGGTAGCGTTCATGCTAATGTTCTGGCTACTACGCAAGGTATGGAAAATGTTTAAAGGAGGCGATCATTTCCAAAAAGCATTAACCAGCATGGAAGCACAGCTAGTGCCAAGTACAAATAAAGAAGCTGCGGCAACAGAGGCAACTGTGCCAGCTGCAGCACCACAAGTACAACTGGGGGCTGACCCACTAGCAGCACCGAATTCAAAGCCTGTGCAAAGTTCTGCAGCTGCTCCAACTACAGCTGTAACAAAAAAAGCTGAACCAGCAAAAGCAACAACGCCACCAACACCTGCGCCAAAAGTTGCACCACCTAAGCAACCACTACAACCAAAGCCAGAGGCGTTAAAAGCAGATCCTGCAAAAGCACCAGACTGGCTTTCTGCTGGCTTAACAACTGATGCAGCAAAAAAAGAAACACCAAAACCTGCAATAACGCCTACGCCTGCCACGCCATCAACTGCAAAGCCTGAGATTAAAAAGGCACCAGCTCCAGAAGTAAAAAAACAAGCTCCTCCAGCGGCACCTAAAGTAGAGCCAACTAAAACACCTACCCCATCTTCAACTCCTGCAACATCTGACACTTCTGCAACTTCTAAAGACGTTCCCGATTGGCTAAAGCCAGCTGGAGATAACTCAAAGGCAACGCCTACACCTGCCACGCCATCAACTGCAAAACCTGAAGTTAAAAAAGCACCAGCTTCGGAGGTAAAAAAACAGACTCCTCCAGTAGTAGCTCCAGTAGCATCAGAGCCAAAGATTGAACCAGCTAAAACCTCTGCTACGTCTTCTTCCTCTTCTACATCTTCAACCTCTGTGCCTGATTGGTTAAAACCAGCTGGAGATACTCCAAAGGCAGCCTCTGCAGTAGCAAAGCCAGAAATTAAAAAAGAGCCTGCTCCAGCAATAAAGAAGGAGGCTCCAAAAACCAGTACTCCCCCAGCAGCTGCAAAGCCTGCACCAACAGAAGTAAAAAAAGAGGCCGAACCAAATAAACCTGCAGGAATACTTGGTGATGTTTTTGCGACTCCAACAACCCCTGCTCCAGTAGTCCCAAAACCTGCGACTCCAAAGAAAGAGGCTTTACCAAAGAAGCCTGAAGCTAAAAAAGAAGCACCGCAACCTGCTACACCTGCTCCAGCTCCGGCAGCACCAAAACCTGCTCCTCCTCCACCGACGCCAGCTAGTGCGGCACCCAAAGTAGAAACAGCTAAAACATC
>CAYSVN010000020.1:2318-10426 GCA_964434585.1 uncultured Candidatus Peribacteria bacterium | reverse complement strand
TCCATCTGCAACCTCTGACACCTCTGCGGCCTCAGTCCCTGATTGGCTAAAACCAAAAAAAGGTATGCCAAAAGCAACACCTGCCCCTGCAACACCAAAGAAAGAGGCTCCAAAACCAGTGGCACCGTCAACCGCAAAACCAGAAATTAAAAAAGAAGTTACTGCAGCGGTGCCTGAAGTTAAAAAAGAAACACCAAAACCTGCTACTCCTCCACCGACGCCAGCTAGTGCGGCACCCAAAGTAGAAACAGCTAAAACATCTGCTCCATCTGCAACCTCTGACACCTCTGCGGCCTCAGTCCCTGATTGGCTAAAACCAGCTGGAGATAAACCAAAGGCAGCTCCAGAACCAGAAGTTAAAAAGGAAATTACCCCAGCTTCAGCAGCGCCAATAACATCTAAGATGGAACCAGCAAAAACACTTGCCCCTTCTACAACCTCTTCCCCCCCTGAAACCTCTACAACCTCTGTGCCCGATTGGTTAAAACCAGCAACCACAGTACCAAATCCCAAGGCAACACCAATGGTGCCACCGGCAGAAGACACTGACCGTAAACAAAAATTTATGGATCTAGCAAAAGAGAATAGCGAAGAACAGGGAGTTTAAATGATCATTCTTGAAGTGATTCCACTCGTAACTGTGCTACCACTTGTTCAAGTTGCATAGTAGAATCAAGAACATAGAGTTCTTTATGTGTACTATGAGCGCTACGTTCTACATGGCGCATTGTATCAAGCGTAAATGGCTTTAGGCGACACTGTTTATTAACTACTACTGCACGTTCTTTAAGGGAAGATACCAAGCCTGCACCAAGCATCATTGGCTTATTTTGATGTTGAAGTAAACCAAATTCAAAGGCAAACCACCAAGTATTCGCAATGGTATCTTTAAGTGACTGCGAAGAAGTCTGTAGGTATGACTGCCCTAAGCTATGGGCCAGATCTGCAAACAATGGGTGAGTTAAAAAAGCCAGGTGTCCAAATACATCATGTAAAATATCTGGCAGCGTTGTGTATACAAGTTCATCCCAGTGGCGAATGTATTGTGTAACAGGGAATGTTTTACTGCCAAGGTAAGCAAACCAGTCTTCATCAGATAAGTATTGAATTTCCACTTGTGCAATACGCCAACCTGTCACCATAAAAAAGGACTCATTAAGTTCTTGCATAGTAGGTAAACGATCTGTAGAAAGCTTAAGCTGATCCCAGCCTTCATGAAACAATGGGTGTACCCGGTTAAAAGTAGCATCATTAAAGTGTTCAGCGCAAAGCGCACTCCAAACTTTATTCGATTCTGGGTCAGTAATAGCAATAGTTTTAGGTGCAGTGGTAGTCATAATAAAATAAAAATAAAAAAAAGACCGCCAGTTAGTGGCGGCTATAGTAGAAATTACATTAATAATTATCTATACAAAAAACCGCCAGCTTTACAGTAAGCATAATAAGTAGCGACGCTTGTAATAGAAATAATCATTACATCTATTATAGCAAATACTGTGGTTATGATAAATCTTTTTCTTCTAGTAAATTCTTAATACGTGTATTAAACGGCGCCATCATAGACATAATGTTAGCCAATACAGGACTACCAGCATCTAGCAGTGCAGAGATATCATTTAAATTATGAAGCAATACAATAGCAATCCGTCGCTGTTTCTGTTCAGGCAGGCGACTAAAGGCATCAACTTCTTGAGCTGTTAAATTATTATTTTTAATGTTATGAACCCAAGTATTAACAACAGGGTCAGAAGAACCATCATTAGGTAGTACAGATCCTGAGCCGCCAATAGGAGGAAGTCCACCAGACATTCACTAATTATACCATAAATTAAAAGAGTATTTAAGCTTGTATCAAAAAGATTTATCTTTTAGTATATATAACCTTTTATACTAGTATTTATGAAATTAAAAATTACCACCATTATTCTCGCTATCATTGCTGTAACAGTTATTGGTGCAGACAAGTATCAGCCTAACGTAGCACAAGCTTTAATTATTGCTCCAAATAGTTGTGTCGATAACGTAACACAGCAATACCAAAGTAATTTACAGTCACTGCAGTCGGTATTTAACAATAAAGAAAACCAACTTTTAAATGAGGTCGAACGCTTAAAAGAGCAACTAGAAAGAGCGTACGATAACTACGATGATTTAAAAGATGAATTAAACAGTGACAAAAAAGATCTACAGCAACAATATCAGCAAGATATAAACCAATGTTACAACACTGGCCAGTGCGGAAACAACATTTGCGAAGGTGGCGAAACAAAATGGAACTGTCCAGCAGACTGTCAAATAACAGGTGGTGGAACACCAAGCTGTAAAGCTCCATTAATTGACGATAATGTGGCGACCTTACGTTGGGACCCAGTAAGCACAGCAGAATACTATATTGTAGGTATTTGGCACAAAGGTAAAAAATACTTAGAAAAACAAGTGACAGGTACAAGTTACAACGTTGTGTTGCCAGAAGGAACGTATTACACCCGCACAAGAGCCCCTATTGTTGCAGGCGGTAGTGGAGAGTGGTGTAATGACGAAGCTGTTAAATTTGTAATAGAAGACGAAATTTCTGGGACAAATGGAGGTGATGGCGGCTCTACAGGTACCAGCGGGGGCGATGGAGGTTCTACAGGTACTGATGGAGGTGATGGAGGTTCGACAGGAGCAGATGGCGGTAACGGTGAGCGACCTTGTAATAACAATGGTGTTTGCGATTTAAATGGTAAACTCGGCGAAGACCATAACAGCTGTGCAGCTGACTGCCCATTAAGAAAATACTGTAATGACGGTATCTGCAGATTCTCTGAATTAAAAGGGTATAAAGGGTACTGCGCAGAAGACTGCGGTAGTTAAATACTACTATTATGAGAGAGAGTCCACCAATGTGGTATAAATACGCAACATGTGTTTTTGGTCTTCTTTAGATAATACCGCTAAGACAGAGCCAATAGCTTGTTGTTTTTTAGCCATATTAGCCGTAAACATTTTTGTGCCAGATGCTGTTAGCTGTAAACATACTAATTTACGATTATCTGGATCTGCCGTACGCTTAAGTAGTTTACTATCTACCAAACGCTTAACAAGTGATGTAGCCGATGGAGCGCTTATTTTTAGTGCACTTGCAAGTTCTTTCATTGTAATCCCCTGCTGGCTACTAACAATACAAAGCGTCTCTAAATGTAACATGCTCATATCGCCACTAAAATCTGCTTCCTCCATTACCTTGCGCTTCATAAGGTGATGAAGGTTAAACGCTAAACCAGTAATTTGTTGAATCGTTTTATTCATAGGTTATGCAGGAATTTCAGATAATGGAAGAGTGGGGGTAGCTTCAGTAGCATCATCTTTAATAAACATAACATAAAATACTGGCACCATAACAAGCGTAAGCAGGGTTGCAAAAATAATACCAACCGAAACCGTTACCGCTAAGTCACTAAATAGGTCTCCTGTAAAAATCAGCGGCAGCATACCAAGTGACGTTGTAAGTGTTGTAATAATAATAGGCTGTAAGCGTTCATGCGCGCCATCTAGAACGCTTTCTAGCACGCTCATGCCCGATTCCTTATTACTATTAATTTTATCAATAAGAACAATAGCGTCATTCACCACAATACCAGCTAAGGCAGCTAAGCCAATCATCCCTGGGAATGTAAGATTTTTACCAAGTAAGAACACGCCAAAAAACACACCAATAAGGGCTAACGGAATAGTAAACATAATAATAAACACCTGTTTAAATGATCCAAATTGATACACTAAGATCATAAAAATAAGTACAACTGCTAGAATCATCGCTCTAAATAAACTAGCAAACGACTCTGCCTGATCTTCAGCTTCTCCACCAAATAACACCTTCATTCCTTCTGGGATAGTAAGCTCATCAATACGGCTTTGTAGCTTAGCAATAACGTCATTAGGTACCATTCCTTCTACAACATTAGCTGTTACTCCTACCACGGTATCACCATCTTCATGAGAAATAGAAGTTACTGCAGGTTTTAAGGTAATATCAACTAGTTCTGAAAGAGCAATTTCTCCACGCGGAGTTACAATTTTTAAATTCTCAAGCTGCGAAACTGTCTGTGGCTCAAGTTTACAAATAGTTTTAGCATCTCGTTTTTCAAGTAATTGCGTCACAGTGTCACTAATACAATCTTGGCTTCTAAAATCTAGACGAATAACAATCGGAGTTTCTTCTCCGCTACGAATAATATCAATACTATCATTACCAAACACTGCTGTCCGTAATATTTGTGCAATTTGCTGAGAGCTAATACCAAAATAAGCTAAACGATCGCGCTTTGGAGTAACTTCAAAATCTCCTGTAGAAGGCTCAATGTTATTTTGGACATCAATCGCACCTTCAATCTGTTCTAATTCACGCTGAATCACTTTTGCAAACCGTTCAATATCAGACAAATTATCACCTGTGATACGCAAATCTACCGGCGCTCCAACTGGCGGCCCATTAACAGGCTCTGAAATAAAAACTTCTGCAGCAGTAATTGCTTTTACTTTTGTTTTAAGCTCGCTAACAGTAACAGTACTCGATTGCATACGCTGAGACTGATCTAAAAGCTCTACGGTAATGTTGGCGACATTAGAACCTGCCCCACCTATAGAAACAAGGTCTCCCCCACCACCTCCAACAGCATCAGCACCATAGGCGGCAATATAATAATCAATATCCGCTAACCCAACTAACATATCTTCAACCTCTGTCGCAATAACTTTCGTGTTCTCTAGTGCTGTTCCAGCGGGGGCTTCTATGCTAATAAAAAAGCTATCGGCTTCTTCTCCTGGAAATAATTCTACTTTTAACAACCCTACAATTGGTAGTAAAAATGAAGCAATAAGTGCAAGCACCATACCACCTATCCATTTAAAACGACGTTTTCGACTTGGTAAAATAGCACGCAGTTTTACAATATACCACTGTTTTAAGCGGTCAATATATTGCTCTAAGTAAGGTGCCCTACTACGCAAATTACTACCACGGTTAAGCAACCAAGCTGCTACTGCTGGCACAATAAATAATGCTGAAATAAGTGATGCGACAAGCGTAACATTAATTGTTTTTGGAATATGACCAACATATTGACCAATGATGCCGGTCATTAAAGCTAGCGGCAAAAAGGCAGCAATGGTTGTAAGTGTTCCACTTAACAATGGCCCCCGATAAAGCGCTACCGAAGCAAGCGCAGCCTCGTTTGGTGTTAAGTGATGTTTTTTCTGATTATCATAAATACCTTCTACAATCACAATGGCATTATCAACTACCACACCTAACGAAATAATAAGAGCAAAAAGAACCAAAAAGTTAAAAGTTGAGCCAAGGTAATTCAAAGCAATAAATGCCATTAAATATAAAATAGGCATAGAAAGTGCAGCCACTGTTGCCTCTTTACGACCAACGGTTAAAAATAAAACAAGTCCAATCAGGGCAATAGTTTGCAAGGCGCTTACAAGCAATGTACGAATATCATCACGAATAAGCTGCGATAAGTCATTTGTGAATAAAAGTTCACTAGCAGGGGGCATGCTGTTACTTTTAAACAGTGTTGCGGTCCGCTTTACTTCATCGGCAATTTCTACTAAATCGGCACCTAATTTTTTAAACACTTGTAAGGTAACGGTATTTGTACTTTCACCAGTTGTGCTACGATACAGTTTTGTTTCGCTACTGCTAGCAGCAAATACTTCACGTACGTCTGCAACATCATTTAGGTAAATGTTTTGCCCACCCTTGCTGGCAACCACTAAACGCTGTAGCTCATCTGCGTTGTCAAATTGTCCACGCCATGATGCCTGGTATCGAAACCCATCTGTACGCAAAGAGCCAATGGGAACATCTAAATGCTCCGCGCCAATAGCATTACTAATATCGGTAATAGTTAAATCAAACCCTTCCAGAGCTTGGATATTAACAAGAACCTGCATTTCTTTACGCTCTAGGCCATTGATAACTACCTTTGAAACACCGGTAATAGACTCCAACTCACCTTCTAGCTCATCAGCATATCGCTTAAAATCATCGGGAGCATAATTACCAGCTAGCGAAATAGTAATAATCGCTTCATCTGCTGGGCGCACTTCAACAACATTAGAATCTTGTGCTCCATTAGGTAGTTCCGATTGTGCACTATCAACCTCTTTCCTTAGCTCGTCTAAGGAATCATCAATATCAGCAGAGGCATCAAACTCTACAATAATAGTAGAAACACCTTCTGCAGAAATAGAACTGATAGTATCAAGGTCATCAAGGCTTTGCAGTGGCTCTTCTAATTTTTCTGTTACTAGTTGTTCTACATCTGTTGGTGATGCACCAGGGTAAACCGTCGTTACAATACCAATGGGTATTTTAAGTTCTGGTGCAGATTCTAGTGGCATAGAAGTTACGCCATACCAACCAGCAGCAATAATGGCAAAGAGTGCCAAAATAAGTAAATGCGGATGCCGGAAGAACAACCCAAACGGCGTTTTGCGTACAGCAGCAGCCCTTGTTTTAAGATCAGTAGTAGCCATTATGAACGTGGGGAATGTTGCACTTCTGTACCTTCTTCTTCAATAATACGTCCACCTTCGGTTACGACAATGTCTCCAACAATTAAGCCAGATAATACCTCTACCACTTCTCCTTCTATGGCTCCTAGTACAATATTTGTTTTAGCAACTTTATCACCATCAAGCGTCCACACAAAGGTTTCGTTGGTAAGTAACTGCACAGCCGTAATCGGAATAAAAATAGATTGGGTATCAACCGCTTGTTGACCTGTATTACCAGTAAATTCTAATGGAACAAACTCACCCGATTTTAAAAATGGATTAACGTGTAAAATTTCCACTTTATATTTTTTAGTCGTTGGGTCTGCGCTAGGAGCAATGGCAGAAATAACATCCTTACTTTGTTTACCAATAGCAACAGTGTCTCCCACTTGCACCTTGCGCACCTGCGAAGCAGATAAGTACGTTGTAATTTTTAAGGTGTCGCCATTCTCAACAGCAGCAAGACGATCTCCCGGATTAACCGAGCTGCCAACTTGCACAAGTACATCACTAACCACACCAGCAAATGGTGCACGTAACACTAACTTATTACGCTCAATAGAAGCTTGGCTTAATTCGCCAGAAACCGATGTTAACGATGTACGAGCACCAAGTTCTGAAATACCTGCGCTTGTTTGCGCAGACTGCAAAGCAATAGTCGCCTCCGCCACTCTACGTTCTGCGCTTTGTAGTCCAGCATCTAAATCTGCCAAGGTAGCATTGTAATTAGCCTGTGCGTTTAAAATAGCCTGCGATGTCCCTCCTGCATTTTGCGCTGCATTAACTACAGCCTGATTTGCAGATTGAAGCCGTGTAAGTAAAGAGTTAATCTGATTAATATAACCCGAGATACCGTTAACGGAATCAAGACGTTGTTGCTCAGCAATAATGCCATTATTCAAAGCGCTGTTAAAATAAAATTGCATTGCCTGTAATTCTTGGCTTACTTGCTGTAGTAGGCTAGAAGCACTCGTAAAATCTGATGAAAATAAGGAAAGTTGCTGCCTAAGGTTTGTTAATGCACGTTGACGAGAGCTATATTCAGCTGCATCAATTGCGCGGTAAACTTTGTTTGTTGCCACCATGTATTCTAAAGAATTATCAAGCGTTGTTGGTACAGAAAGTAAAACATTGCTTAGTTCTGTACCTGCAGAGTCATTTTGTAAATTCTGTGCTAGTTTTGCAGCGTTAAGAGCCTCTTCTGCCTGTCGGCGTTTTTCTTGGTCTTGCTGACGTAAGTTAACAAGCGTCGTTTCAGCTGTTACCAGAGCAGCATTAGCAGCATCAATATTCTTTTGCGCACTAAGTTTAGTTTGTTGTAAATTTAGATTAGCCGTACCATAAGTATTAGCAGCAGTATTATAACGCTGGGCTACATTAGGCGCATCAAGCACTACTAGTAACTGCCCCTTATTAACACTATCTCCTGGTTTAACATAAATCTGCTCTACATCCGCTTTATATTCCGAGGTAAAATCAACTCGCTTTTCCGCAGTAACTTCACCTGTTAAACGGAAGGTTTGGTTTAAACCATAATCAATAGTAGTCGTTTGTAC
>CAYSVN010000020.1:0-2308 GCA_964434585.1 uncultured Candidatus Peribacteria bacterium | reverse complement strand
GCTTATAAACTGCTTCCTCTGGCAAAGCTTCAGCAGAACCACATGACTGTAAAAATAAAGGTAATACAAGTAATGATAATAATCGATACGTTATTGTTTTATTCATAAATAATTAAGTAGTCTAATAGTTAGATTGGTGAAGTATAATGAAGGCAGTAAAAAATACAAGGAGAATAAGTAAAATAAAACCCACATTGTGCCAAATATTTATTAATGCTACCGTCTCCAACCACTATGGCAACAATTGACTTAACCACTGGCTCTATTGCTAGGCATATTACCCAGCTTGCAGTTCCCGCTAGCTTAGGACTATTTTTCCAGACAATGTATAACGTTATTGATTCGTTTTACGCTGGGCAAATTTCTACCACTGCCCTAGCTGCCTTAGGATTAAGCTTCCCAGTATTTTTATTAATTATTGCAGTAAGTGGAGGGCTTTCCCGTGGAACATCAGCATTAGTTTCCAACGCCATTGGGCAAAAAAATACAATTAAAAAAACACTCTATGTGCACCAAGGAGTTTCTTTAGCTGTTATTCTTGGTATCGTATTAACAATGATTGGTATTAGCGCTGCTCCAGCACTCTTTACATTTTTAGGGGCAAGCGGCGACTATCTTAATGTCGCGCTTCAGTACATGAGGCCTATTTTTTATGGGTCGATTTTTTTCTTATTAATAAATATTTTTAATTCTATTCTTGTAGCAAATGGCGACAGTAAAACACTAAGAAATGTTTTAATTATAGGATTTTTCTTAAATTTAATCCTAGATCCTTGGTTTTTATATGGCGGTTTTGGATTGCCAGCCATGGGGGTGGCTGGAATTGCCTGGGCAACAGTTATTATTCAATTATTTAGTACAATATTTTTGTTTACCGTTCTTTTAAAAAGAGAGCTCATTACACTAAACCTCTTAAATTATCAGCCAAAAATAGCTGTTTATAAAGAAATTTTAGCACAAGCTCTACCTGCAAGTATGGGAATTTTATCGGTAGCAGTTGGATTTTTTGTGATTAATTATTTCCTTAAATTTTATGGCGAAGCTGCAGTAGCCGCATTTGGTGTTGGTACCCGCATAGAGCAAATTGGTATTATGCCCTGCATAGGTATTTATACTGCTATTGGGGCACTTGTTGGCCAAAACAATGGTGCTGGTAATATAGGCCGTGTAAAACAAACTATGAAATTGGCTAACAAATACAGTCTAACAATAATACTGCTAGCATCAGTGTTACTAGCAGTATTTGCAGACCCATTAGTACGGCTATTCTCGGACGATCCAGACGTTATAGCAATGGGTACTACATTTGTGTGGGTTTCTATGACATTCCAATGGGCAATAACCTTAACATCAACGCATTTAAATATGCTGCAAGCGCTTAAAAAACCAATGTATGGACTGTGCGAATCATTACTTAGGAAAGTAATACTACCAATATTATTTTTAGTGCCAGCAGTATTTTGGTTGCAGGCAGATATTATTTGGGTGTGGATTTCTTCGGGTTTAGCAAATATTATTATGTGTGCTGTTACAGTAAGTTATGCTAATAAGATACTAAGGAGGCAAACAAAGTTAAACACATAGCGAAACAAAAATATTGCAATAATAAACAAGAGGCGTACGATATTTATAACTCCCTACTATATTTATGAACAAAAACTTAATAGTTACATTAGTAATCGGTCTTGTCTCTGGAGCAATTGGAGCAATGGCGGTCAACGCATTAGATAAGCCTTCGCAAGAAGAATTAATTCATAGTTTTTACGAAACAGAAACAGCGGTAATGGTAAGCCCACATGGACTACGCAAAAAAATTGCCTATGGTGAACAGGGATTTATATTAGTAGATCTTAGAAGTCCTCAGGAGTACGAAAAAGAGCACATTGTAGGAGCATTAAATGTACCCGCGTACACAGATCCTGATACTTCTGCCTATAACGAAGTAGATAGAATTGTAAGCAGTTTTAAAGATATTGAGAAGCAATACGAAGGTCGAGATGTTATTGTTTACTGCTACAGCATGCCTTGTATGACAGGACGTAAAATTGGCCACATGCTTGCACAGCACGGTGTTTACGTTAAAGAACTTGGCGTTGGCTGGAACGAATGGCGCCATTTTTGGACACTTTGGAATCTAGAACACGAATGGGAAATAACCAACGTAGAAGATTATGTTATTGCCGGCGCAGAACCAGGAGCCTTTAAAGGCGAAATTCCCCTTAGTCCATGTACTATTGGGCAATTTGGATGTTAATGGTGGAACCAAGCATATCACTAGCGAACCACATTAGCCCTACAATGCGCACGC
>CAYSVN010000019.1:1143-18882 GCA_964434585.1 uncultured Candidatus Peribacteria bacterium | reverse complement strand
CCATAACACGTTGTTGACTTGCTTCTAATTTTTCGGCTGTGGCAGCATTTAAATTTATAAAATAAGGCGCGTGTACGGTAGCTACAATCTTATGAGCCTCTAAGGCTTCACGTACTTGTAGTAGTCGCTCTTGGTTACTTGGCACACGCTGTACCCATTCTATTTCTATAGCGCTTATACCAAGCTCTTTACAGCGTTCTATACCTCCTACTGTACCGCGCGAAGTTTTAGCAGAAGCTGGTGAACCCGGTGATGCAAAGTGTAAAGTCACACAATTATAAATTTTCGATTTATTTAAAAGGGGTTAGAGCATAGGGTACAGGAATTAGGATTTAAAATCTAGGACCCTAATCCCTAGATGCCAATGTCTAAACCCTAATATGAAGGTTCAATAGCAAGGTAATCAACTAAAAATTCTGCAATAAGTTTAAACGTTGGTGCAGCCGACTTAGAACCAAGAGGGTTACGACGCGGTCGATCAAATTTTACAAGAATTAAAAATTCAGGATCATCAGACGGTCCATAGCCAATAAACGAAGTAATGTTCGAACCTGGGCCAATTTCGTAACGACCACCTGGGCCAGCAATTTGGCTAGTACCTGTTTTACCAGCAAGTCGATAGCCATCTACAGCAGCAGTATCAGCAAACCCTCGTACAATCGAACTGGTAAGCATGGCTGTCATCGTTTGACTTGTTTGTTCTGAAATCACTCTATCAAGTATTTTTGGTTGAGTCTCCTCTACAGAACCATCACTCCTATAAACGCTATCAATAATGTAAGGCTTCATTAATTTTCCACCATTAGCAAGTGGGGCATATGCCGCAATCATTTGTAGTGGAGTAGTAGTAATACCTTGTCCATAACTAGCGGTAGCAGTGGTAGAAGCTCTCCATTCCTCCCAATGGTGAATAACACCTGGCTGCTCGTCTTCTAAGCCAATATTTGTAATAGTGCCAAGTCCAAATTTCTTAAAAGCTTCGTACATTAAAATTTTACCAAGCGTGGTAGAAATATGGGCCATACAAGTGTTAATAGAAAACTCAACACAATTACTCATCGTTACATTACCAAATACAGCATCAAATGCATTTTTAATAGTAAATTCATCAAAATCTGCCTCCCCAGTATCTAGGTAAGTATCACTAGGAGAAAATTCTCCCTGCTCAATAGCAATAGCCATTGTTACAGATTTCATAACAGAACCAGGTTCGTAAGTATCTTGAACAATTTTATTTCTATAGGCACCAATACCAATAGTGTTATCAAATCGTAACCATAAGTGAGGATCTTCAGTTGGAAAGATTTCTCGTCGGCTATGGTCTCCGTCAAATTTATAATAACGAGCTAGGCGTTTTACATCATATAATTGTTCAATAGCAAATAAGTCAGCTTGTAAATCTGTAGAGAGAGTTTGCCTTCCTTCTTCTGTAAAAATATCATCAATAAATCCCTTTGCTACAAGCGAATTGTCAATTGGATCAAAAACTTCTACCACAATCGCTGAGCGCTGGTCAGGCTGTAATACAAATGGAACTTGTTTAAATACAGAGGCGTAAGTATTTGGATCAAACGTTGGAGCATTAACCATTGCCATAATTCTTCCTGTTTTAGGATCCATAACTATTGCCTGCCCACTATCAGCATCATAATAATCTACTGCCCAATCCATGATAGATTCAATAGTTCGTTGTGCGAAACGATCAATCGTAAGTACAACACTGTCACCATCCTCTGGTTCAATACGCACTTGGTTATCGGTTAGCAAAGTTCCACCAGCTCGGTCATTAACAATAAGACGCTCTCCTTGTTGACCTTTTAGCGCTAACGAAAAACTACGTTCAATACCACTTTGTGGGTCTTGGGCTGCATTTACAAACCCTACAACTTGCGCACCTACATGGTCTTCTGGGTAAATACGTTGGTGCTCTGGTTGAAAAGCGATAGAACGCAAGGGGTTTGTAATACCAGCACGAATGGTAGAGTCTTCTTCTAGTGAGCGTTTTTCTTGCGTTAAAACAGAGGCTTTAGAAATTAGATCTCGCAATTCTGTAGAAAGTTCTACAGGGACTTTTTGCATAATGGGAACATAACGCTTGTTTCTACTACGCAATTGCGATGCAATATAATCTTCCTCAAGTTCTAAAATAGGTGAAACAAGTTCTGCAATGTTTTGTCGTAATGATTGATTTATATTTTCTGGGTCAGCATAAATAAGGTAATCATCTTCTACAACCGTTACCCCAGGAATACTAAGCGCAGCCACTCGTTGCATTTGCTGCTTAGAAGCTCCATAAAGCAAGGGGACAAATGTAATAAATTTTTCTGCAATTCTAGCTTCAATGTCTTGGCTAAATTGTCGCCTTACCTCAACCGCATCAAAATTAAGTGTTTCATCTTCTTTTTCTACCATTAGGTAAACACCCGATTCAACTTTTGTTGTGACATTAAATAAGGGGTCAAAAGCCTCGCTATAGTATGGTCGAAGTTCACGTGGGCAATATTCAGCTCCAATACTACAAGATTCGTGAAATTCGTCCGTAACAAGAGTGTCAGCAAGAACATCAGCAACATAAGCTGAATCGCTTACAACAAAAGGGTCTACGTAAATTAAATCGAGCGAAACATTTGTCGCCAGCGTAGTAAGTTCATTATTTTTAACATTTGTTGTAAAAATACCTCCGCGCTTTGCTGGTAGGTATGTACTACCAGCTCTAGAAGCCTCTTGCGAGTAATAAGTACCTTTTACAAGTTGAATTTCTACCAGCCTTGTAATAATAATTAAGATCAGTAAAAACAAAAAGCAATGCACCAAAAATATACGATGTGTCATTAAATCTTTAGATTTTTTTAAGCCTCTGTATATGTTCATAGTAGCCATTAGAACATGATTATAACGTAATTCCCTTGCTTTTAGAAAAGAAATTTAACATGATAGAGATATAATATTTATTTACTCCCCCTTTTATTCTATGAAAAATAGTTGTTCTTCTTGTCCGACTGGTATGATGTTACGTCTTGCTGTTGGAGTTTCACTCGCTCTTGTAGGTCTTGCGCACTACATGAACATTGCTAATTTTACCGGTATGACCTCTGAAGGTCTTGGTTCACTTGCACCACTTGGTATACTTTGGGCTTACATTCTTCCAGCTCTACAAATTGTTGGTGGTCTTATTATTGCTTTTAATGTTCGCCAATTTATGTGTATTGGTAAATGGGCTGCTGGTATTGCACTAGCATCTATTGCTATTGGTATGACACTAAAAATGGTTATGACTGGTGACGCTGCTAGTATGGCTCACGTGCAAAGTGCATTCATTTGGTTCTTAGCACTTATGTTTGCTGGTAAAGCTTGTGGTAGTGACACTTCTGGAATGTGTAAAGATGGATCTTGCGACATTAAAAAATAGTCTAACTATTTAAACCAAAAAGCACCTTTCGAATTTCGTGAGGTGTTTTTTTAATTTAAAATAGATTTAGAGCGCTAGTATAATAAAGTTTAAATATCCTTTATCAGTTAATTTTATGTATAGGGGATACACTGATTAAAATAATAAAAGTATGTTATAATATATAAAATAAAAGCTTATCACATAACTATATTTACATATGCAAAAACCAAATGTGCAGGATATTAAATTTGAAGATGTTCCTCTTCAAGATTTAATTGACAACATGACTGAAGATCAAGCTAACGAATTTGTTTCTGAGGTCAGCAAAATTATATCCAACACTAATGAAATAGATGATTTTGTACGTAGAAATCCTAACATTTGGAATAGCTATAGAGATATTAATAAAAAAGTAAGAGAAGTCTTAGATGTTGATGAGTCTTAAAAAAATAGCTAGTTTAATAAAGAGAAATTATTAAGGAAGAATCTAAAAGATAAGTTTTGTAGGTTCAAAAAAGTAAATAAATTACTTAAAATAAGCTAAAAAACCTAAGAATTCCTTAAATGTTTTTAATTAGTATGCAGTATTTACTTCTTCGCAATAATTTTATCAACAATACCGTATTTTAAAGCTTGTTGAGCGCTCATGTAGTTATCGCGTTCGGTATCTGCAACCACAGTTTCATATTTTTGCCCAGTATGTTTAGCAATAAGCTTATTAAGTGTTTCTTTTGTTTGAATAATATGGTTTGCGTGAATTTCAATATCAGTAGCTTGCCCCTGCGTACCACCAAGTGGCTGGTGAATCATAATTTCGCTATGTGGTAAGGCAAAACGTTTTCCTTTTTCGCCAGCCATAAGCAGTACCGCTCCAGCAGATGCGGCCATACCTAAGCAAGTTGTTGATACATCTGGCTTAACAAGGTGCATTGTGTCATACATTGCCATAGCAGAAGTTACATGGCCGCCAGGCGAGTTAACATACATAGTAATGTCTGCATCTTGGTTTTCTTTTTCTAAAAATAGCAGTTGCGCGATAATAACATTTGCAACGTCATCGTTAATACCTGTTCCTAAAAAAATAATACGCTCTTCTAAAAGGCGACTGTAAATATCGTAAGCTCGTTCTCCAAACTGAGATTTTTCAATAACTGTAGGAATCAGCATGTTACTTGGTGTTAAATTTCCAAGTGAAATAGAATTAGCGATAGAAATAATAGATGGGTGCATAGTTATATGGGTAAAGTTATCTTGGTAAATAATTAATATAGTCAGTATACTCTATTCCTATGGATCCATCCACCGCCAACTGGCAACATTTAGTAGCGCAGTACATAAAAACGGGCATAAAACCATTAATAGTAATTGTAGGACAAACTACTAGTGGCAAAACTAGCTTTTCAGTTAAATTAGCAAGTCATCTTATAGCGCAAGGATTTAAAGCAGAAATAATTAATGCAGACTCTCGACAGTGCTATAGATATACTAATATAGGTACTGGTAAAATTAAGACAGAAGAAACGCAAGGTATAAAACACCACATGTTAAATGTATTAGATCTTAAAGATTCTAGTACAATGTATTGGTATAAACAGCAAACAGAAGTAATTATTAAGCAACTGCAAGAAAAAAACATTATCCCTATTTTAGTTGGCGGTTCTATGCTTTACGTCTCTAGTATTACCGATGACAGGAATAATAAAGTAGAGAAAACCAAAACTCAGTTGCAACAATCTAACCCTACTAATTGTCTACATTTAGGAGTATTAAAAGAGAAAGAACTTATTAGCAATAACATTGAAATACGCGTAAACGCAATGTTTGAAGAGGGCTGGATACAAGAAGTTAAAAAATTGCTTCATAAAGACTACCAAGCCTCAGATCCTGGCTTAAGGAGCTTAGGCTACCAAGAGATTATTAAGCACATTAATAATGAATTAACAATAAAAGAGGCAAAGAAAATTATCATTCAAAAAACAAAAAAATATGCAAAAAGGCAACGAACTTGGTGGAAATCAGACAAGCGCATCCATTGGATTGAGGCATAAGCATTTCTCCCTACTTTTTTGTAATCAACCCATCGGCAGGCTTGGGAGTAATAAAAAAGTTTCGCACATGAAAATTTTTCGCAGGTGGTTTATTCCAAGTCGTTCACTATCCTTCTTCGGCGGATGGCCGCTCACTCTTTTGGAAACCACACAACTCAAAATTTACAGTGCGAGAATGATGTACTGTATACGAAACAGCATGTTTGAATGAGTGTTATGAGCCCATAATTGATTTCTGCTAATAGGCTGTTAGACAAGTAAAGCCTTCAATTAATAATTTACAACGATGTAAGGAAATCATGAATAGTTACTCATAAACGAAGTAAGCTCTGTTTCGTGATTTTTTTGGTTCGTTTTTACCCCTCGACTCCGCTCGGGATGACACGTTATTTTATAGAAGCGTTCAAAATAGAGTGTCACAGTGAGCTTGCCGAACTGGACAAAAATGAACATGTGTAATTAAAGAGGCAATACCAACTTACCTGCTAGATTAGAATTTTTAACCATTTCTTTAAGATGTGTAAGCATCATATGTAGCTGGTGACTTTCATTTAGTGTTTCAGGATGCTCATGATACTCAAAAATACGTTCAATTTGCTGTAAAATATTACGGAGAGACATCGATAGCCTATCAAGTTCCTGCTCTTTTAATGAAGATGCAAAGTTTGACATCAATAATTTAGTAACATCATGTATTGGGGCATTAATATCTGTAAAAAAATTAACAATTGCCTGTAGTAACATCTGTTCATCTTCGGATAAATCTTGGGCAATACCAGGCATAGAAGGAATACTTGTATCCCCATCATGTTTACCAGAATTAACAGCAGAGTGAAATAAGTTCATAATAAGAGTATACAACTATTCAACGGGTAAAAAAACATTTATACTATTATTAATGAAAAAACCTTTATTTCAAACAATGGACATAGAAGAAAAAATACTACTTGTAGCGGTATGCATTACTATTATTGGTTTATTTTTACCTTGGACCTCGGGCTTATGGCTAGGATCAGGAGAAGACGTAGGTAGTAGTTTTAAGTTATTTAGCACAACAAATGCATTGATGGTATTACTAGGAAACCTAGGGCTTTTAGCAACGTTATACCCTCCAGCTGCTGTAAAAATACTGGGCAACAACCTTAATAATGTTCATGTTATTAGGCTTACGATAAGTAGTATTTGTTTACTTCTTATTATTTCAATAAGTACTCAAATTTACGAAATGAGCAACAGTATTAGCGAGCTAGGAACTGGCTGGGGGCTTTATCTATCATTGCTTTCTACTACAATGAGCGTAATGTATAGCTATATTGTTAAGACGGCGCACGATAAAGAAAAAACAAAACCAAATTTTATTCACCCTAACGATAACCCCAACAGTCCAACCTTTACCTCTTTGCATTAACCTATGGATATTGTAGAAACAAAATTATATTATTATGACCCCGAGAATAAAGAGGTTATTAAAGAAGTAGAATTCTCTAAAAAAGGAATTCCTATTCCTCTAGAAAACACAACAAGAGAGAACAAAAGGCGTAAAAAGTACTATTATCCATGGGGTACTGGTAAATCTTTAATAAAACATTATAATATTAACGGTAAAGAAGAACAGGTTTACGTATCTTTAGATAGTATTTTAGAAGTTGTGCAGCAAAAGCCTTACTTTTAATGAAACAAGAAGCATTGTCCAGACAGGCGGTTATTGCAACTGGGCTCGCAGTTATTGCGGTTATGGCTGGTAGTTTTATTGTCTCATATTACCGCAATGTATTGTTCGAACAATCCTTATTAAGTATAAAAGACAGTAATTTAGAGCGCAGAGAGCATAATGCAGCCTTAGAAAAACAATTACAGTATTATGGCTCTACTCAGTATTTAGACCGTGTAGCAAAAGAAAACTTGGGTAAAAAAAACCCTGGAGAGCAAGTTATTATTGTTAAAGAAATCAATCCAACACCACTGCTACCAATTAATACAGATACTTCAAACCCTATTAAAAAAACATCAAACATTAATACACCTATTGTAGAACATTGGGTTGAATTTTTATTTAAGAAGCAACGTGAACAAGTGTAACTTTCTCTTTTTTACCATTAAATTTTGTTAAACGAGTTTGAGAAAATTCAACTCTTCCACCAACTTCAGCATGTAAAGTAGCATCTTTACCTGCGTACACATTTGTACCTGGGCGGAATTTCATTCCTTTCTGACGAACAATAACTTCTCCAGCGTTAACAGTTTGACCTCCGAAGCGTTTGACACCTCGGTATTTAGGATTACTATCTCTGCCGTTTGCGGTAGACCCTCCGGCCTTCTTGTGAGCCATATTTCTTTATTGAACGAAGTAAAAAGTAGACGTAGTATACCAATGCGCTTTCTAAAAGCAATAAGAATCTGGTATAAGTATTGGTTGCGGGGGCAGGATTTGAACCTGCGACCTCGAGGTTATGAGCCTCGCGAGCTACCAGGCTGCTCCACCCCGCGACGGTTGATGGAGATTACAGCATTGTATAAACCTATGCAAGACATAATACTGCACCACTATCTAGAAAAAAGGCAGTAAATATTATAGAAAAATAACAAAGAAGTACTTGTAAGGTGTTAAGAAGATCAAGTAGGCTAGTTTTATGCAAAAACTATCACCAACCATCGTATTATTATTAACTGTAGTAATAGTAACACCTACACTATTACATGCTCGCACAGCAGAGCATTCTACATTTTTTGAATTTATACAACAAAGACGTCTTATAAATTCAGAGCTACTCGAAGCTCAAAAGGAAAATGAGCAGCGTTTAAATGAGTTAATGGAAACGTCTATCGAAGAACGGTTAGCAGAGCGACTGCAAGAAGCAGGTATTGATAAGGAAAATTTTAACAAACCTGATTTAGAACCACTGACATTTGGTCAAATAAAAAGCAATAAGCCCTCTAATGCAATTGCAACATACTTATTACCAACCAATGTTGGGCGCAATAAATGGAATGAGGTTATTGATGCAACAATAGAAGCCGGTGGAAACTCTATTATTTTTGACGTAAAAGATTCGCGTGTTTATTTTGATACTACCTCACCCATTGCACAAGAACTAGGATTAATAAGCAGGCACGCTTATGAACTAGAGCCAGCATTAGCTGAAGCAAAAGCAAAAGGTCTTTATACTATTGCACGCTTTGTGGCGCTTAAAGATGAAGGTTTTACAGTGGCAAGACCAGATACTCTAACTACACACCCGCAAACAGGAGCTCGCATTTCACCAGGCTGGGCGGATCCTAGCAATCCTGTTACGCAAGCATATAATATGGAATTAGTATGTGATTTAGCCCGTGCAGGAATCGATGAAATAAACCTAGATTACATTCGTTATTCTACTGCATATGTTGGAGCATTAAACTCATTAAGCTTGGAGGAAAAATCAGATAGAATTTTAAGTTTTATTAAAAAAATAAAAGAAACTATTAATAACTGTGGTTCAGAAACTAAATTAGGAGTAAGTACTTTTGCTATTATTGGATGGGCTTACGAACCAAATGTACGTAATTTAGGGCAAGATCTTAAAAAATGGGTTGAGTATATAGATGTATTTTCACCAATGGCATATCAACAAACATTCTCAACTGGCGGTGGATACTACACTGGTGCAGCTGGACAAAGAAGTCGTCCTTATTGGCTGGTCTATAAAACCTTGCAAGGCTACAAAGATTTTCTAGGACCAGAACATAGTCACAAGCTACGACCTTGGTTACAAGCTTACAGTGTTAGTGCTTGGGATGTTCGTGAAACAATGGACGCCACCATAGACGCAGGTAGTTGTGGCTTTATGTTTTGGAATATTGGTAACAATTTTCAACCAGTTTATAGCGCATTAAATGGATTTGAATTACCTGAACGATGCCGTTAAAAATCTTAAATAAATTAGGGCAAAATCGTATTATTGGTGGTGCATTGGTCCTAGCCATACTTCAATTTGCTGCTTCGTTTGCTGGTTTAATACGCGACAGCGTGCTAACAAGGGTCTTTACAGGGGAAACTCGTTATGTGGTTGATGTCTACATTGCAGCCTTTAGGCCTAGTGATTTATTATTCCAAATACTTATTATGTCTGCCTTTTCGGTTGCACTTGTGCCCATTCTTGCTGGATATTATAAAAATGATAATAAAGAAGATTTAGATAAATCTTTAAGTAGTGTTATTAACCTTGGCTTAATAATATTTGGTGTCGTTGCAATTATATTAGCTATATTTTTTAAGAACATTGCACCGTTATTTACACAATTTAGTGATCAAAAGCTAGAGCTTTACATTCAATTTGGGCGTATTGCACTATTAACCAATGGTTTATTTATTATTGGTAATGCTTGTGGTCAACATTTAATTACTATTCAAAAGTATTGGATTTATGGCCTAACGCCAATTATTTATACCGTTGGTACTATTGCCGGAACCATACTATTAACACCAAGCCTGGGGGCATATGGACCCATTATAGGAACATTAATCGGATCTTTATTATATGTAACAATAAGAGTAATAGCGTCTGTAAAAGCTGGCTTTAGACCAAAGTTATTAATTTGGCATACTGATATACCTGTTATTATGACACTTATGGCTCCACGAATGATGGCTCTAGGGGTATTACAATTACAGTTATTATTATTTGATAGAGTAGCATCAGGACTGGCTGAGGGCTCTGTAACCATTAATGCCTACGCACGTAAGTTTCCGGCTGTTATTGTGGGTGTTGCTGGTATCGCATTAGCCCAATCGGCTTTTAGTTTACTTTCGCAAGCAGCAAGTAATAACGAGTGGAATCGATATAAAATTTACCTTTCTAAGGGTATTAAACTGCTACTACTTAGCACTATTCCCGCCTCTATTATATTAGTGCTTTGTACGCCAATAGCGGCGTATATTGTTAATTTAACAGACGATACCGGTAAAACATTACCACTATTTGCGCTTAGCTTATTGGTTTACAGTTTTTCTATTCCATTCGAAAGCATGAACCATTTACTACTACGTGGTTTTTACGCTTTAAAACACACCATAACGCCAGCTATATTTAGTGTTATAAACGGTTTTATAGCCATTGCAGTGGCTTGGGTAATGGCAGATAGCTTAGGTGTATATGCCCTCGCTTTAGGGTTTACAGCGGGGCAAATAATCCAAATGATTGGACTGAGTATCTTTTTATACATATTCGTTAAAAAAAGACAGTCAACTTAACCATTCTTTTTTAGTAGAGCAAATACGAAACAGCATGTTTGAACGAGTATTATGAGCCTATGATTGATTTCTGCTAGTTGGCTGTTAGACAAGTCAGACCTGCAATAAATACCTCACATCGATGTAAGGAAATCATGAATAGCTGTTTATAAACGAAGTGAGCTCTGTTTCGTATGATTTTTTTGGTTCGTTTTTGCACCAGCCTACCGGCAGGCAGGTCGGCAAAAATGAACACAGGCAATAATACCATCTTATTAATCACATTTTTGGATAACTGGAATAAGAATAGTGGGAGCATCGCCATCATACGCACCAATAACTGATGAAGTCTCCACGTATTTTATAGTTTCAATGCATCCACTCCAATCTTTTATATTAGCTATCAAAAAAATAATTTAAAGAACAATAAACAGGATAAACAAAGTAATCGTTATTTTTAATTCTTTAAAAATTTGATTATCATAGACCAATAATAAATTAATATTCAAGAGAAAACTACTTCTTCTTCGCTTGTGTAAAGTCTAGCTCTACTGGTGTTTCACGATCAAAGATAAGCACCATGACCGTAATTTTACCTTTATCAACGTCTACACTATCAATAGTACCTTCGTAGTTTTTAAATGGTCCATCAATAATAATAACCAAGTCTCCAACCTGGAAGTCACTTTTAAATTTAGCATCTTGCTCACCAATACGGCGTTGAATAACACCAAATTCTTCTGGAGACACTGGTACTGGAATATTACCAGAACCAACGAAACCAGTTACATTAGGAGTGTTACGTACTAAATACCAACTTTCATCAGTTACAATAAGGTCCACTAACACATAGCCAGGGAATAGTTTTTTTTCTTCTTCTACTGGTTCACCTTTTCTAAAGGTTAATTGCTTTTCTTTTGGAACCTGTACATCAAAAATGTAGTCTTGCATCCCCATGGTTTCAATACGTTGTCCTAATGACTGCGCCACGCTATCTTCGTAACCAGAATATGTATGCAAAACATACCAATTTCTACCAGCAGATGAGTCTTGTTTAGCCATTAAGCAAATTGTAAAAGAAGTTTAATAAAGAGAGAAAGTAGATAGTCTACTCCACCAAGAACAGCTGCACATACTAGCGTAAATACTAGCACAATAATAGAAAGACGAATCGCCTGTTGGCGCGTAGGCCAGCGAACTAAGTGTAATTCCTGGAGTGCCTCTGAAAAGTAACGTGATATTGCATCAAACATAGTGGAGCTATTGTACGGAAAAAAAACTAAAACTCAAGCTATAAGTAGGTTAAAACCCAAAAATCCAACCTGGAAAATCTGCCCAAGAGACATTATCCTTAAAACGTCTTGTATTTTCTTTAAACCAGTACTGCATAGAAAAAAATCTATCAGAGTGAAGACTAGGCCTACCTATTCTTACCCCTTGTAAATCCTCATTATAAGCAAAGGTATAAAGTGGTGAGTAAAGAAAAATAGCAGGAACATCTTCTTTAAGCTGCGTACGAAGTCTATCAAGCGCATCATTTCGCTCATCTTCACGGTTAGTCCGACGGATGTGCTCCAAAAGCTTATCAGCTTCTTTATTCTTGTACTGAGAAAGGTTGTAGGCATCAATTCTTAAGTCAGTCTGACCATCTTTAGAGAGCTGAATACCGCTACTGTGCCAATAAGGATAGCTATCAAGATTATCAAGCAACGATTGACCATAAAGAACAAGGTCATAGTCTCGTTTAACAACTTTATCTTCGAAATCTGCAATATTTTCTGGAACAATTACTGACACATGAACACCAAGTTCTTGCCAAGCATCAGCAATACGCTCTGCAATAATAGGGTAAATTTCTGGGGTACTACTTGTAAGCAACGTTAATGTTAAACGCTCGCCTTCATCATTAACCCTAATATCTACTGGGTCTTGTGCGGTGCGTTCTCTTAAGTATCCTTTTTCTAAAATAACATCAGCAGAGGTAAGTTGTTTAGATTCAGCAATTAAGACATCGGGGTTAACAGTATCAATAAATCGACTAACTAATTCCTGCTCGGCCATAACGCTATCATATTCTTCTTGCTCGGTAGCACGATAATGAATAAAAGAATCAATAATAACATCCTTTGCTCTCGCAATTTCTTCGTCTTCACTTTCAACAGCTAGTTCTGTTAGTTTTAAAACATTAATACCGGGTGCTAACTTACGCTCACCTAGTGTAGAAATTGCTACAATCCATTCTTCTGTGTTATTAGTATTTACTTCTAGTAAAGAGCCGTTAATAGTAGCAGGTAAGGTAACATCAGCCAGTGAGCCGGTTAGAATAAGCACTGCACCATCTGGTAAAAACGAGGCATAAGGAGCTCTTAAAACACCTGTTGTGTTAACATCGCTTTGTTCCCAAAGTTCTTGCATACGTATTTTTTCAGGAAAATTCCAATCAGACTCAAATAAAGCGCCTTGTGCTGCAACAGGATCATAAAGATACTGCCAGTCATCATTATTAATTTCTAGTAGAGGTGTATCAATAATTTTTGGTACACCGGCATTCAAAGCACCCTCCGAACCATCGTTGGAAACAATCTTAATAATATCTTCTTTATTTGTACCAAGTTGCAATCCTAATCGCAAAGAAACATCTTTTAAAATTGGACTATCTAAATTAAAAAATAATGCAACATACTGAGGCAAGGAATAGTACAGTGGTGTAAATCGCTTTGGAATAATAGGTTGGCCATCTTCATTACTGGGTACTAATCTAACGCCGTTCAAGTTACGTAAATCTGAAAGTAATGTTAAATAATCAGGAAAAATACGGAAAACCACTTCGTCAAAATTATAAATGGTACTAGCTGTACTTTGGAATTTTTTTAAGGAAACTTCCGTACTAAGCTCACTATAAGAAATAGACTCAAATTTAAATGGGCCACAACCCACTGGCCTTTCTCCAAAATCGTAAGCTTGGTCTAAGTAAGCTACTGGAACATCAGCTAGCAAATGTTCCGGCAAAAGACCTAATGTTAAATTACTTAAAAAGAAGCTATACGGTTCATCAAGAACAAATGTAACAGTGGTATCATTAATTTTTTCAATTTCCACACCATTAAAGTTTTGTTGCAGTAATTGGTTAGGAAAAGCTTCGTCTTGAATAGTCTTAAACGTAAAAACAACATCATCTGCGGTTACAGGCCTTGGTTGTTCCTCGGTATGGTCATGCCATGTAATACCATTTTTTAAAATAGCTGTATAAGTACGACCATCTACACTTACTTCAACATCCGCTACATCTCCTTCTATTAATGTTGTTTCTGGATTATAACGCAAAAGCCCAGCAAAAATAAGCGAAGCAATATCTTTATTAACATCACTAGAGGATAAGAACCATGGAATGACTGGCTGAAAAAAACCTACTGAACCTTCTATATACGTACCCCCAGTAGCAGGTGCAAGATATGTATGTTGCACATAAAATCTTCGAGCTAAAAAACCAAGAAAAAATAAGGCAATAACAAAAAACACTGTTCCAACTACGCGACTCGTAGAGGAGAGTGCTTTAAATCGAGTAATAAGTGATCGTGGTCTTCTACGAGCCATAAAGACCTAGATAAACCAACGAAGAAGTGACAACACTAAAAATAAAACAAAAAGAACAATGCAAACCTGAAAGACAAGTTTTTCTGCACCGCGTTTTTCCATTTTTACTGTACCAGTTCCTCCAAGCATAGCACTAAGGCCAGACGAGGCACTTTGCATTAAAATTGTAACAACAAGAAGAATTGAAACAATAACGTGAATAAATGAGATAAAGTTTTCCATAAGTTTGTGTAGTGTACGGGAAATGAAGAGGTTTTCCAAGAGAAATCTCTATACCTTTTCTAGCTCTAATAAGTAGCGTTTACAAGCAACTCCAGGCGCATAACCACCTATAGAGCAACCTGCCACAATACGATGACAAGGCACAACAATACAAATATTATTACGAGTTAATGCTTGCCCTACCGCCTGGCTGCTCATAGACCTACCAAACATCTTAGCAATATCTCCATAAGTTTTTGTTTCTCCATAAGGAATAGTTGCCGTAAAATCTAGAACCTGCTGCTGAAAAGGTGTTAGGGTTTGCTTTACTGTTAAGCTAAATGTTGTTCGGGTGCCTGCAAAGTACTCATCAAGCTCAGTGCAGACTTGATCACTGCAATGTTCACCTTTTACTTGTTTGCCAGGGTGCAGTTTTAAAAATGTTAATACATTATCGTTAAATTCATACTCAATCATGCCAATAGGCGAACTATAAAACATATGTTACGCTACGGTAATTTTTAACCATCGCTTCTTGCCAACTTTTACAACACCTGTTTGCACTAAAGTTTTTTGGTCTTCAATAACAATGTCATCAACTTTAATACCTCCTTGCTCAAGCACTCTCCGCCCATCACTCTTAGATTTTAGCGTTCCCGCTTCTACTAAGGCGTCAATAAGCAACATATCGCTATTAGCTGTAAATTCTTCAATAACATCCGGTACGCCACCATCTTTAAATACTTTAGCGAACTCCTGCTCTGCAGCATCTGCAGCATCTGCAGAATGGTACATTGTAATAATTTCTTTGGCCAATCGCACCTTGCAATTTTTAGGGTTATCACCACGTTCCAGTATTGCATTTACTTCTGCAATATCATCTAAAGAAATATTGGTACAACACTCCATCCAGCTAGGAATAATGTGGTCTTTCATACTCATAATTTTACCAAACATCTGGGTTGGACTATCGGTAAGGTATACGCAGTTATTATAAGTTTTACTCATTTTACGTCCATCTGTACCTTCTATAAGCGGTGTTGTAAGCACAAATTTATCGCGTTTTCCAAAAGCTTTTTGCAATGTTCTACCAGCCAGCATATTAAAGTACTGGTCATTACCACCAAGCTCACAATCTACATCAAGCGCCACACTATCGTAACCTACCATAAGTGGGTATAAAAACTCTGAAACCGCAATGGGTTTGCCGCTCTTTATGCGCTTATCAAACATATCGCGCTCAAGCATTTGCTGTACAGTAAAGTTGGAAGCTAAATCTGCTACATCATTAAAATCCAGCTTACTAAGCCAGGTGTGATTGTAAGCAATTTCTAACTTTTCCATGTCGAGCACTAAAGCTGCTTGCTGTTTATAGTCTTCAAAATTACTCTGTACCTCTTCTGCTGTTAAACGCTTGCGCATTTCATCTTTACCCGTGGGATCCCCTATCATCGCTGTAAAGCTACCAATTAGTAAAACAACATGGTGTCCAGCATCCTGTAACGCACGTAATTTACGTAACGGAACAGCGTGGCCTACGTGTAAGTGTGCACCAGTAGGATCAATACCAAAATAGATACGGATCGGATCACCTGATGATAATTTTTTTTCGGCTAAGTCTTTTGGGGTGACATTAGAGATGGCCCTCGTTAGTAATTCATTATTCATAAATTGATTCTATAGATATATTATCTCATTGTCATCCTAAGCTTACCAAAGAATGGTCGGGGCGACTCGACTCGAACGAGCGACCACACGACCCCCAGCCGTGCATTCTACCAACTGAACTACGCCCCGGTATCTTAAAATTAAAAAAATGACTACAATTATAAATTTTTAGCCGTATACACCTCTTTACCATAATACACCCAACGTTCAGAGATATCTGTGTTACAAGTAAAGAGTACTGCCTGAGCATCATGGGAACCTAAAGCGTCCACCTCATATTCTTTAATAAGCTCACGATGGGTAACTTGGTATTCTTTTTCCTCCCCATTAACAGTTAAGTTAAAGGTATCCCCTACTCCATAATAATACAGCAATGGCCTAAAGATAGACCCTAGTGGGTTAGGGTCTTGCTTGTAGGCACTGCTATGAGCAAAGACAACCCAACGATCAGACTCAATGTCATAATACCCAGCTGTGCCATGTTTTGTTAAATCATAAAGCCAAACAGAACTTTCGCTAAATTCTGTAGTAGGTACATAATCTATACTAATTTTTTTTGAAGGTATAGAAAGTGAAATATGCTCATAGTATTCTTGGAATTCTGCGTCGTAGGCATTAAGCACTCTATATAAAATTTCAAAGGCCTCACCGCGTGTAATGGGTCTGTAAATATCGTCTATAGACATAGTATCCGGTAAAACATTTTTATAATTTGCGTAATGGTAATAGTCTTGCTGCCAAGTTTCCGGCCGTACTGGCATACTCGTATAAATTAATGGAGCTAGCATACTGACAAGTTCTGGCATAGTAACTTCTGCACCGGGTTTAAAGGTACCATCTGGATAACCAGAAACAATGTCCTTTAATGCTAAATTATCTATATAAACAGAAGCCCATAAATCACTGGAAACATCACTAAATTGCTGCGCTGGTGACGTCAGCAAGGTAAGCTCTTGCGCAAACGAAACAAGCTTAGAAGATTCAGCCCTATTAAGAGGATTATCCAGACCTAACGTTAAAGAGCCTTTGTAGCCTTCTACAATGCCACGTTGGTATAAATTTACACTGGCTGTGTAGTATGGATCAGACATTGATACATCATTAAACAAAGGTGAGGCATTATAATAATCTTTAATAAAAGATTCTATCGTTTGCGGCGAGGCAGCAAACGACGTAACGGCTATAAACGATAATAGTAATGAATGTAGAAAAATCATAATAAAAAAATACTGCGCAGGCTACAAAGTGTAACCAGCGCAGTATAAAACGTAAAGAGTATTATTTAAGAGTAAATACTAGCTTGCTAACAAAGGTAAGCATCGCAATAAGAATCATTGCTAAACCACCAGTTTGTGTCGCACCTGTTTTAGGTAGCGCAGCTGGTTTTGCCACTTCAGTTTGAGCAGCCACCGTTGTATCAGGGTTTGCATTACCTGTTTCTGGTAATTCAGCTGGTGTTTCTACTACATCTGGAACTTCAGGAGATTGATTTACCAAATTGGCTGAGGTTGTAGAAGAACCAAAACTTTCACCTCCTCCACCACCATTTCCACTGCCTCCTCCAGAGCTACCAGAAGAACTACTTCCAGTAACAACACCTTCAGCACAATTCATTTGCACTGGCTGGG
>CAYSVN010000019.1:0-1133 GCA_964434585.1 uncultured Candidatus Peribacteria bacterium | reverse complement strand
TTCATCAGCACTTACGCTATTAGTAAAACTTCCACCTCCTCCACCGCCTCCTCTCGAACCAGAGCCACCGCCACCACCGTTACTAACAACACCTTCAGCACAATTCATTTGCACTGGCTGGGTAGCACTATCGTTTGTTGTAAGAGTATTCTCACCCTCTAAGAATAAAGTAAGGTTAGCTTGGAATGCAGACTCAGTACACGCTGTCGATACAGCATCGAAATTAAACGTATAACAATCCGTTGCGCCAGCAGCAATTGTTACTGGGTCACATTGAATAGCACCATTAGTATCATCATCATCACAACTAGTTGCGCCAACAGCAGTTGTAAACTCAAAATCTGTTGGTTCTGTCATATCACTAAAGAGAAAGCTAGCATCTACTGTGCTATTATTACTAACACAGTAACCATAACTAACAGTAGAATCTGTAGATGTTACACCATTATTTGTAATAACTAAGTCTCCTTCACCTTCACAAAAAGTTTGCGTAGTAGCTGTTGCATTATCAGTGTTTAAATTATCATTTGCACCTGTAATAAAATGTGTAATTTCAGCAGTAAAATTATGTGCTCCACAAGTTACTTCTGCACCATCAAAGTTAAAGGTGTAACAATCGGTTGCACCAGCTGCAATATTTACAGGATCACATTGAACCTTGCCCGATTCATCGTCAGCACAACCAGTTGCACCAGTGGCATCAGTAAACTCAAGTCCATCAATTTCTGTCATTTCGCTAAACAAGAAAGCTGCTGCTTCGGCACCAGTGTTTTGGACACAAAAACCGTAACTATGAACATCACCACTAACAGTTCCACCATTTTGGGTAAGCACTAAATCGCCAGCTGCTGCAGGAGCTTCCGCACATTCACCAGTGTATCCAATAGTTACACTATCATTTGTTTCAACAACATCATTTTGTCCATTATTACTAGGGCCAACCGGGAAACCAACAACAGATGCTGTAACCTCGTAAAGAGTATCACAAGTAGCATTACTACCATCGAATAAGAAACTGTAAAAAACAGTTGTTTCACCTGGAATAGTAATAGTATTACATTGAATTTTACCAGATTCATCAGCTACACAACCATAGTCATTTGTTGTGGCAATAAACGTAAATCCATCAGGAG
>CAYSVN010000018.1:0-19184 GCA_964434585.1 uncultured Candidatus Peribacteria bacterium | reverse complement strand
TCGGAATTTTTTGTTTCTTTTGGGGTATCAGTGTTATGACAGGAATGTCAGGAGTACTGTTTGCGCCATTGCTTTGGATTTTATCTCCAGGGGCTAGTGTGTAAACTTTTTGTTTTTCTTCCTACTTTTTTATAACTAAAAAAGTAACAAAAAAGTTTCGCACATGACAATTTTTCGCAGGTGGTTTATTCCAAGTCGTTCGCTATCCTTCTTCGGCGGATGGCCGCTCACTCCTTTGGAAACCACACAACTCAAAATTCACAGTGCGAGAATTATGTACTGTATACGAAACAGCATGTTTGAACGAGTATTATGAGCCTATGATTGATTTCTGCTAGTTGGCTGTTAGACAAGTCAGACCTGCAATAAATACCTCACATCGATGTAAGGAAATCATGAATAGCTGTTTATAAACGAAGTGAGCTCTGTTTCGTATGATTTTTTTGGTTCGTTTTTGCACCAGCCTACCGGCAGGCAGGTCGGCAAAAATGAACAATCAGTTTCTCAATAACTCTTTGGTAATAGTTTTACCAAGTTCTACTCCTGGCTGACCATAAGGGTTAATGCGATACAACTTACCAAGTAATACTACCTCTACCATAGCAATGTAAAATAATTGCCCCAGGTGGTAAGCGTCTAATTTTGGAATGGTAATAGTTGCACTAGCGTGATTATCTTGCGTTAATGCCTGGCTTGTGCCGACGTAACAAGCTTTTAGTAGTGTGCTAAATGACTTACCTTCTAAATAATCTAATTCTGGAATGTCGCTTTTTGGCACTGTTAAATTATGCTGCTCGCTTGATTTTATAAATACATGCCATTGCTTACGTGGTCCGTCCATCCATTGTTGCAATAATGAATGCTGATCTTGCGTACCAAGAGCTGCAGTTGGAATAGGGTTCCTATGCTCAGTTTTACCAAGGCTTTCTGCAATTAGTTGCTGATCCCAGCGGGCTAAACTGCGTAAGCGATAAATGTAAGGCATGGTTACTCTTACCGATACATCAAATTTAATATCCAGCAAATACTGCACTACTGCTAAATCTGCAGCTGGGTTTTCACTTAGCTCTCCATTATTACATAAGGCATCAATATCGCGCGCGCCTTTACAAAATTCTTCGGTGCTACCAGTTAGCAGTGCCAGTGCTAGCTGTCCAACTGGGGTAAACACACTAAAGCGTCCACCAACTGCACTAGGAATAGGTAATACTCTTATAGACTGCTTACGAGCAAACTTACCAAGCGTACCTGTTTCTGGGTCTGTTAGTGCAATAATATGTTGATTTGTTTGCGCCTTAAGTACTGCCTTCATTTGGCTGTAACAATAAGTAAAAAGAGACATTGGCTCGAGTGTTCCACCAGACTTACTTACAACAACAATAACGGTTTTTTTCCAATTAATATCTTTTAATGACACTTCTAATTGTTGTGGGTCGATGCTATCAAGTAGTATAAATTTTCTACTGGCATGTTCTGCAAAAACTTCAGCTATTACTTGTGGACCAAGGCTTGAGCCACCAATTCCAATCCAAACAACCGTATCAATTGCTTTTGGAAGCTGGCTTACTACAATATCAATTCCTTCACGCATCACATCGTCATATGGGTTCTGCGCCCATGCATGCTCACCACGTTCACGCTCTTTATAAAAGTCTGCAATATACCGTTTCATTGGTGTTTGCATGTCTTGTATATCTCGAGTGGTAACTCCATGGCTGCCAATGGTACTGGCAAGTGCTGATGAAGTATCGATTGTAAGCATGTATGCAGTATACGTTATTTTTTAGTTTGAGGATAGTAGATTGTCATAAGCGTTGCAGATGTTAAAGATGTGGCAGAAGTATAAAAAGGCCTCAGATTAATATGCATTAAAAAAACTGAGTAACCTTTTACACTTCTAAAACCTTTGTAACGCCTGCAGCCTTTAGAGAACTTTCAACACCTCTCGTACTGTTTCTTCTGGGCTGGATTGCTGCTTTGTTTCTGTAAGCGCACTAAGAATGCTTGGCACGTCGTATCCAAGGGCGGTTAAGGCATCAATAACGTCTTGGCGGTGAGGATTTGCACTAGGTTCACCATTAGATTGCTGCATAGCAATAAAGCCTGGCTCATTTACCATGGCTTTTACTTCTATCAAAAGCTTTTCAGCCATTTTTGCACCAACTCCTTTTATAGACTGTAAAATACTAGCGTCGCTACTAATAGCAGCTTCTTGCAGTAGAGCAGGGGAGACGTCGCATACTTCAAGTGCCATTTTTGGCCCAATACCATTTACTTTTAGTAGTCGTTGAAACAACAACTGTTGTGACTGCTCTATAAAACCAAATAAATCGAAGCGGTCCTCTTTAATATATGTACAGGTATGTAATGTTGCTTTTGCGCCGCTTGGTAAACCTTCTTTTACACTTGCTGGACAATAAACCATGTAACCAACGCCATTAACATCAATAATAATATTAAGGTTTGCGCAGTAGCTTATGGTTCCGGTTAAACGAGCAATCATACATTTATGTTAGCAGATTACTGATGGGTGTACAAGCGTTTACCTATAAAAAAACAGCCTCCGCAAGTGGGAGGCCGATGGTTTTTCGATGTTGACTTTCTAGTAAGGAAAGTCTTCGACGAAGCCTGATTCTGAAAACGGATCAAGTCGCTGCCATTCTCTTTCAGTGAAAACCATGTGTCTAATATCACGCGAGATTATAACGGAGCCATTACCACCTGATGTAAAACCGCAATTGCTTGGCAAATGAGCGTAGTTAATTTGCGCACTCGGTTTCTGGGTTTGGACAACAAGTCCATCCAGTACCATGCGAGGCGTTCTTCCAACTTTTTGGCCACGGTTGACAAAGCCGTGCTTTGTTACCGTGGTATTTGGGTCAAACTCTTCAACGTTGCCTTCGTAGACTGGGTTTTTAATCCAATCTAACGCCGTTTCCAAATCAATCCATTTGTACTCAATTGCTTCGTCAGACAGCTGAGCTTCACCTTTAGCTTGGTATAAAAATGGCTGAGCTAGATCTAGTCGCTGTTGTCCAGCAATGTAGAACGGCAGAGGGTCTGCCAGTTGCACTGCTTCTGTAATGATCAACGAGGTTTCCTCCTTGACCTCACGTATCAAGCATTCAATTGCTGATTCACCTTGTTCAAGACTTCCGCCAGGAAGATCCCAAGCGCCTTTGTAGGAAGGCGCATCAAGCGATCGACGCTTGATAAGCAACTTCATCTGACCTTCAAAATACTGAAAGATCAGTGCAAATGCTCCATACGTCATGGCTTTCCGATTAGGATCGCCATCATGAAGTGGTAATTTCACCTCAGTCTCCTTTATGTTAAACATCGAATTCTATTCAAACCATTTGAATAGAAGATTATTATACTATTTTTACAATATAATGCAATAGCTGATTGGGCCGGCTTCGCTTGGCTGGAGTATTGAGATCACTTCTTGTATGATAAAATATTAACCTCGGAAGCTACGCCGAGCCCAAGATTATCCTACCTATTTTATGAATATCTACTGCTCTGCCATCGGCGGCATTGGCCTAAGTGCGTACGCAGCGCTTATGAAACATAAAGGACACACCGTGAAGGGGAGTGACAGAAGCGATAGCGCACTACTAGATGATTTGCGTAGCCAAGGGATTGAGATCACCTTAAACCAAGATGGCACTGAAGTGCCAGATGATATTGATTTATTTGTGCATAGTGCTGCGATTCCAGAGGACCATCCAGAACGTGTAAAAGCACGTGAACTTGGCGTTAGGCAATTAACGTATTTCCAGGCACTAGGGGAGTTTACCAAAGACTATAAACTTATTACCGTTAGTGGAACCCATGGTAAGTCATCTACTACGGCAATGATTGCAGATGTATTAATGGCAGCTGGGTACGATCCAACAGTGGTAGTTGGCACAAAGCTTGGCAGTTTAGATGGGCGCAACTGGAGGCAAGGCAAAAGTGAATGGTGTGTGGTAGAAGCCTGTGAATATAAAGGCTCTTTTTTGAACCTTAATCCGGATATTGCTATTATTTTAAACTGTGACTGGGACCATGTAGATGCCTACCCTACGCCGCAAAGTTTCCATGATGGCTTTATAGAATTCCTAAAATTAGTACCAAGCGATGGCATGGTAATTAGCCATGGTGGCGATGAAGAATGCCAATATGTTATTAGTACTGCGGGGCACCAGTTGATTAATGCTGACACACAGCCGCTACTAGAAGACATGCATGTACCAGGGATTCACATGCAGCAAAATGCTCAAACAGCTCTAGAGCTGGCTCACCAAATAGGTATTGACCACGATATTGCAGCTAAGGCACTACGTGAGCACAAGGGAACGTGGCGCCGTATGGAAAAGAAGGGGGCTTATGGTGATGATATTATTGTGATTGATGACTATGGACACCATCCTTTAGAAATTACATTAACACTAGAAGCGCTTAAAAATAGGTACTGCGATAGGCGACTTGTCTGCGTGTTTCAGCCACATATGCACAATCGTACACTCGAACTTTATGATGACTTTTTGACATCATTTAAGGTTTGCGACTTAGTGTTATTGCCATATGTTTATGATGCTCGCCATGCGGTAGAGCGCGATGAAGTAGATGTGGGAAAATTGGTAGCAGATATTGCTACTGGTAGTGATGTTGAGTGCCGCTGGACAAAAACACTAGAAGCCACTGAAATACTTTTAAAAGAAGAAGTGTTACAACCAGGTGATTTACTAGTTTGCATGGGTGCAGGTGATGTCACGACACTGGCAGAAAAAATGGTAAATTAGACTTGCTCTTTATAATAGTGTTGCTAAAATTTGCGACATATTTTTATAAAACTGCAAACGTGTTTGAAACTGCTATAGAACAAATTGGCGCCCATGAACACCAATATCTCGATAATACATTAGATAATCCAAACTCTATAGGTAAATACTACCGAGAGCGCTGCACAACTATTCTTGTCGCTAAAAATGTATTATTTTCAGCATTTAATCAACAGCGATTATATTCTTTACAAAACTGTATTGCAGAATGCGACTATGCCGATATGTTAAAAATGCTAGCAGTGGACGCCATTGAAAGAAGATCTATTATTGCTAAATGCATTACACATTACAGAGAAGATAATCCTAAAGCTTATAATGTAGAATTATCAGTTGAAGCTGTTTACAGCGCTGTGCAAACATTGCTTCCTGATGTTTTAAATACTTAATTATTAAAAAAACTAGCAATCAATTCCTTTTGATTGCTAGCGGACGTAGTGGCCAAGGGAAGAAGAAGCCCCTGACTCTATTAATCATACTCTTGCGTTATTTTTTCTCAATATAAAAAATAATTTAAAAAAAACAGACAGGTCCGTGAACCTGTCTGTCTGCGTTACTCCAAAGCCTTATTAAAAGACTCCCCTTAAGAAGTAACGCGCACAACCCATCCGTAAGCTGTAATTATTTGGAGAGATTTTAAAATAACACACATTAAAGTATATTTCAAACTAAATTACTATATTTGGCTATTTTTAACATATTTAAGAGAAGTGATGATTTTTTATAAAAAATGCACATGTTTTACAACATTTATATTGCAGCAGGGAAGTTTTGTTAACAAAAAAAACAAATACATTATTACATGTAGTCGAATCGGGGATTTTTCCAGATTGCTAGTTATAGCGATATGTGGATAAATACTTGAAACATAAAATACATTATGTTAACCTATACATAGTGACTCAGACTTCATCCCCCGACGGCAAATCAAATGAATTTTTATTAAATAAATGCATTAACCGTTACTTAATGTATTTACAGGCTGAAGAAAACAAATCTCCCCTAACAATAGAAAACTATCGGCAATCACTCGATATGCTGATTGACCTTTGTGACATTGATTATGTGACAGAATTTTCTAAATTAACCATAAGGGGATTTAAGCAACAATTGCATGATTTTAAAAAACGTAATGATACAAACCTATCTACGAGTACAAAAAATCATCATTTAACGGTTTTAAGGGCATTTTTACGCTATTTAATACAAGAGGAAGAACTAGATATTTACCCACCAGATAGGGTAACGCGCTTTAAAGAGACGCAAAGGGAAGTTAAGGTACTACGAGTAGAGGAGCTCTATCGCCTGATGGATGCCCCTGACACCGAAACCTTGCTTGGTAAGCGAGACAGAGCCATTTTATCGCTATTCTTTTCTACCGGACTACGTCTGACCGAGCTTAGAATGTTAAATGTGGAACTCGTCAACCTGCAGACCCGGGAAATGAGTGTGAAAGGAAAACGAGGAAAGATAAGACTAGTATTTTTAAGCCAACAAGCTGTTGATGATTTAAAAAACTATATGGACAGTAGAATGGATCACCTCTCCCCTCTCTTTATTCGTAACCATGAACAAGCCACTACTGCCATGCCACCTGGTGAAGACTTTCGACTTTCCAGAATATCAATTTATAACATGGTAAAAAAGTATGCTCGAGCCGCTGGTATTGTAAACTCCCCTTCTCCGCACACATTACGGCATACCTTTGCGACAGATTTACTGCGCAATGGGGCCGATTTGCGTAGTGTGCAAGAGCTACTTGGACATAGCGATATTTCTACAACTCAGATTTATACACACGTTACTAATCCCCAACTTAAGCAGGTGCATGAGAAGTTTCATGGGAAGTAAGTCTTCTTTTCTACATCTTAATACGACCCTCCTTCGCTTATTTGATTTTTAATATTTTGAAAGAATGCATGATCGCATTGTCATTGATAGCTTCGGCGTGATCTTTGATACAATTTTATTCTTAATGGCGACAAAGGTACGCCGAAGCCTCTTTTGCTCGTCGCCTTCGCTAAAGCTTCGGCGTACTTCGCTTCCTTTGGCGAAGGCGACCGTTTTAATAATGTTTTAATGCAAAAGCTCTGCCTGAACCAGATTTTAAATATTTTTCGAATCTTTCTGCCTTTTCTCTACAGGTAAATGCTGTAAATCCAATAAGTAACCACTTATTCCACTCTTGTAAATGTTTACTAGTATATTTGCTTAACCCTTCATTATGTTCAATAAGACGACGATTAATATTATTGGTAACACCAACATACCAATGTTGTTTATCTTCGGTTTGTAAGCAGTAAACATAGTGCCACATAGTAATCTACTATAATATTTTAGAGATAGTAAAACAAGTTTAAATAGTTCTTTTTTTGTATAGTTTACATAATCAAGAAAAAGTTTTTTTGTAACATTTACTCCCCTCCCCCGTTATAAAAGTCACAAATCACCCTCCGCTACTTATTAAGTACTCCGCGCGCAGCAACGAGTAAACTGATAAATTCCGGGCTTGGTTTGTGTTTACTTTACTTTTTGCAAGACTCCCCTACTCTAAAATTCTATGAATAATGTTTTAAAGTTATACTGGTCTGTTCTAAAACCACGTTGGTTTTTCTTTCTTATATGCTTTGTAGTAATTACCAATGTTGTCTTTAATATTTTAGACCCATTTATTCTTCGTAAAGTTGTTGATGCTCTTGAGGCCTCAGATGCTGATTTAGTCTGGTATTGGTTTTGGTTTTTTCTTATTATTATTTCACTTAGAATTCTATCACGAAGAACATCACATTACTTGGGTGTATTTTTTGTTTCAAAAATGATCCGCAGTATTGACAATCTAACGTTTAAAGGCGTATTAAAACAATCAATTCCATTCTTTGAAAATACATTTACTGGCAGTATTGTTAAACAAATAAGCCGTTTTAAAAATTCACTTCATCGCATTACGGACATTATTTTAATTCAGATGCTATTTACACTTAGCTACATTGTATTTACTTTATTTGTCTTCTATCGAGAATCTGCATTAATTGGTACTGTTTTTCTTATCTGGACTTTACTGTTTATAGGAGTAACAACTCTTTTTTCAAAGTGGAAATTTAAATTTGATCTTGCATCTTCTCAAGCAGACTCTGCTCTCTCAGGCCATATTGCAGATTCAGTAACACAAATTATGACCACAAAATCATATGCCCAAGAACATAAGGAGATTACAATGTTTGATTCTAAAGCTGATCATGCACTTATTAAAAGAAAGCTGTCATGGTTATATTATGCACACTTTAGCTTAATTCAAGCAATTTTTTTAGGAATTATTAACTTTATTATTCTTTATATTCTTATTAAGCAGTGGGAAACTAATGCTATTTCAATTGGAGATTTCGTATTTTTTCAAGCTTACATTGCGGCACTTTACAAATATGTTTGGGGCGTAGGCGACTCCCTGCAGCAATTATTTATTTTAATGGCAGATGCAAGTGAAATGGCAGATATCTTATATCAAGCACCAACCGTATTTGATAAAGAGTATGCTACAAATCTTAAAGTTACAAAAGGTGAAATAAGACTAGAAGACGTATTCTTCCGTTATGGCGAAAATGGTGCGCACCATGTTGAAGACCTTAGCCTTACTATTGGTTCTGGTAAAGCAATTGGACTAGTTGGCCCAACTGGGGCTGGTAAAACAACAATTGTAAAACTAATTATGCGTTTTATGGATAGCAGTCGCGGTACTATCAGTATTGATGGCCAAGATATTACAAATGTTACCCAGCAAAGTTTACGTAGCCAGATCTCGCTTGTAAGCCAACAACCGGAATTATTCCACCGTTCTTTGTTTGAAAATATTGCTTATGCCCGGCCAGAAGCCAATAAAGAAGAGATAATAAACGCTGCAAAAATGGCTCATGCACACGAATTTATTATGGCAACGGAGCTTGGTTACGACACCCTTGTTGGCGAACGTGGCGTAAAGCTATCTGGAGGTGAACGTCAACGTGTTGCGTTGGCAAGAGCTTTCCTGGCTGACCGACCAATCTTAATTTTAGATGAAGCCACATCGGCCTTGGACAGTGTTACCGAAAAGCAGATTCAGCAATCTATTGTTGAACTACTTAAAGGCCGTACTGCCATTGTTATTGCTCACCGACTTAGCACCATTATGTCTCTCGATGAGATTGTAGTACTACAAAATGGAAGCATTGTGGAGCGTGGAACTCATAATGATTTACTGACCTTAAATGGTCTCTACAATGAACTTTGGAGCCACCAAAGCGGTGGCTACTTAGCAGAGTAGTGTGAGGCTTAAAACCCTATAACGTGTTTATGGGGTTTTATTTTGCGACTGAGGATGATGCAACAGTTGTTGTTAGTGGATGTCCAATATCTTCAAATGCATCTTTTGTTGCGCTTGCCCAATCAAAATAACCAATGGCACCTGGGTGAAAACCATCTGCAGAAGCCCCCTCTTTATTTGCGTTTATCACCGCACTGTCAATATAACTGTCTACAAAACCAATACTTTTTTTGTAGCAAGTTTCACCAATAATTTCGTCTGCTATTTCTGAATTTTTTTCTAGCGTTTTTCTAAAGCGGCCCATTCCAAATTTCTGAAACCCTGGCACAACATCAACTCTTCCTCCTGCAATCCAGACAGCTGCATTGCTCATGTCTCTAATTATTTCAGCAATATGTTTAACATGGTCAGTAAAATCTTGAGGATTAAATGGCCTAACTTTATCGTTACCACCTACGCTAACGAGTAGCTTATCAAACTCTGGTAAAATACCTATTTCCTCTAGTAGCTGCCTTAGTCTTTTTGCGCGCATGCCCGAAACACTCCAGTTTTCCATTTTTACTTCTGGCATCGTTGTACTAAGCACTCCTGGAATAGATTCTTCTGACTTAGCACCAACTCCGCGTATAATACTATCACCAATGGCGGCGAATGTTTCGCAGTTAGTACAATCTAAATTTTGAGCATAGCCTTTGGCGTCAGCAACTAATGGTATAGCCCTGCGGCGCATATTAAATATATGAATACCAACAAGTGGGTTTAGGTAAAGGGCGCTTAAGGCCGAACATTGCAAAATACGGTTTCCAAGACTACGCTTATATTCAGGAAGCTTAGGAAAGCTTGGTGCCGTTGGGTGAGATTTAAATGTTTCCATGAAGTGTAAGATGTTAACAAAAATGCATAAAAATGCAATCAAGAACCTCTGTGATTTATTCTTATTTTTACTATACTCAAGCTATGAATTATTCAACATTTTCGACATCAATAAAAGAGCGTAAAAATATGCGCCAGCACGTTATTTCTGACTGGACGATTGCCGACTGGGGCAATGGTATGGCCGGAGAATGTGGTGAAGCCTGTAACTATATTAAAAAAATACGCCGTGGGGACAATATTAACCTAGAAGATGTAGGCAAAGAGCTGGCAGATGTTATTTCGTACGCGGAGTTAACTGCCCAAGTTTTAGAAGTGGATTTAGCAGTAACGCTGGTTGATAAATATAATGAAATTTCTAAGCGGTTTAATCATAACTTAACATTGTCACTCGATGCAGATGGTAATATTACCTTTGCTGCCATGATGAGAGCTGTTACTAAACGTCGAAAGCTTCAAGAGGATACCATTGGGCATTGGGTGATTTCTGACTATAGCAATGGCATGGCGGGCGAGTGTGGTGAGGCATGCAACCTTATTAAAAAAATGCGCCGAGGTGACGATATTGATCCGCAAGAAATAGGTAAAGAATTAGCAGATGTTATAATGTATGTTTTGTTTATTGCTAATGAACTTTCTATAGATATTACCGAAGCAGTTCGACAAAAATTTAATGAGATTTCTGATCGGATGCAGGTAGATATTAAGCTCTAGATCCTAAGAACTCTTTCAATTTTTGAAATGGTTTAATAATACAATATGTTTTAATATCATCTTCTTTAGAAAGTGCCGCCCTGGGCACACTGTAACCTTCAGGAATAAAAATACTATCCCACCCAAAGCCTGCATTACCAGAAGGCTTTACTGGCACTAGCCCATTCATACCGCCTTCAAAATACTGCTCTGTTTTACCGTCGTAGTAGCCAAACATGCAGCGCGCGACTACGCTACGATCCTTGCCATCTACCAAGCCACAAATGTCTTTTAGGGGCATTTCTTGCATGAATGACTTAATAAACGTTCCTGGTAGCCTGCCTAGTGCTTTAAATTCTAATGCAACATCTTCTACAATAACTGGTGCCTGTATCACTTTGTATGCAGCTAATAATTTATGACGTACTACCGCTTTTAAATCAAGTGATTGCAACTCTTCAATCTCTACTTTTACATGTGAAACAGGATGTCCTAGATATGCAGCCAGGTAATCTGCCTTGTGTTGATTGCCTGTTATAAATGTTATTTTCGTCATTGTTAACCTTCTGGATTATCTGGTAATTCATCTAACAAAGATTTTCTTACCCCTAGTCATGGATGATGCCCAGATTTACGGCTGGCAAATTTTTGTTCAGCCTCGCCTAAATTAAACCAATCTGCACACTCACACTCTTCACCGTCTGGCTGCGGAATTTGTAATTTGTCTTTAAGATGGCAGCGAAAGATAATTTCGATTGTTGGTAGCACCTTTCCATTTCTATTTTGTAAAAACATAAAACTATGTACAACTCGATCAATGACCTTCTCTACATTCATCTCCTCCATTAATTCTCTATGTAAAGCTTCTTCAAATGTTTCGCCAGCATCAACATGTCCACCAATAAGCTCCCACTCTCCTGGTAAAAATGTTTTTTGCATCGATCGTTTTGAAAGTAACACTTTATCATCTTTTACAATAACAGCCGATGCAACCTTTAGGTAATTCATGTAGTAAGAATAACATAACTCCCCTAGCCTTGCATATTCAACTCCTGCTAAACTATGCTCACTTTAATCTTACAATCAAATTTTATGAAAAAACTCATTGCTCCAATTTTTACCTTACTACTTCTTTCTGCTTGTGGCTCTGCCCCTGTTAGTACAACCGACCGACACGTTACTGGTAATACTAATGCAACCTTAAAAGTAGAGGAATATGCAGACTTACAATGTCCCGCTTGTGCTGCTGCACATAAAAGCGTTGTAACTCCTCTGCTAGAAAAATATGGTGATACCATTGCATACGAAATGTACCACTTTCCACTACAGCAAATTCACCCTTTCGCCTTAAGAGCTGCTATTGCTGCTGAATGTGCTGGTGAACAGGGGAAATACTATGAATTTATTGATATTGCATTTGAAAACCAATCAGATCTTAATGCGGAAGTTTTACCAACCTGGGCACAGGAAGCGGGCGTAGCTGACCTTGATGCCTTTAACACTTGTAGAGATAAAAATTCTGTAAAAGGCATTGTTAATGGAGACTACGACCGCGGGCGTGAACTTGGCGTAACTGGAACACCTAGTTTCTTTGTAAATGGTGTAAAAGTAGACCGCAACAGCCTTAGTGAAATTAGTAACGCTATTGATGAAGCGCTTGGCCTTAACATTCCCCTTTAAATTTAACCCTATCCCCTTTTACACATGATTCTTTCTGATAAAGATATTAAACAAGCCGTGATGGATGGTCGTATCAAAATTGATATTGATGACCCTAACTACAAGGCTCACATTCATGCTAGTAGCATGGACTTACGCCTAGGACACACTTTTAAATTATACGAACACAGCCAATTTGCTGTACTAGACCCAAAACGACCTGAAACATTTGCTAATAACATGCGCACGGTTAAAATTCCTGATGGAGAAGCGTTTATTGTACAACCTGGTGAATTTGTCCTTGGTGTAACCCAAGAGGTTGTTGGCTTGCCAGATGACTTAGTTGCCCGCGTAGAAGGCCGTAGCAGCCTAGGACGCCTTGGTATTATCGTACACAGTACAGCAGGGTTTGTAGACCCAGGATTCCAAGGAACTATTACGTTAGAGATTTCTAACCTTAACCGAATGCCGGTAGCCCTTTACCCAGGTATGCGAGTTTGCCAACTTGCGTTCGAAAAAATGACTAGCGAAGCTGAAACCCCTTACCATAAAAAAGATGGTAGTAAGTACCAAGGGCAGATTTTACCGGAGGAAAGTCGCTTAAGTATTGATAAAGAATTTAGCTAAGACAATATACTCTCGAATACCTTTTTAAGCCTCTGCACTAAATCTTGCTTAATCTCCTCTGGTGGATTTTCACCATACTCTCTTTTAATCCCTTCTTTTTCTTGTCTAATTTTTTGCACTTGTTCAACCATCATGTCTGCCTCTTCGCGGGTAATGTTTTCATCTAGATCAATTTTACAACACTTAGTTATAGATTGATATATTACTGCCCTTCTACCAAAACAAGAAATCCACCATTTAGCATCTAAACTTTCTAAATCTTCTTGAATGGCTTTTTCGGTAGCATTTACCGCTTCTCTTAATTTTAATAATGTTGTCATAGTAAGTTATTTTACATTAAATGCTGATATTTTCATAATAAAAATGGCTATGTTTAAACGACCCGTCTCCGGCGTGTACTCTTCGTGTATCACGATTATTGTTTTAATTGTATAAAGCTGGCGATACGCCTGCTTCGGGGTCTTTCCTATCCTACTCTACGAAAAGATCCCGAAGCAGCTATCGAATTTTATAATACCAATAAGAAGAAAATGATTCTATCAAACGAATGGAGCGGAGACGGATCGTTATGACTGCACTAACACCAACGTTAGCAGTCCTAAAGCAATAACGTAATACGCAAATACATGTAAGCCTCGTTTCTGCACCCATTTACGTAAAAATTGAATGGCCCACAAACTAGCAATGAGCGAGCTAATAAATCCTACTAGTAAAAATGAATACGGCAATAACGTACTAGATGGTGCGCTTATAACATCTTTAAGTGTTAAGATTGCAGCGCCAGCAATAACTGGTACAGCCATCATAAACGAAAAGTCTACAGCGGCATTTTTTTCCATTTTTAACAGTCGGCCAGTAGCAATGGTGGAACCACTACGGCTAATACCAGGAATAATAGCGGCGGCTTGTGCTAGGCCAATAAGCACTGCTTTTATAGCAGTATTATGTTCATACTTTTTAAATGTTATTTTTTCCGAGAGCAGTAAAATGCTGCCCGTTACTATTAGTGCTGCTGCTACCGCTGCTACCGAGGTAAACATGGCTTCGAATTGGTCTTTAAATAGCAGGCCTATTATTACCGCAGGAACAGTGGCAACGCCTAGCAGTAATACCTGCTGCCAGCTTTGCTTACTGCCTTGTAGGCAGCCTTGTAGCATTGCAAGCCATTGCTTTCTATACACAGCTACAATAGCAAGCAGCGAACCTGCGTGCAGTAATATATCAAGCACTAAAGCAGAGTCAGCTGCTAAGTCTACGCCTAAAAAATATCTACCTAACACAAGGTGTCCTGAGCTGCTAATGGGTAAAAATTCTGCCACCCCTTGGATAACGCCCAGTAGTAATACTTGTATTATATTCATGAAAGTTCGTTGTATTTTTCTGATCGACCTTTAAATTTTTCTACAGGATACTTTACAATGTTTTTTTGCAGCTTTTGGCGACTTGCTTCTATGATATTAATATCAAAATATTTTGCAGCTATTAATATCGCGTTAAAAACATCTCCCATTTCATCTTCTACTTTTTGTCTAAACGAATCATCAGTTAATAATTGCTTGTTTTCATTAGCAGTGCGCCATAAAAATAACTCTTGTAATTCAGAGGCTTCAACAGCAATGCTTGCACAAAGATCTTTAGGCGTATTGAACTGTTTCCAGTCACGATCTTCATGAAACAGAGCAATTGCCTGCGTTAACTCATCAATATTCATAATTCTACTTGAAATAAAGTAAAGATAACGATATTGTACATCAACTTTCCAGACAAATCATATTTAAAAACTGGAAAAACGGTACCAGACGCCACCTTAGCTCAGCTGGTAGAGCAATCGCCTTGTAAGCGATCGGTCATCGGTTCGAGTCCGATAGGTGGCTCCACTTACATTAGAGACTACCACTGTAGTTTCTTTTTTAATAAAAGACCTCTTCTTAAAAATTTAATAAAGCAACGTAGTCGTTAATCTTGCTCGCTTTTTTTATGTTTTTACAGTACAATTTATTTCTAAAAATATGAACAACCAATCATCTTCTTTTGCTAAAAAACGGCTTACAGTAAATCACTGTAAAAATAACAACACTATTGATGAAACTGAATTCCAAAATGCCAAGGTCCGTTTTCGTACTGATCACCCTCATCCAGACGAGACATACATACCTCGTGCCGTTGAATCACTGGCTGGCGAAACTGTGCCGAAACTAAAGCAGCTTTTTATGAAGGGTGTAACTATTATAGAGAATGGAGGCGGTATACCAAGGTGGAGCCTTGTACCTTATGCGTACGAAGCTATGTTACAATCGATTGAAGCAAAAAATAATGATACTACCGCTCATTTAACCTCGTGATACAGATTGCAATTATTATCGTTATCGTTCTTATTTCTTCTGGATTATTCTCTGGATCAGAGACAGTCCTTGTTTCAATATCGCAAGCGTACGTAGAGCAGCTAGAAAAAGAGCAAAAAGCTGGCTGGCGTGTGTTAAAGTTCATAAAAACACATATAGATAAAAGTGTGATGGCTATTTTAATCATGAATAATATTGTTAATATTGCCGGCTCTGTTATGGTTGGAAATACCGTTGCTAATCTTTATGGAGATGCAGCGCTGGCAGCTGTTACTACTGGCCTTACGTTTGCTGTTATTTTATTTTCAGAAATTATTCCCAAAAGCTTAGGCATGCATTACCGCAAAACATTTGCAGTGCCCTGTGCTTATTTTGTGCGCTGTTTTTACTACCTGCTATTTCCATTAATTTTTTTACTTGAAAAACTTACAACAAAACTAAAAAGCGGTGAGGCCCCAAAGGTAGGCACAGAAGATGAAATTAGAAACTTAGTGAACATTGGACGACGCGAAGGCCACATAGAAAGTGATGAAGGGCAAATTATCCATAGAGCTTTTATTTTAAATGATAAAACAGCTGAACAGGTTATGACGCCCTTAAAAGACATTGAAGGCCTAGAATCCACCACAACCTTTCGCAAAGCAGCAGAAGAAGCTTCTTCGCTCCCCTACTCTCGCTACCCAGTGTTTGGTGATAGTATCCATGACATTATTGGCACACTGTTAGCAAAAGATGTTCTTAGTAAAATTGCTGATAATAACATAGAAAATGATGATGACCTTATTACTACCATCATGCGTGACCCTTTAGTGGTTCCACATCATATGCCGTGTGATGAGCTACTACCCATTTTCCGTAAAGAAGAGACCCATATGGCGGTTGTACAACAAGATGGTGATACTATTGGTATTGTAACGCTAGAAGACGTGCTAGAAGAACTGGTAGGAGAAATCCAGGATGAAACTGACGAATAGGAGTATTAAGATATTATTTAAGTCGTCTCTCTTAGCCTGTACTCATCCATCAATTCTATACCCTTAGGTATTTGTTCTTTTAATACTTCCGGATCACTTTTCCATTCGAACTTTTTTCCCGGCGCACCGTATTCAAAAATAAACATCTCTGGTCTAGACCAATGTTGATCACGAATGTTTCTAAAGGCCCATCCTAAGATATCCCAATCCTGCTCCTTCATAGAAAGATGATCATATAGCTCCCCTCCTGGTTCTAAAGTTCTTGTTCCGGTCATGTGCAATTCGGCAATGCTATCCAGTGGTAATTTTTGTACATACTCGTCTAACTTTTCACCGTTTCCATAATGGCTACGCATTCTGGCGTGGTCAATATCTAGCAATAAACCTACTTTAAATTCATTTACAAGGTCTGCAATTAAGGCCGGGTCTGAGCTTAGGTAATGGGTTGAAAAATCAGGATTATACGGCATGTTTTCTACAATAATATTTTCAGCACCAAAGTCGTTTACAACAATCTTAAGGTCTTTTGCAATGAGGTTATACACCTGTTGTTTTTGCTTGGACTGATTCGTATTAACTACATCCTCTTTATTAGCATCTATGTGTACATTAACCTTAGTAGTTTCACTTTCATTTAAAAAGCTTCGGATCCAATCAATATCATAAAGCTGTTGACGAATACCTCTGCCAACAAAAAAAGGGAAATGATAATGCAGAGGCAAGTCCAACTTTTTTACTTCTGAGACAAGGTTTCCAAATTTCTTCTTTTTTTTTCCATCAAACTCTGGCCACATTTTTAGGGCATCGGGAATAGCTTCCAACTCATTACCCTCTAGCAATTCCCCTAATGGTGGTGAGTAGTTAACGACATATTTCATAGGAGCGTTAGGCTACCAGAGCATCTTTAGTGTGTATAGCCTTGTTTTGAATTCTTTGTATTCTTTACTACACTAATCTCTTAAACCATATCTTCGCATAAGTTCAGTAAACCTAGGAATATCACGCTGCATACTGGCTTGTCTTCAATGTAAGCTCTGCCGCTTGTTGGCCGTAGTTCATAGCAAATTTCATAGGCTTAGTGTCATTGTTTTCTTTAGTATTTTCGAGTTACTTTATGGCTAAACAAGGATTCAGGATGCAGGAGTTAGTATTATAGATGTTAATACTAACTCCTCAATCCTTACTCCTAAATATATAAAAGGTTCTTTGCCTTACTGCTTAAGTTCGTTAGAATGAACACACATGAAAATAACGAAAGCAATTATTCCAGCGGCTGGTCGCGGTACAAGGTTTTTACCACAAACAAAGGCAATACCAAAAGAAATGCTGCCCATTATTGATAAACCTATTATTCAAATAGCAGTAGAAGAATTAGTTGCTGCAGGTATTACCGATATTATTATTGTTACTGGACCCTATAAACGTTCTATAGAAGATCACTTTGACCGCAACACGGAACTAGAAACTGCCTTAATAGAAAAAGGAAAGCCAGAGCTAGCTAAGCAAATAGAAGATATTGGAGAGATGGCTAACTTTATTTACCTAAGGCAAAAAGGTTCGCCAAAAGGTAATGCGCGACCAGTGCTTAATGCTGCACATTTATTAGGTGATGAACCATTTTTTGTGTATTTTCCAGATGATTTTTTCTCTTGTGAGGGCGCAACTAGTGCTCAACAAATGATTACCTCGCTAGAAGCTTATGGTTCCCCTGCTCCGGTGCTATCGCTGGTTAATGTGCCAAAACAAGATGCGGTAAAGTACGGAGTAATAGACCCTGGAACACAAATTAACGACAACACATACACCGTTAAAGATATTATTGAAAAACCGACCGTCGACCAAGCGCCTTCTACCTTAGCTTCGGTTAATGGCTATATTCTTACGCCAGAGGTTATTCCTTACTTAGAAGCTTTGGAGCCTGACGCTAAAGGTGAGATTTCGATTGCAGCGGGTCTGCAACAATACGCTAAAGACCACGCTGTTATTGGTTCGGTGATTGACGGTACGTTTTTAGATTGCGGTAACAAGGCTGGTTACTTAGAAGCGATTATGCACGCCGCTAATCGAGACTTAGAATTACAAGCTACGTTTAACTGTTAATATGACTGTTACCCCCGAAGTATTACAGGCCCATAAAGATGCAGAACGCCACACTACTGCCTTAGGTGAATATATTCACGATGTTGTGTATGGTGGGAACGACGGTATTGTAACAACGTTTGCAGTGGTTGCAGGAACCGTTGGCGCAGATATGCCACACGTTGTTATTGTTGTACTTGGTATTGCAAACTTAATTGCCGATGGTACCAGCATGGGTACCGGAGCGTACCTTTCACTTAAAAGTGAGCGGGACCAATACATCCGTATTCGCAAAGAAGAACTTGATGAAATTGAAAAAATGCCTGAAATGGAACGCGCCGAGATAGAGGAAATTTACGAAGCAAAAGGCTTTAATAAAAAGCAGTCAGCCATGATTGCTGATGTTATTACTAAAGATAAAGATGTATGGGCAGATACCATGATGCTAGAAGAACATGGCATGAGTATCGACCAGACAGATAAACCGATTTGGCATGGTGTGATGACGTTTATATCATTTGTGATATTTGGTGCAGTGCCATTAATCCCCTATTTATTTGGTATTGAGGAATCAAAAAGATTCTCCGTAGCTATTGTTGCCACTATTATTGCGCTTGCAGTATTAGGACTTACCCGTAGTTATATTACCCGTGAACGTTTAATTCGTGGCCCTATAGAAATTGTTGCTGTTGGTATCTTAGGTGCTGTAGTGGCTTATGTTATTGGGGTTGGCCTTAAAGAGCTAGTGGGTGTGGCGATTTAGGTATAACTCTAAGAGTCGCAAAGTGTATCTATTACTGTATCTATTACTGAA
>CAYSVN010000017.1:0-19565 GCA_964434585.1 uncultured Candidatus Peribacteria bacterium | reverse complement strand
GTATACTTGTGTTGATTGACCTATCATTTCAGGATCATTAAGCATAACAACTTGGCCATCTAGTACATAGAGACCTATTTCATCACTACTCAACAAAACTTTTGCACCTTCACCGGCATCTGTGATTAATTCATCAATAAATTCTGCGATAACGTCATTAGGTACTCTATTTGGCATTCCTTCAATGGCACGTACACCCATAGGCATATCTTTAACGGCTTCATCAAATGTTTTAGCTTTATCATTCATAAATAGTGTTTTGGTAAAGATTAATTTACCATATTATAACATTCACAATAAATTATGTCAATAGTAGCGAGTGTAATAGTGTACTAAGCCTCAGCTCTTCCTACAATCTCCTCGTCTTCAACTCACCACCAAACAATGTCTGACCCACTTCGTCAACCTACGCTGCGCTACGGTCGACTACCAGGCATTTTTTCGGAACATAGTGGAAAAAATGCAAAGCATTGTTTCTATCGGAAGTTGGCACAAAAAGCTGGTTTCACATGTTTCAATAGCTGGATTAAGTCTGGTTAAGGTTGAGAATGGTGAAGTTTGCCCAGGTGATATAGAATGATGTTTAAATGCAGCGCTACTCCCATTCTCCAGAAATTAACTTTTCCTTCTTTATGCGTGACCATCCTTTAAGTTGCATTTCTCTTGTTCTTGCGTCTGATTTATTTGTATATTCTTTTGAAACCCATTTTAAGATAAAAGGCCCTTGTTGCACTGCTAGCCGAGATCCGTTACCTGAGTTATGTCTCTTTACCCTTTCATTCGGATTGGTAGTTATGCCGGTGTAATAACGTCCAGTTTTTGCCTGTGCAATGTATACAAACCAAGGTTTTTCCATAGTTAACTATCCTATAGTAAATATATCTAAACTTCAAGCAAGCTCAAGAACAAGGTGTTAATAATTGATTTATAAATGGCTCTTCGATTCACTCTTCGACAAGCTCAGAGTTTATTCAGAGTCATTCGACTCTATTGTTATACTTGTATGGTTCACCATGAGCGAGTTTGCCCTCAGGTAAACGAGTCGAATGGTGGGCGATGCAAGACTTGAACTTGCGACCTCTACATTATCAGTGTAGCGCTCTAACCAGCTGAGCTAATCGCCCGTGATGTTGGGATAGATTACAGAATAACCCTACCTGTTGTCTAGAGTAGTTTTTAAAGAAATTTATAGGCTATACTAATAACATGAATCGAAGCTTTTATACTATGAAAGGAATGGACGTCGTTGCCTACGGTGAAGCCAATACTGTACTTGGATATATTCATGACGTTGTAGTGCATCCAGAGGACTTTAGAGTACTAGGATACATTGTACGTAGTGGGTGGGGCCTTATTGAACATCGACACCACTTAGTACTAACTGCTGATGTGAATAAAATCGGCATGTTATTTACCATTAATGATTACCGCTCTTTGCTACCTATTGATGCCGTTATTGCGATTAACTCGATTCTGGAATCAACTGGCTATTTACTGGGTAAGCCTATTAAGACAGCGACTAAGCAAAAACTAGGATATTGTAGAGATTTGATTGTCGATACTAGCTACCACCAAGTAAGAGCATTCGTTCCAATGTTGTTCTTTAGAAAAAAACCAGCCCTACCAGTAACTGCAGTAAAAAAGATAACAAAAAAAGCGATTGTTACTGATTACCAAGTTCCACTTAAGCAGAAGGAGGAAATCGAACAACTATCGCTTTTAGTTGATAGTTAATGTTTAGCTACCAGAATTAGCAATAACATCTGTCGCGATTGATACAATGAAGCGTGCAAAGATAATAACCACAAGACCAACAAGTACGTAGATAATAGTTTTGCGTCCTTCTGCAACTGCTTCTTCATTACCACGTGATACCATTAGACGAATACCAGCGTAAACAATGTAAACAACAGCAAGAAGGGCTAAGTAACCTAGAATGGTTTTTAGTAGTTCTAAAATTGGCTGTCTAATATCTCCCCCTGGATCAGTGCCTCCAATATCTGGAATTTGTCCAAAAATTTCTTGGGCAAGAGCCTTAGGTGCGAAGACAAGTGCAGAGAAAAATGCACCAGCTTTGTAATTAAAAGTATTTAAGGTAGTCGTTAGTTTATTCATAAAGAGTGGGGAAGTATCGTATTAGTATAACACTATTTCTATTCTGCGCCAAGAGGTATGTTTCTCGCAATGCCTTTATTCTAAGTGACGTTGCAAATTTAGTGGAATGTTATTTAATTTACTGAAAGTATAAAAATAACCTATGCCGTTGATTCACTACTAAAGAGTCCTGCTACTAAAATGGCAATGGCAGGCATAGAGAACCAAAGATCTTGGTAGATAATCATACTTTGCATTAAGCTACTTTGTTGAATAATTGGACTTACCAACACAGCTTCAGCCAATGTAACGTTAAGCAATAGAGACTCTGTTAGGTAAGTTACAAGTGTAGAAATTAAGAGGCCAGCCGTTAAAAAACCGAATACGCCCGTCATTACTACATTAACAGGCCCATAGTCCCGCTTGGTGTAATTTACCGTCATACCGCTGCGTAGAGCCATTAAAATAACCACAATAATAAAAACAACCATCTTAGCAGCAATTACTATTGAAGCATCCATTGCTATCTGCATTACGCGCAGCACACCTTCTGCTTGTCCAAACATTCTCATAACAATATTACCAAGGCCCTGCACTGCAATAATAGCAATGTAGCTAGCAAAGATAATTTTAGCCGCCTGATGGCGACCAATAATATAAGAATATGCCATAACCATGGCAAAGAATACGATAATGAAGAGGTCCCAAGTGAGGGTTACGTTCATAGGAAGGAGGGGAATTGCCTAGATTGTACTATAAAACAGAAAGAGGTGGAAGAGGTTTGAGAGGTTGCAGACGTTAAAAAGGTTAAAAATAAAGATGAGGAGAAAGCTTCTCTTTCTATAATTGATCTAGTATTGTTTATGAAGATACGGTTTAATATATATCCCTTTTGGGTGATTAGCTTCCTCCTACGTCAGCTGCGGCTGACTCCGGCGGGACAGGCAGTTTACAACTTCGCTGCCTAATACTAATCAATAGTGAAGTCTAGATTAAAAATTACCAAGGGTGATTAGCTCAGTTGGCTAGAGCGTTGCATTGACATTGCAGAGGTCACAGGTTCGAATCCTGTATCACCCACCATGCTGTAAAATACTCTATCGTCAACTTTTTTAATTAGAATACTAACATCTTTATTTTTAAGAGTGAAAGGCATCGTATAATGGTTCAATTCTTCTTAGTTCTTTTAGTACAGATTGTAATTTTTGGCTATGCATAATGTGATTTGCACCATTTTCAATGTCAAACTCTAAAGTACCCTGCATGCCAGCCCCACTTACACCAAGTGAATTAATAACATCCGAAGCTCCTTGATTAAATTTTATCTCACCCTCTAGTTGTTCAATCGTATTTAAGAGTTGTTGTAGCTGGCTATAACTTTCATGTCTTAATAATTTGTAAAAACTGTTTGCAACACCTAGGCGCATTAGCTCCGCTTGCGATTCTGGATGAGCAGAAATAGATCGATAATCATTAAGTAAGTTAAATTCTGGACCTGCGTCTACAGCGTCTTGAGCAAGCATTTTACTACCATTTTTAGTTATACCAAATACGTCTGACCGAACACCTAGTACCGGTGTAGCAATATCACCATTTATATCAGAGCACATACCTTTTAATAAGTCACTCCATGCAGATACGCATGGATTACTTGGATGGCGTAAGATATCCCAAAAAGCACGATTTTTTAATTGAGGATTTTGATAAACAGTTTCTTCGTAATCTGTTTTGACTTTTTGAATAAGCTTTGAATAGGATGGATGTTGCATATATTTTTTAAAAAGATAGTAAAAAATTATAGCATCTAGCTTAATAACTACAACCTAAAACACCTTCCTTGGATGCCAGAGGCCAGCTTTTTCCTCAAGTAGTGCTACCGGTAAACCTTCGCACCAGGCAATAACTGGGCCAACTAGATCTTTTTGCTTAGCTAAATCTTTACCGTGTTGTAAGTTGATGTATTGCTCTGGAGTAACTTCTATTTTTTGGAAACAGGTTAAAATTTCTTTTAATGGAGTAATGTGTTTCCAGTCTAATTCTTCTAAATTAACAGCATTTTTTATATTCCATTGGCCAAATGTTGTACGGTGCAACGCGCTTAAATATGCACCCCAGCGTAGTTGCTGGCCAAGATCGTGTGCAATGCTGCGAATATACGTTCCGCTACCACAAGCAACCTCTATACTAGCTGTTGGAAATTTATATGTTAATAAATCGCATTTAGAAATTTCTACCTCTCGGCTAGGCATGGTTACAGTTTCACCACGTCTAGCTTTTTGGTACGCGCGTTCGCCATCAATGTGTAGCGCACTAAACACTGGCGGAGTTTGGCTAATTTTGCCAATAAAATTATCGGTTAATGTGTTTTGAATGTCGTGCCAAGTAGGCTCTGGCCAGCCTGGTTTTGCTTGCACATTTGTTAATACGCCTTCGCGGTCGTACGTGGTACTGGTTACACCAAATACTAATTCTGCCTGATATGTTTTTGGCAGCTTATTAAATAGCTCGATAGTCTTAAGAGCTTTTTTACCGACAGCAAGCACCATAAGGCCTGTAGCTGCTGGGTCTAGCGTTCCTAAATGGCCTACTTTTTTTTCGTGCAGAGTTCTACGGACAATTGCTACCACGTCGTGGCTTGTCATGCCTGCCGGCTTATTAATAAGAAGATATCCGTGTTTCATACTTTGTTATTGTGGTGCGTTTTTCCTAAAGCGTCAATGGCTTTTTGCTTTTATATTTGAACAACATTATGTTAAATATCCTTGACAAACACACCTTGACATAAATTACAAAAAATAGCTTGAATATTTTTATGATTCTGATCAGAAAATAAACAATTATTATAGTTTAAAGACTAGTTTTAAGCGCAAGTTTATGCTATAATAGATAGATTATGATTACTACAAATACACCACCTCTTGATCTGGAATGGCAAGCGCCTTCGCATGTCCATATTGAACGTAGCTTACATTGGTATATTGGAGCATCGATTTTTGTATTTTTACTGTTTGCTTACAGTATTTACATTAAAGCCTATACCTTTACGGCACTGCTTATGTTAGCAAGCGCTGTGTACTACTGGTTACAGCACCAGGAGCCAAGCAATCAACAGCATTCAATTTCTAAACGAGGTTTTATGTGGGGGCAACAACTTATGCAATGGGACCACTGTAAATCGTTTTGGATTGTGCAACATCAAAGCCATTTTGAGCTACATATTACCCAACGTAAATTTATGTTTAGCGAAGTTTGTGTCCATGTTCCCGAGGCAGAAGTGGAGGCAATTTTTAACGCGATGTCGAATTATGCCGCGTATGACAACGAAAAAGGGGAGGGATGGCTGCAATATATTGTTCGTATTAGTAAACTATAATGCTTTTAAGGTTGTTCCAAAAACGGCGACTGTTCCATAAAGAAACAAGGCTTTGTTACGTCGATGAGAATTTTGAGGTTCCTGTTAACGCTGAACTTTCTAAAGAAATGTTAATGTTTGTAACGTACATTCGTAGCCAGGATAAAAGTTTTTTTAAAGATCTGATTGAATCAATACCTAATAAAAGAGGAGCTTATAAAGAGCTTTATGAGCATGCTAATAGACAGTTGGAGCATCTTGCCCCAGGGTTTGACGAAGTACTGGTTGCAGAAATTTACAGATCATTGAAAAAAGATCAAAAGGAAAAATGGAACAAGAAGCTTTACGATCACTTTGAAACCAATGCAGCATTTGCTGAAAATGTCCCAAGCGCAATTGATGAGACGAGAAATATTGCGAATGAAATTTTACAAAACTCTAGTATTGAACAACGACTATTAAAGGCAAGAGCGGAGGTTAAAGAACTAGTTAATGAAACTGATAAAACAAATGCACAGTTTGAAAAATTATTTATTGATAGAGTTACAGAAGAAGAAAAACAAACCATTGATAAAGACCAATTAAGCTTGTCTGACATTCAAACATTAGAAGAGAAAATTAAAGCCCTTAATATTGATTTAGATAACCCTGGAGAATTTTTTGATGTAGAGGAGTTAAAGTGGTACAAAAACATACAACAAAGAATCGCTTATTATAAGCCTATTATGGAAGCAGAAGATAACCTAGCAAGGGGTGTAAAATGGCTATTTATAGAACCAGAGTATGATATTGAACCATTTGTAAAATACTTAATAAGCCCAGAGGCAAGCTCCGAAGTTAAACAAAAATTTGCAAATGCCCTGAATGACCTACAAAACCAACACAACATAAATTTAGTAAACGATATTAGCAACCCTTGGCGTGGCATGACGCCAGAGAATATTTCTAGTGTTTGGCAGGCTTTATCTAAACAAGATAAAGAGGTTGCTTTACTAGCATTTCACCGTAACTTAGACCTTAATCAAATTTCTGCCGAAGTAAGTACTGTTAAGAAATTTAACACCGAAGAAACTGAAGATATAAAAAAACATTTAGATGCCATTACTAAAAAAACGTTTGAGTATATTGAAAAAACTGAAGGCTTGTTTGCAGCTTTAACGCAAACAAAAGAGGAGTTAGCGCAAAAAAATACAGAGTTTCGTGAACATACTGCAAAAGTAGGCGAAGCATTAAACAGTGCTATTAAGGCGAAGGTTTATAATGAAGAAGAAAGTATAAAAATGAGAGATCACCATAGGATTGGCCAAGCGATTGCAGACACTAATGAGGAAATTATAAAACATATTGATCAGTTAGAAAAATTTTCGAAGGGAGAAATTCACCCTAAAGAATTAATAAGATTTTTAAATACTAATAATACTACATTCTATGATAAAGATGGTAATGTCATTCCTTCTGGACTTACCGACCTTATTGAAGCGCTAAAAAAGACATTAGAAGATAATGATATTGGCCATGGTGCATGGAATAACTTGGACAATGAAGCCAAACAGGGCTTAGCATCTAAATTTTTAGATACCAAGGAAGTAAAAGATTACCTAACACACCTGGAGGCACAAAAAGACCGTACTGCAGATTTTGAAAATGATTATAATAAGTGGGCTGGCCCATTATTACAAGAACTAGAGGAGGCAGATGAGGCAGCTAAAGCAGGTAATACTGGCGGTTCAGCTAGTCCTAAAAGTCGAAGTAAGTTTAGTATTCCAATGCCTGGTGGGGCCAGGCTTACTATAAAGTGGTTTACCCTTAGCCAAATGTGGAAAGGTACGAAGCTATTTGGTGAGAATTTACTTAAATCTTGGGAGCGCCATAATACGCTTAAAGCCAATGAATTTCAGTACCATGTGGGGCTTCCTATTGCTAAAGCTTTAAAAACTGTTTTAGGAAAACCTTTTCCTGCATTTAATTATCTGGATACTGATATTATTAATAATAGATATTCCCAACTTAATGAAGAAGAGAAAAAACACAGAGACGAAGTACTAGAGGTAAATGACCCCTCTTTTAAAAATCTATTTGGTAACAATGGAAAGGGAGGCGATTTTGCAAAGGCGGTTAGCGAAGGTAAGCAGCATGAAGCAATGGCAATGTTAAAATTTGCTTCTGAGCGAGGGCTGCTCTTTGGTTTTGGAACAAAAGGTAAATATTATTCTAATGGTCAACAATTAGACCAATTATTTGGAGGCGATAGAGAATGGATTGACTGGCTTGACCGTGAGCATTCTTCTATGGCTTCAGCGAACAACGCTTCAGGGGTTGATAGAGGGATTAAGGAAGGAGAAGAAGAAGTAAAACTAATTCGTGGTCACGAACAAAAACTGTATGAGTGCCAAAAGTATTTAGACGAAAACGAAATATACAAATGGATGGGAGCTGGTAAGGCTATTCTTGGTGAAGTTAAAAATGCGCATGCCAGTACCGCAATTGCAGCACAGTGGTTTAGAAAACTAGAAATGGATCCTGGTTTTAGAAATCTACTTTCTAACGCAATGATTAAGAAAGTTTCTACGGCTATTCCTTCAGTTGCCTCTATTGCACCAACTCTTGCATTCGCTGCTAAACATAGCGAGAAAGCTATTATCAAGTGGCAAAATACTGATAAGCCTGCCTCTGAGGTTGGTAACTTTGGTGCCACTTATAGTATTATTAAAAATAAAGTCCTAGAAATTAATCCTAAACTTGGACAACCTGGTGCTGGGGTAGACCTTGATATTGTAATTGGTAAAGTGCTGACGGGTTCTGTAGTTGATGTTACAAAAGCTGCCTGGAAAGAAGAACTTAATAACCCTGAAAAATCTTCTGGTTTAACGCACATTAGCATGGTAACACTAGGTAATGAAAATGATGGCAATAAAGAAATTATTGATGCATACTTTAAAAAAATATCGAGCGAACCAGTACCTAAACAACTTGTTTCCGATGATAGCTGGAATGATGAGTCACTATTCCAAGAGATGAATGAAAACTACATGAATAGCGAAACGACTTTTGGTTATATTCTAATTAACCAAAAAGATGATTTTGCCTTAGGTAAAAAGGCAGAATTTTTTGCAGAAGGCCTGGCATGTAGAGTTGTGCAAAAAGAAGAACTTATTAAAAAGCTAAGAAGCAAAGGAGAGCCGGTAGGACACCTAGAAGCAGACTTGCAGCAATATAAAGATGTTGTTAAAGAGAAATTGTCAAAATCGTTAATTAAAGGATCTCTTGGCGGTAACAGTTCTGTTAAATTTGCTGATAAAAAAATTAGAGTTCTTGACGAAGAAGAAAGCTGGACTGGCAATAGTGAGAATATGTATAGCCTTTACTATGATTATGGCCTGCTAGACCTAGGTGTTATCATTGACGAATATAAGGACACAGGTAACCCTTCTGCTCAAGAATACCTCGAAAAAGTTTATAAACACATGACAGGGAATGAAATGCCAAATAAAAAAAGTAACTCTAATGCAAGTAGCAGAAGACGTCTTGATGATGACGGAGAAGGGTAAGGGTGGCAGAGCTGACGCTATTGGCTTGTAATAATTATTGAATTATACTGCATGCATGAATATTGCTGTTAACATTCAACGAGTTGATAACTCTTTACCGCTGCCTCAGTACGAAACAGAAGGTGCAATTGCGTTTGATATTTATGCACGCATGGAAACACTTGTTGAACCAAGTGCCATTGTACTGGTGCCAACAAATTTAATTATAGAAGTACCAGAAGGATACGGACTTATTATTGCACCACGGTCTTCTACACCGCGTAAAACCGGTTTAATGCACCCGCATTCTATTGGTGTTATAGACCAAGACTACCACGGCCCAGAAGACGAGCTAATGGTGCAAGTGTATAACTTTACCAAAACTACCGTAACCATTAAACGTGGCGACCGTATTGGCCAGGGCATGATTATACCAATTGCACGTGCCCAATGGCAGGAAACTAATTTTAGTAACAAGGAGAGCAGGGGAGGGTTTGGGACGACGGGAACAAACGTGGAAGAGGGTTAAGAGGTTGCAAAGGTGTCAGAGGTGTAAAAAGCCCTTCGGTTAAGCTCAGAATGACACACTGTCATGGTGAGCTTGCCGAACCACCCTTCTTAGACCTCTTCAACATCTGCAACCCTTGCAAAGTTTTCATCAACAAAAAACCCCGCGCTACACATTTAGTGTAACAGGGGATTTTCTGAGAGAATCTACGGGCTAGTGTTAATTTAAAGGCTTTCGCATAAATGCTGGCACTTCTAGTTCTTCTTGGTCGTATTTTGCATTAGCAGCAGGAGCTTCGTTGCTAGCTGTGTTAGCAGCTGGAGTAGCTGCAGCTTCACCAAGTGAGCTTCGGCTAAATGTACTTGCTTTTGTAGCAGTGGTACGACCAGCGGTAGCAGGGTCGAACCCGGTAGCTACTACTGTACATTTTACTTCGCCGGTGTGGTTTTCATCAATAACTGCACCAAAGATAATATTTGCTTCTGGGTCAGCAGCTTCTGTAACAATACGAGCAGCTTCATCGATTTCGAACATACTTAAGTCGCTACCACCGGTAATATTAAGTAGTAGTCCTTTAGCACCATTAATAGATGATTCTAGAAGCGGACTATCAATCGCTGCACGAGCAGCTTCTGCTGCACGGCTATCACCAGTACCAAACCCAATACCCATAAGGGCTGTACCTGCGTCTGTCATTACTGATTTTACGTCAGCAAAGTCTACGTTTACGACTCCGTGTACAGTAATAAGATTAGCAATTCCTTCAATAGCTTGTAGTAATACTTCATCGATTACTTGGAATGCTTCTGTTAGAGGAGTTGTTTTATCAATAAGAGAAAGTACTTTATCGTTAGGGATAACAACAAGTGTATCTACTTTATTTTTTAGTGACTCAATGGCTTCATCAGCAATTTTTTTGCGACGAAGGCCTTCAAAGCTAAACGGCTTGGTTACAACAGCAATGGTTAAAATACCCATTGATTTTGCCATTTCGGCGTAAACAGACAGAGCACCAGAACCAGTACCACCACCAGCACCACCAACAAGGAACAGCATGTCTGCGCCCTCGATAGATTTTTTAACTTCTTCTGCACTTTCTTCGGCAGCCTGTTTACCAATTGCTGGATTTGCACCAGCACCAAGTCCGCGAGTAATACCACGTCCAAGAGTAATTTTAGTGGCAGCTGGGTTATGGTATAGCGCTTGGCTATCAGTATTTGCTGCAATAAATTCAACGCCTTTGATTTTAGCGTTGATCATACGGGTAACTGCATTGTTACCACCACCACCGATACCAAGAACGCGAATATTAGCGCCTAAAGACATATCTGGACGAACTTCGCCAGAAGCGTCGGTTGTTGCAGAGTCATCACCAGTAGAAGATTGGCCACGTGAGCCAGAGAAAATTGATCGTAATTCAGCCATGAGAGAGAAAAGAAATAGTTAAATAAAAAGTTGTTAAGTTAAATACGTGTTTTAAGGAAGTAAGCTTTTAAGCCAGCCGCCGATTTGCCTAGCGTTACCAGACAAGTTTTTAAGGGAAATTTTTCCAGAGAATGCAGGACGTGAAATATCCTCTTTAAGGCCCCATACAATAGTACCGAGCACTGTAGCGTAAGCAGGATCATCTACTTTTTCGATTACGCCGCCAATTTCACTTGGGTAACCAAGTTGTACTGGAAGTCCTAATGTATCACGTGCGAGTTCTAATGCTCCTGGAGCTTTCATTGCGGCACCGGTAAGCACCACACCACCTGGTAACATGCCTGCTCTACCAATTTCTTCTAGCTCTTTATTAACCATGCTAAAGATTTCGGTGTAACGAGCTTCCATAATTTCACACATGTAACGTTTGCTGACATTTTGTGTATCTGCACCGTTTGTTTCTGCAATTTCAATCATGTCACGCTCAGCTACATTTACTGGTGTTAATGAACCATGTTCAATTTTAATTTTTTCTGCGGTTTCTAGTGAAGTACGAAGACCAATAGCAATATCGCTCGTTACACTTTCACCTGCTACTGGAATGCTTGCAGAATGAAGAATGCTTCCTTCTTCGTACACAGCCAGCTTTGTACAACCTGCTCCAACATCAATTACTGCTACTCCTAGCTCACGTTGACGCTTACTAAGAACAGACTCAGCAATAGCAACCGTTGCTGGTACTAAAGCATCAATATCGATACCACTTTGGTCAATCGCTTTTTCAAGATTTTTTACATTTTGCAGAAGACCGGTAATAATGTGGGCTGCTACCTCTAAGCGGATACCTGTCATACCCATTGGATTTTTTACACCAGCTTGCTCGTCTACAGAGAACATCTTAGGTTCAATATGTAAGATGGAACGATTACTTGGTACGTTTACTGCTTGAGCTGCTTCTAGTACTCGCGAAATATCATCATTACTAATTTCTGGACTAGAGATTGCAATTACACCCTTACTATCAAATGATTCTAGATGAGAACCACTAACGCTCGCAAATACATGATTAATAGGGACTCCAGCCATACGTTCTGCATCTTCTAAAGAAGCAATAATATTATGGATAAGTTCTTCAATGTCGATTACTTGACCTTTACGGATACCAAGAGAAGGGGAAACACCAACACCAATAACATTGGGTACCATCTGGAATTCTGGATTACTACCAGCAACAGCAACAACTGTTCTAATTTTTGATGTACCAATGTCCAAACTCGTTATAATTCGTTCTTTAGCCATATGTAGGGGAAAAATTAAAAGATATAGGGATACGAATAGATTCATTCGTAGACCGCAGTCTGACATTAGTTTATGGCTTCAGCAAGGGGGTACTGACGAAATCATGTGTACGTAGACTCTCTTTTGTATACAAATATTATTCATTTTTTTTGTTTAATTTAAGCCATTGAATAACAATTTTACCCTATAAAAAATCATCAAAAAATAGGTGAGTACAGATATTGTTCGTATAGTAGAGGATAGAAGAAAGTTGGCAGAAGTTGCAGGTGTTGCAGAAGGGCCTTTTACACCTCTGACACCTTTGTAACTTCTTCCACCTTTGGCTAAAATAATGTCTGCTGAACACTGCTTGCCTGTACGCCACCTTCACTTACACCGGTAAGGTTGAATCTGGTTTGGCCATATGAAGTTTGCAACATGCGTTCAAATTTTCGTAGTAACACATTAAATTTTAATGCTTGGAACTCATCAATAATCTGACGTGCTGGTAATTCTGCTACCGTTAGTTCTTCTAAGGTGTGCGGTAGGGGAATATCAAGTAGAATTGTTGCTAGCCTTTTACACATAAAAGCCTGGTCCTTATCATTTATTAGCTTTTCTTTTACACTAGGGCGAATATCTTCAATGTGTTTATAAACATTTTCTAGACTTTCGTACGCATCTAGCAGTTGTACAGCTGTCTTTGGGCCAATTCCAACCACTCCTGGTAAATTATCAGAACTATCACCGCAAAGCCCCTTGTAGTCGGCCACTTGGTCTGGCCTAATGCCTAGGTTTGCTTTTACTTCTTCTGGGCTAATGTATTCAACAGCTTGATACCCTTTGTGAGGTAATGCTATACGAATACCTTCTTTTACTAACTGATAGGTATCTTTATCGCCTGTGACAATTGTAGAATGCACACCAGACTTTAGTGCATCGTGCGCATAGGCTCCCAAAAAATCATCTGCTTCGTAGTCGCTATGGGAAATAAGTGGCATATTCCATGTTTGCAGTAGATTGAGAACCATTTTTACCTGAGGATAGAAATCATCGGGCGTGTCGGCGCGACCGTCTTTATAGGCGTCATATTCTTGATGTCTCACTGTCTTGCTGCCGGCATCAAAACAAATAGCTAAACAATCTGGCTCTTCGGTGTTTAAAATATTCATCATCATTGAAAAAAAACCAAACACAGCATTTATTGGCTGGCCATCATCAGTGGTTAATGTTCGTGCTATTGCCCAATAAGCTCTGTAAAGCATGTGGTGCCCGTCGATGAGTACAAGATGTTTTTGATCGCTGTTCATAAACGGAGTATAGATGGGGGAGTTTGTTATGGCTATAAAAAAGTGGGTAGTGAGTAGGTTATAGTGGATAGTGAAGGGCTTGATATCTGCACTATTCACTAATTACTATTCATAACTCACTACTATAAAAAACCTCTAAAAACACTACGATAACATCATACATTTAACTAATCTTTAGTATACAAAAACACATCACTTATTTGTCTAGTACTTTTTAGGCCTCTACCCTTGGAAAGGCGCATAAAAACTGCTATAATAGTTAGATTAGTTCAGAGAAAACAAACAATAACCTCGATTACTTTCTTTAGCCCAATCATCTCAGCACTCTTTAATCCCTTTCTGCTTAATCGCTGTTATGCAACCTTCCTCTACGTCAACCATGAAGACGAAAAAAAGCCCTACTATTTCTTTTGAACAGAAGAAGAAACTAAAACTTGCATTGCAAAAAGCAGTAGAATGGACCCCTGATTCTAAGCGCGCACTGCTTGTAGTGCCAGAGGTTAAATGTAGCGAGATGTTAACAGTGTTACTACCTGCGCTTGCTAGCCAGAATGTACAAGTGTTGTTCTGTAGTCCTCCAGCCCATATTACTGCTGCCTGTGAAGAATATTATAACCTAGCAGTACTACCAGACACATGGTCACCAGCCCAAGCTATTGAAGCGGCAGACATGTGTTTATTTGTTGATGACCCTTCTATGCGTAGTGAGCTGTATACCTGCTTAAAACATGGCGCAGTACCCATTACACCAGCAACGCCTTCGCTTCGGGACTATAACCCAATACAAGAGCAGGGGAATGCATTCTGTTATAATAAAGCTGACATTTGGAACGTATTTGCTAGCGTGGTTCGTACGCTAGAAACCTACCACTTTCCATACGATTACAAAATTATCCAACGACAGTGCAATAAAGACGCTGCTAAAATTGAAGCTGCGGGATAAATTAGACACGATCGAAATACATGTCGCTAGAATGCTGAAAATTACATTTAAACATTTTTACCTTTATATCTAATTCTGAAGGCTTATATATTTTATGTTCGTCAGTATTATAGACCTCAATTTGCCTAATGCCCTTTGAGCGATACGGATCAAAAATAACAGCATCGCCATGTCTTACGCTGGTTTTTTCTTCAGTAAATCTGTCGCGCAACATTCTACTAATAACCCAAAACTTATCAAGATGCGGATCGTTAGGCGCCATCCCTTGAACTTCACCCAATAAATACTCTAATGGTTTTATTTCGTCAGTAAATAACATATGTTTACGATTAGCCTCAATATTACTGCGACCAGAACCTTCTCCTAACCAAATCTCTTCTAAAGCACGATCATTAAAATTGGTAATATTAATTTCTAGCTTACTTTGTTCTATGGGTATCATTTTTTGATCGCAATATGATTCTTCTGGAGCAAGAAGTAGTCTTCCAAATTTAGGCCTTAGGCCTTCTTTAATCAGTTTTTTTAATGTTGCCAACATGCGCTCGCTTTTTTGACCATTTACACCTGTCACCAGCGTGGTCATATAAACACCGCCCGCGTCTTGCCCGCTAAATTCTGTTGTAGAAAATTCACCACCAAAAATTGATAACTGATCAATAGAACTCCTTGTACCTCTATGAACCTGTCTCAACTCTTCTGTATCTCTTAAATATAAAACATCAAATACGCCTTTTTGAATATAGGATAATGGATAATAAACATCTATTTCTATAGCAGGAGTCTTGTAAACTGGGTGCTGTTGTATATGGTTGCCTATGCGTACAATTTCACCATCACGTGTGACGATTGCGCCATTTTCCAACATATCTTCAATAGAGCTAAGTTTAGACATAGTTAATTATTATATTAAATTTTATATTTTTGTCAATCTTTGGTGGTGAGTCGGGTGAGGATCCCTTCGGCTACGCTCAGGATGAACTTCTCACCCCATAACGACAAGGACGCAATAAGTGGATTTTATATTGTTGGTGGGTCGGGTGACCCCTTCGTCTGCGCTCAGGAGAACCCTCATTTTTATTGATTAAAAGCATGCTATGTTGGTGGGTCGGGTGGGGATCGAACCCACGACCAATTGGTTAAGAGCCAACTGCTCTACCACTGAGCTACCGACCCGTGATGTAAAATACCGATAAAGTCTCGACGTAGTTCGCCGCAGCGGACGAAGACGGACTACCGACCCGTGGTAAGTGCGGTGATATTACGAAGAATCACTAAGTCTGTAAATAGCAAAAGCACAATTCAGGCAAAGTATTATTTTACAATTGGTACATATTGACTTTCATTACTGTTAAACATAAGGTTAACTACTCACTTCTTTTTGCTTTATTGCTTAATATTGTGGGATTGTCCTTTAACAACTAGTTTTTAACTCACGGAGTAGAAAAATGTATAAAGTCATTCGACCGATTTTGTTCCTGTTACCAGCAGAGAAAGCCCATAACATTGCAATGTTTGCTATGCGGTACTTTTGGCCTGTGTTTTACATAGGCCGCCGCGTAAACGATAGCCGTTTGCAACAAACAGTGTTTGGTGATTGGTTTAACAGCCCAATTATGAACGCTGCCGGCTTCGATAAGCGCGGTATTGTAGGCCGTGCCCTTACAGCTATGGGTATTGGTGGCTACGTTGTAGGCACCATTGTTCGCTTTGTTCAATCTGGAAACAGCAAGCCTCGTATGTTTCGACTGCCAGCAAAGGAAGGCATTAAGAATCGCATGGGGCTTAATTCGCTTGGCGCAATTGATGCCCATCGTAACCTTTCACGATTTCGTTGGTGGCATCCAAATATGCCAATTGGAGTCAGTTTTGGATACAATACTGGTCTTGGGCCTCCTTATATCCTGGAAGACCAAGCTTACATCGCTGCAATGTTCAAGGACCTGATGACGTTTGGAGAACTAAATGACAGCTGTCCGAATACTGGTAAGTCTGATGCTGAAAAGTCTTCAGATTTTTTACGAGAAGCCTGTCAAAATCTACGGGCTGCAACGGATAAGCCATTGCTGTTGAAAATTGCTCCGAATTTATCAGATGATGAAATTCGGCAAAAATGTGACATTGCAAAGCAGTCTGGTTTTGTTGGCATGGTGACATGTAACACATTCCCAGCAACCGTTGGCGATGCACATGAGCCTTCAGCGGATTTCCCGTGTGGCGAAAGTGGTCCGATGCTGTTTAAAGACTCTCTTCGTACCGTCAAAGTTGTTCGTGAACACTGGAAAGATGCTGTTATTATTGGTGTTGGCGGCATTAATTCTGCCGAGCGCGCCATTGAGATGCTGCAAGCCGGTGCAAACTTACTAGAGCTTTACACTGGCCTTGTCTACAGTGGGCCTGGCCTTGTCAAACAGATTCTAAGAGGCATTCTTGCTTACATGAATCAACATGGTCTGCAGAACGTTTCTCAGATCCGCTCTCATTATCTTCAACTTAACAATTAAAAACTAACTATTGAAAGACAAACTAATGGTACTTCATTGAGGTGCCATTTTTTTATCATAAACATTACACTGTGATATTTAAATTATCTAGACAGAGCTAGTTATTATTTGTTATAGTAAGCTGCTATGTTTACTCTACTCAGCCAGTTATTATTTCCCTCAGCTAAAGATACCCAGCAGGCTGTAGAAGAATTCTCTGAGCTTATTGTATTTAATAAGCTTGATTTACAACATAAGCAATTGCCATATTTAGATACCGTGATTGCCTGTAGTGAGTACCAGCCATCTATTATTGCTAACACCGTTAAACGCTGGAAGTACGATAGTTACAAGCCGGCAGGGGACCGCTTAAGTATTCTTCTTAATGCTGCCCATTCTCTATTGCCTAGCGAGTGCATCGTTAGCTATGTCCCTATTCATTGGACTCGAAGGTTTAGTCGGGGATTTAATCAATCGCAGCAATTAGCAGAATTATTTTGCAAGCAGAATAAACTTACACATCAAAGCATCCTTAAGCGAATACGGCCAACTGGCAGGCAGGCAAAACGTAATCGTAAAGCTAGGCTTACCGCTCTTGATAATGCATTTTCTGCTAATGAATGTAAAATCGATGTTAAAGGAGAAATTATTATTATCATCGACGACGTTTTTACAACAGGTAGCACGTTAAACGAATGTGCTAAAACGTTAAAAGAAGCTGGCACTAAAGAGGTTTGGGGTCTTGTGCTAGCCTACGACCGCTACTAACAATAAGGTTAGCCCATAGTCTTTTAAAAGAACAACATCTTCACTGTGGAAAACATTGCAGCTTTTCCACATCTTGTTATACTAAATCACCTTTTAATACTCTATTTATTATTGATGACTACGTTAATTTCGCTGATTGGTTTTGTAATTTTAATGACTGCCCTTGTGATTATTCACGAACTAGGGCATTACTTAGTAGCTAGATGGCGAGGGGTAGAGGTGGATGAATTTGGCTTTGGACTACCGCCGAAAGCAGTAAGTTTATTTACAAAATGGGGAACAGAGTTTACGTTAAACTGGATTCCTTTTGGGGGATTTGTACGACTGCGTGGTGAAGCTGACCAAAAAGCTTCTAAGGAGCCAGGGTCATTTGCTGCAGCTAGCCTGTGGAGTCGTGCATTAATTTTAGTAGCGGGCGTATTTATGAACTTAGTACTTGCGCTTATTATTTTATTCTTTGGTTTTTGGCTAACTGGCTGGACTCCAAGTTTTATCTCTTTAGATAGTATGGAGCAGGCAGCTGATCGTGGTGAATTAATACTGGAAACTGGCATTGTTGTCTCTGGCGTTACCGAAGCAGGTCCGGCTAAGCAGGCTAATTTCCCTGTACCAAGTATTATTACTGAAATTGACGGTGTAGAAATACTTGAGGCGGAAGATGTAGTTAGTGCTCAACTTAATAAACAAGAGGTTACTTATACATTGGAGCATGGCGATAATGAAGTGTCTGATTTAACGATTGCACTTGTAGATGGAAAGAGTGGAATTGTGTTCCAAAAAACCCCATTAGAATTAGAGATGGTTAATAAAGGCATTGGAGCATCGGCTTATTATTCACTCCGTGAAGTTGGCCTGGTAACCGTACTGACTATGAAAGGCATCGGTGGACTGTTTGGGTCGCTCTTTACCCAAGGCGCTGTTCCACAAGAAATTACAGGAATCGTTGGCATTGCTCAATTAACGCATCAATCACTCCAAACTGGATTTTCGCAATACTTCCGCCTAATGGCACTCCTTAGTTTAAGCTTAGCTATTTTAAATATTCTACCATTTCCTGCGCTTGATGGAGGGCGGCTGATCTTTGTGATTCTAGAAGCTGTCCGTGGTAAACCAGTAGATCGTAATTTAGAGATGATGGTAAATACAATCGGCTTTGCGTTTATTTTACTACTAATTGTGGTTATTACGATTGCAGACGTTATTCGCCTTTTTTAATACATGAGCAAAGACCTTACTAATCTTTGGCTGCAAACTTTAGTGGCGCTTGCGCCACAGGTTCCTCGTGGTCAGTTTATTACGTTTTTTAAGGACACTGCCGTTTTAGGACTAGAAGATAACACACTTATTATCGGCCTACCTTTACCAAGTTTTTTAAATTGGCACCTAGAGCACTATCAAGAAATTACCCTTAAGGCTGCCAAAGAACTTGAGCCAAGTATTGCACAAGTTATCTATAAAGTTGATGTTAGCCTTAAAGACATGCCCGATAAAACCATTAACTTACTAGAACATTTTCCTGAAAAGAAAAAACGTAAAAAACCAGGCAAGCAAGAGGTTACCCTGCCTGCAGGTGTTGTTTCGAAGATTTTAAATAATAAATATAATTTAAGTTCGTTTGTGGTGGGTGGTAGTAACCGCTTGGCCCATGCCGCTTGCCAAGCAGTGGCAGCGGACCCTGGTGGCAAATATAATCCATTATTTTTATATGGAGATGTTGGCCTAGGTAAAACACACTTACTGCAAGCGGTTGGTAACTCTATTTTACAACGCAATCCTAATGCGGCTGTTGTGTATACCACTTCAGAAGAATTTACCAACCAGGTGGTAGAGGGTATCTCTAAACGAAACATGGATAAAATCCGTAAAAAATACCGCAGTAT
>CAYSVN010000016.1:19471-22831 GCA_964434585.1 uncultured Candidatus Peribacteria bacterium | reverse complement strand
GTGCTAGCCTTGTTACTTCTTCTTCAGCATTTCGATTGTCATTATATGTAATGTCATCATTTGCATACCAAAATGTATTTGGGTTTATGCCAATGTTCTCTAGCTCTTCTTCAGATAATGATTCTATTACCTCTTTCTGCACCAAACTTAAAGATCTTAATATAACTGGTAAAAACCCTTCAAAGGCTGACTGTACCTCATCTTTTTGGACAGGAAGTTTAACCGTTTGATTTGTTGAATAATATACTGCAGTTTCAGCTGTTTCAAATTCTAAAATTATTTTCTTGATTGCAACTGGTAACTTGGTGATCTCTGTCACAACCTGTGGTTTGCCATCAGCTAATGTGTAATAACATAATTTTCCAGCGAAACCAATGCTAATTACACCAAGGTGTAATAATTTTTCCCTGTTGCTTAAATTGGTTTTTTCAGAGTCTTTTAAATCATAAATATTTAAATTAAATAAGCTATAGTCAATATATGTTCTGTTATTAATCTCTTGCTTGCTTTCTGGCTTAAAATCTTTTGGCTTATTCATTAAGATATATTTTTGCTGCACGTTGTAAATGAAATTTGCCGCATCTTCTCTATCTAGCCCGCTGTATGATAATACCGGCTGATCTATTGCAGTATGAGGCTTTTCAAAAGTCATGTGTCCATTATAATAAATTTTAAATGATTGTCTTTCCACAGTGTTTTCTCTAGCGCCTCTGTCTGTATACAGCAAAATTCTATTAGGCATCAAGGTATCAATCTTTTCTTCCTCACTACATTCTTGAGTCTCTGTCATAACAACCTGTGTAGCAATATGCATCTGGTCGCTTTTTATTGTATCTACACGCTTTTCCCTAGTTGCTTGAATTGCACTTACGATCTTAGCATCATTAGTTGCTAGCATTATGTTACCTTTTTTTTCTTCTAGCTCTCTTAGTTGATTTTCTTTTTATGCAGCTTGTCTAATTATTTCCATTTTTTTAAAATTTTCAGCATCAGCTTGTGCTATTTTTTGCTGATCTTTGTCTATTTTTTCTATTGCTTGGTCTTTTCCGCTTGTTATATACCAGGCATCAAACACTGCGGCGGCTCCTAAAAGAAATGTAACTCCTTTTCTAACAAGGTTTTGCCTTGCGCCAATTTTTCTATAAGGTTCTGTACTTGGTGCATCTTTGGTTCCGTTATAGTCTCTTAGCCCCATTAAGTAGCCAAAATATTTTTTGACCTTAGAGCTCCCTAAGGCCACTTTTGTAACAGGAGAATCTGCATTGTTAAAATCTTCTATTTGGTCGAAAGATTTTTTATCTTTAAAATTAGAAATATTGTAAGAATCTTTTGTATTAGCTAATACCCCTCCACGTTCAATAGATTTTGCGGAGACCATCTTTTTAATTAACTCGATAGATTTTTTTAGTCTTGCATGATATTTTTTTGGAACTTTATCCCAGTGTTTGTATGTAAAATCTGGTTTAGTATCACCTCTGTAATACGCCATTCTGTCTGCACGTAAAACATCTACATCATCAGAACCCGAAAATAAATGCTCTCCAGTTAGTAGTTTCCACATAGCTACACCATAGGCAAATGTATCTAATCTATCTTGTAAAATTTCTTGATCGTTAAATCTCTCTGGTGGTAAGTAGGCTGGTGTTCCTTGTAGCTTGCCTCCCTTACGAATACTGTTTCCAAGTTGAGCAGTAGCAAAATCTACCCATTTTACCCTACCCGAATTTAGTAAAATTATATTCCCCAACTTAACATCTCCATGGCTTTTACCCGCTTGGCTCTGGCGGTGTAAACCAAGCATTCCACCTGCAAAAATCTGAAAGAAAGATTCAATATTATTTTTACCAAAAAATTCATTGTGTTTAACCTGGCTTAAGTCTCTACCTTCTTCCTCTTCCATGGTCATAATGGCAACCTCTAAATCTTTATAATATTGCACACCGTAACGCTGGTTATTATCTGGTGTTTCGGCACCAGTTCCATAGGCGGCTTCATTATTAATAGCTGCTAATCGTTTTTCGTTAATGTTTTTAGCTTTAAATATTTTAGCTGCAACATTCATTGTCTCGCCTTTTTGTCTTAAGTTTTTTAAAGCTCTTAACCTTGTGGCATCTTTGTCTCCTTTAAAATCTGATGTTTCTAGCCACAACATATGTTCTACAATTGTATAATATGTTGGAACATTACTCATTGAAAATACAGCACCATTACCACCTTCGCCTAAAAATTCTTCGTTAATATCTTCTATTTTTAGTTCATACTCTGATTCACATAGTTTTTTGTAAGCCTCAGCTAATGTGGTTTTGTGATCCTCTTTTACCTCGGGGTCAGAAAGCACCTGCGTAAGTTTCGCAACTTGCTCTGGCTGCTGATAAAATTTATAACTCCTTTTTTTTACTAAAGCCTGGATAATTTTTTCTCTTTTTTCTAATTCAAGCCTTCTTTGCTCTATTCTTTCTGCTTCGGTTAGTTTTTTTCTCTTAGGTTTCTCTTCTATACTTTGCTCTACCGCGGTTAGCTGAAAGCTGTCATCATTATCTGCTGCTATTTCTTGTATTTCACCTAACATATCTGCAAAATCATCGTCTGGTGTCGCATCTTCTAGGTTTAAATCTTCATCTAAGCCATCGGGTGTTTCACTAGCATTATTGGCTACCGTTTCTCTGTTAGGATTACTTGCCTCCATATAATCATCTGCACTAAAATTACCAACTTTTTGCTCTGGTTTTGTTTCGCCAAATTCTGGAAATTCTTCAGGTGGGTTCATACTATTTTAATTATACTCTTTTCTGCTTTATACTCAAGCAAAAGAAGGCCTAAATAGGCCTTCTTTTTACATCAATTTTCAATTATTTTATAACTTAAAATTGAGAAGCATCTCCTCCATTATTTCCTGATCCTGGAATAGGTACTTTTGTTGGTGCTACTTCTGTTGGCACTCCTTTTGGTGCTACTTTTGGTGCTGGCACTACTGTACTTGGTGTATTAGGCTTGAGTACTGGAGCTTTAGTAGAAAGCAATCCTTGTAATGAACTACCAAATAATCCGTTAGCGGCTAAAAATGCTAGAATTACAGCTACTACAAAACCGACAGCGAATGACATCCAATTAAATTGGGCATGTGTTTTAGACATATATAAAAAGGGGAAAGAGTTTATGTTTGTTATGTATATAATAGCATAGTAATAGCAATATTACAAGACTAAATATCTATTTAAGGTGCGCCGTAGCCTCCACAGCTTCCTCAATGCGCTTCACGACTTTCGGCGAAGGCGACCTTAATAATACCAATTGCCCATTATGCCACGTGGCTCTATACTTTTGGCATATGTTACCAACTTTCCCTTTTGTGGTGCTAGA
>CAYSVN010000016.1:0-19371 GCA_964434585.1 uncultured Candidatus Peribacteria bacterium | reverse complement strand
ACGTGGCTCTATACTTTTGGCATATGTTACCAACTTTCCCTTTTGTGGTGCTAGACACCGAAACTACTGGCTTACAGGCTGGTAAAAATAGAATTATAGAGTTTGCTTCTGTCCGTTACCAAGATGGTAAAAAAGTAGACGAATACGAACAGCTTATTGCTATAGAAGAATCGATTCCACCGGTTATTAAAGTACTGACTCGTATTACACCAGACGCCCTAGAAGGTAAGCCAGAGATGCCTGCTTTACGGGATGACATCATGACCGCAATAGGCCCAAATACAGTTATTATTGGGCAGAATATTACCTTTGATATTGATATGCTTAAAGGAGAGGGGATTGATATAAGTGATAGACTTTACTTGGATACTTCTATGCTTGCTTCACTAGTTTTTCCTGAACTAAAAAGTTATTCACTAGCGTACATGAGTACAGCGTTAAATCTTAATCATCACCCTGTGCACCGCGCACTTGGCGATGTAAACGCCACGCTAGAAATGTTCGAACTTATTTGGGATAGGCTTTTAGAGTTACCAGAAACAATGCGACAAGACATTATAGATGCATTTAGTAAAAGTTCGCCTTCGTACCAATTACTTGCAGAACATTTGCCTGCTGTTACTGCTATAGAAGCTCCAGCTTGGTATGCAGACGCTAAAAACCTTAAGCGCGTCCTTCGGCAAGCTCAGGATGACATGTCTGTCATGGTGAGCCTGCCGAACCATACCCCAAGCTGGCAGTCTGAGCCTGGTATTAAGCTTATTGAAACACCCGTAACGTACGACGTACTACGCCATAACCTACAACAAATTGCTAAGGAGGACACACAAACATTACTAGTTGTAAAAAATGTCGAAACCTTTTTAGATAATTACAGCGTTCCCGAAGGTGCTAAAGTGATTTATCCTCCATTTTTATTAAGTGAGACTGATGTAGTGAATAGCCTTATTGAACAAAAAATTTATACATCAGACGAAGCCAGTCTTGTTGTAAAAATGAAGTGGTACGGTAGCGCACATCAGTCTGATTTATCCCTCCATGGTGACGAAAAATCACTATGGTTAAGCCGACTTAGTGCCACACAAACGTCTGACACTTACCGCAGCCAGTGGCAAGATTTACCAACTCTTAGTATTGTAGACCATGCCCAGCTACTTTCATTGCTTAGTGGTAAGTTTGGGGTAGATGCTAGCGAGGTGCTGCCTGGTAGTACTCGCATTATTATTGATGATGCTTCGCTACTAGAAGATAGCACCACAAAAGCCCTAGGATTACATGCATCTATTTACCATTTACGAATGGGTGTAGGGGAGCACGAAGAACTACAGCGTTTTATAGATGCGGTTGAACTTTGGATAGAGCAAACACGGTCTGATAGCGATATTCGCTACTTGCTGCCACATGAGCTTGAGTCTTCTACCGTACGTGGGCTACTGGAACGTTATGACAATATTGATATTAGTAGCTTGCCACCAAAGGTAGCGCTTAACCTTTATAGCTTGCAGCAAATACTACTTGGACAGCAAATGGATAACCGTATTGTATGGATAGAGCGCCCAGCTGATAGAGACGCCTCTTTGCACTCGGTGCCACAAAATGTTAGTGATTTACTTGATACTTTGCTGTACCAAAAATACGCTACTTCATTAATTGTGCCTACAGGTTCTGCCTTAACGCTTGGTACCATTAGCCCTGCTAGCGCTACGGTTGAGACATTACAGCCCACGGTTAAAGCACCAATATTATCATTAGATTTAGCAGAGGGAGCTAAAGAATTCTTTACAAATCCTCCAGCTGGTAAAACTATTATTTTAACTGGCAGCAAACGTACCATAGACCAATATTTTATACGGCAGACTGAGAAGTTAGAACAGCAAGGTGTTACTCTACTTTGCCAAGGTTATAGTGGGGGTAGGGGGCGTATACAAGCAACATATCTTGCTAGTTCAGAGCCAACCATACTAATTGTAACACCTTGGTTCTTTGAAGGTGTAGATTTACCAGAAGACAGTATTGATCGACTGATTTTAACCTCGCTTCCATTTGATAATCCTAGCCATACCGTTATTTCGGTACGTAGCCAGGCATTCGATAATGCTTTTGAGCAGTATAGTATGCCAAGGCTTGAGCATCGTCTTTACCGCTTAATTCGTAATTTTTGCCGCAGTAGAAGAGGCGACGGAGAAGTTGTTATCTCTGACAGTCGTCTGCAAACTGCTGGGTATCGTGGTCGGGTAATTTCTTATCTGCAACAAGTGTTGAAGTAAATTTTATAGAATGCCTTTGTTCGTTTTTGCCGACCTGTCTGCCGTTAGGTGAGTGAAAAAAACGGTCGCCTTCGCCATGACTCCGCTTACTATTATACTGCTTTAAAGTATGAAAATTGAGGAGGCTACGGCGCGTCTTTGTCCTTCATCTCCGCTTCAAGATAACACAAAGACCACGACGTAGCTATCCATGTTAAAAATACTAAAAAATTATCGTTTATCATAATGTAGTTAAAGCGAAGGCGGGTCGTTCAAACATGGTTTGCCATATTTACTGAAAGATATTTTTTATTCTTGCTGATAAATTACTATTTATGTATACAAAATTTGTTCAATAGAAAATGTTATTACAACACTATCTGCTACTACCTACAATAGTTTTGCATCTACTTTTACTATTATATAGTATGTAGTTTACTTCTTTCTCTCTTTTTTTATGCGTAATCTTACAAACATTCTTGTTTGGATCGGTGCCCTTAACTGGGGACTTGTTGGTATTGGCCAATTTATGGGTACCAACTTAAACGTGGTTAACCTTATTCTTGGTTCTGTGCCAATGCTTGAAAACATTGTATACATCCTTGTTGGAGCTGCTGCTGTTTGTGCAATTCTTAAATCTGCTAAATAGTATTTCTAGCCTTTATATTAAAAAGCTTAATAGGTTTATATCTATTAAGCTTTTTATCTATGTTATTTTTAACTTGTAATTGGCTCTTCTTGTGCGCAGTGGTCACACTTTAGCAATGTTTGGCCGGCGCGATTAATTTCAATCATGCTACCTTTACCACATTTATTACACATTGGACCTTGGGCAATAGGGCTAAAGCCGACACGTTTTGGTGGCGCACCGTGTTCACGAATAGAAAGACTTCTTGGATGATCTCGCATTTTTTGTAGTACCTTGGCTTCAATTTGCCTAATACGTTCACGAGTTACACCAAATTCTTTTCCTACTTCCTCTAGCGTGTGACCAATGCCGGTTAATAAACCAAAACGCATTTCGATAATTTTACGCTCACGTGGAGTTAAGAAGTCTAGCATGGCGTGTACATTTTCTTTCTTTAATTGTTTATTTGTTGCTTCAAAAGGATTAATGGCATCTTCGTCTTCAATAAAATCTCCAAGTTTACTATCTTCCTCGCTTCCAACTGGTGCTTCTAGTGATACAATGTCTTGGGAAATTTTTTGGATGTGTCGTACTTTTTTAATATCCATTTCCATTTCTGTTGCTAGCTCCTCCGCAGTTGGTTCACGCCCAAGCTCTTGTACTAAACGACGTTGAGTATGGGTTAGTTTATTAATAGTTTCTACCATGTGTACTGGAATACGAATAGTTCTGGCTTGGTCGGCAATGGCACGAGTAATAGCTTGGCGAATCCACCAGGTAGCATAAGTTGAAAATTTAAATCCACGATCAGGATCAAATTTTTCTACCGCTCTAAAGAGTCCAATATTTCCTTCTTGAATAAGGTCTAAGAAACTAAGTCCGCGACCAATATATTTTTTAGCAATACTAACCACAAGACGTAAGTTAGCTTCAGCAAGTTGCTGTTTAGCAGAAGCATCGCCCTTAGCAATACGCCTGGCTAATTCTACTTCTTTACGTCCATCAATAAGTGGCACACGTCCAATCTCACTTAAGTACATACGTACAGAGTCGTTTGAAATTTCAAGTAAATCCACTTCACGTTCACGCTTTCTTTTTTTACGTTCTTCTTCGGAGATATCTTTATCACTATCAACAACAATTCCAGCAGTTGCAATCATATCAGCAGGATGGTCATCTTTTTTTGCTTTTTTCTTTTTATCTTCATCTTCATCTTCATCATCACTTTCAATGTCTGAAAGCTCTTCATCTGGAGCATCAAGGTCATCTGGTAATTTTTTACCGATAACAGCAGAAACTACCTTCTTATCATCAAGGGCTGTTTCTTTTTCTTCATCACGTTTATCCCACAGTAGCGCTTCCTTTACATCGATAATCTGTATTCCGATTCTAATAAACAGGTCGTAAACTTCATCGAGCACTTCAAGGTTTTCTTCTGCGTTTGGTACAACAGCATTAATCTCTTGGTGTGTAACATACCGTTGTTCGCGACCTTTTTTAATAAGGTGTTTTACACCGTCTGGCAGGTCTTTTAATTCGTCGTCGGTTGGTTGTACAATAAATTTTCTTGGATGGCTAGCCATGTATTATTTAAAGAGAATAAACAAAGAAGTTCTTAGGACTGCAGTTTAGAGTTTTTTCCCTTTCCATGCAATAGAACAGCTTCTTTTAAAAATAGATTCTATCTTCGTGTTTTTAGAATGCTTAAGAGTTCTCCACGGCGAGGAAGCATGCTTTTAGCAAATAACTGTTTCCAGATCGTTGTTTCTGAAAACGTTGCAGATGTTGTAGCGGTGGCAGAAGTGCTAGAGACTTGCTCTTCTAGTTTAACTTCTTCTTCTTCTTCTTCTTCTTCTTTTACTCCCTCTTCTTCTTTAGCTTCTATAGCGTTTGGATCGTAAAGATCTGCATCTCCAAGGCGCTCAAAGCTAACGTTTCGTAGTACTCCCTGGCTACGTTTGCCAATAAGTTCCATTGCAGCCAAGCTTAAATCCATATGCCTTACTTCTGTATGTGCGTAAGGCCCACGGTCATTAATGCGAACAACAACCGATTTTCCATTGTCATGATTGGTTACTTTTACCAATGTGTTAAATGGTAATGTTCGGTGGGCGGCAGTAATGGCGTTCATATCAAACACCTCTCCATTTGCTGTATTTAGTCCATGAAAATCTTCAGAGTAATAACTAGCTTCGTGAATTTCATTTTTTAACTGTGCTTCAATGTTATCGATCATTGTAAGTAATTGTTCTTTAGAAATTGGTACTGGTACTGTTATACCATCTAATAGGGGATAACGATTGTGCATTGCCTCAAGGTCGCTTTTTTGCATCTCATCAACGTAAGCAATGTTATGGACACGGTACAACCATAAAGCAGCGTCAATATCTGTTAATGCTTCATTTGGATAAAACCTTTCCTCTTCATCTAGTAGTCCGCGAAACCGAGCATACTCAATAATATCATGCTCTGGCATGTTTTCAGTAACATCACTAAAGCCAGCTCCTTTAAAATATCCCAGTGGACGCAGGATAGATTCCCAGATAATAAAAAACCCCTCGCTTCTACTAATAGTAGTGGTTGGGGCTTCCTCTGCTGCTGCTAGAACCGGTGAGGTTAGCTGCAGTGTAAATAAGGTAAGGAGTACTGCTACGGTTAGCAGTCGGAAAAAATTCATACGTTGGTTGTAAGCGATTAAAAACGCGAGACCGGCATAATTTAGGTATTTCACACCTTGATGGCTAGTGACTTTTTTATTATATGTTTTATAATAAACTTTTGCTTTAAAAATAATTCCGTCTTACATTTGTTACTTACTAGGCTAAGGAAGATTCTTTACTGAATACATTATTTATTCATAAATTATGTAGTCTAGCTACCACTTCTACATTATCGTCTTCGGCTATCATATTTGGCATCTTTTTACTACATGTCTTACACTCATGAATAACCTGCCAGCCCTTTGCTCCCGAATGCTTAATATCTACTGGCTTCATCAATCCTTGGCATAATGATGCTCGATCACCAGGGCCTTGATCATCAACATGCTTACAGTGTAAACAGTAAGGACAATGGTTTCGAATTTTTCCATTATTAAGTGGCTGCACTGCATTGTTGCAATGCTGACACGTAAATGGTTCTTGGCGAACAATAAAAGGCATGTGTTTATATTAATGTTATTAATGAGTGATCGATAGAGGTTTTTTAGGTAAGTAAATAAAGGCTGCAAAAATTGTAAATGTGTCAAAGGTTTAAGAAGAGTTGATATTGATAAGCTTATCAAACAGAAAAACCCTTTCTTCCTTTTCTACCTCTTTAACGTTTTTAACCTTTATTTACCCTCTTCCTAATTCCTCTTTCTCTGCAAGGTGTAGTATTTCACCAAAGATACTTTCTGGATCTACAATTTCACCATTTTTATAGGTTTCAATATGCAAGTGTGGCCCGGTTGACATACCAGCTCCTAATGTTCCTCGTTTACCGCCACTAAGGCCAATGGTTTGGCCTTGTATTACACGGTCTCCTTCTTGGACCATTATTTTATTAACATGGCCATAAAGTACTTGTACATCGCCATGATCTATTTTTATCCAGTTAAATCCATAACCATTTTCAGAAGCTTCAATCACAATACCATCTTTAGCTGCTCGCAGTGTCGTTCCTTGAGCCATTCTAAAATCCATACCATCGTGATCTACCCAAAACCTTCGATAATAACTAGCCTCTCTAAACTTTGCGGTAATACCGCCGTGTCCAAATGCAGGAAATATCCATTCTTGAATAGCGGGAGTAAGGCTGCTCATTAAACGCTCACCAGGGCGAGTATAAAAAACCTGTAGTTCACGTTCAACAGCTTTTGTTTTTTTAATATTGGCGACTAACTGTTCAACGGTTTTTGTTTGGTCTCCGCTTGAAACAAGAATATCTCGTAAAATTGTGCCTTCTCTTTTTAATAATTGCTGCTCTCTTCTAACAGAGGTGTAATTCCTGTCAGAACCACCGCGAGCATCTGCATATTGCAGTTGCGAACTTGGGAGTGCGAACGCCGAAAAAATTAAAAGTGTGAGTGTTAGTGTTTTTTTGAACATCATATTATTATATCACAATTAAAAACCTCTATCACCTTTAGCTATCGTCTGCTAGACTACAGTTCACTTATTTATAGCCTTTTTGTGGCTTTTTAAGCCAAGTATTGACTAATTTATTTGAACTAGACAATATTTACCCTTTATTTGCACATACTATTACCCTTATTTATGTCTCAATTACGTTTCCGCACTCCTAAAGGAACAAATGATCAATTGCCGGAAGATCATCAGTATCTTACGTATATTAAAAAGGCATTACGCCACCGCGGTCGACAGGCTGGGTTTCAACGAATTTCTACTCCTATGTTCGAAAATAGAGCAGTATTTGAACGTGGTATTGGTGAACATACTGACATTGTTGAAAAAGAACTTTTTAAAGTTGTAGGTATTAACGAAGAAAGAGAACTTGCCCTGCGTCCTGAATTTACTGCTGGTATTTGCCGTGCTTACGTAGAGCACGCTATGGATCAATTGCCACAGCCAGTACAGTTGTTTTCTTTTGGAAAAGCTTTTCGCTATGAAAGACCGCAGAAAGGTCGTTACCGTGAATTTCACCAAATCGACTTAGAGGTTATTGGTATCTCTGACCCCAGTATTGATGCGCAGCTTGTTGAAGTGGCTGTAAAAATCTACAAAGATCTACAAATTTGGGATCGTCTGGTGCTTCAAGTTAACAACATAGGAACAAGCGAAAACAGACAAGAATTCTGCGCTGCCTTACAAGATTTTTTTACAGGCAAAGAGCGTAATTTGCCAGACTTAGATAGAGAGCGTCTTAAAACAAATCCACTAAGACTCCTTGATAGCAAAGAAGAAGATACTCAGATTCTTTTAAATGGAGCACCTAAATTAGAACAATTTATCTCTCCTGAAAGTAAAGAGTTTCATAAGTTGTTTCTAGAATATCTTGATATTCTTGGTATTGCGTATGAAGAGAATCCTGGGCTTGTTCGAGGTTTTGATTATTATAACCAGACAGTATTTGAGTTTTGGGATATTCAAACTCGTGGTAAGAATGCTGTTGGTGGAGGTGGGCGTTACGATGGACTTGTTGAATTAATGGGAGGTAAACCAACACCTGCTGTTGGTTGTGGTCTTGGAGTTGAGCGTATTATCTGGCATATGAAAGAAGCTGGTGTGCAGCCGCCAATGAAAGACCAAGTTGATGTTTTTCTTATTCAAATTGGCCCAGCAGCTAAGAAAAAAAGCTTACCACTTCTTTCGGAGTTACGTGAGCTTGGTGTCCATACCGTAGGAGCGTTAGGGGAGGCGAGTATTAAATCCCAACTAAGACTCGCTGATAAATTTAATGCAAAATACACTCTAATTATGGGGCAATTAGAAGTTAAAGAAGGAACGATCATCTTACGAGATATGGTTGCCGGTAAACAAAAAGCAATGAAGTTTGAAAAGGCAGTACCTTCCATTATTAAGCTTATTGGTAAAGAAAATCTTGATACCTATAGCATTCAAGATCATCTTGGTGACCATGTAGGAAAGTCGAAGAAAAAGTAGCTTAGGACTTAGGAGTGAGGATTTAGCATTCTAAATCCTGCATCCTTATTCCTAAGCTTGAAAAATAAATTCAGTGCATTCTGTATTTGATTGGATTATACTGCCTCTATGTGTGGTATTTTTGCATATATTGGCCTCGATACATCTGCCCCTAAACTTGCGATTGAAGGCTTAAAAAAATTAGAATATAGAGGTTATGACTCTTGGGGAATTACGTTTCAGTCTGATGGAACACTGCAACGAGAACGAAAGGTTGGAAAAATTAGCGATGTTATTACAGAAGATTATTCTGCCACTAGCTCCGTAGTTATTGCGCATACTCGTTGGGCAACTCATGGTGGAGTTACCCTTGAAAATACCCATCCTCATTGTAATAAAGATAGCTCTATTGCAGTGGTGCATAATGGTATTATCGAAAACTATGAACTATTAAAGCAGAAACTTCAGGCAAAAGGCTACAATTTTGTTTCGCAAACAGATACAGAAGTAGTAGTCCATTTAATTGATGATCTTATGCTTACAAAGCAGCTAGAATTTTCTGCCGCTGCTACTGAGGCCTTTAAGCAACTTAAAGGGCGTTATGCTGTAGTTGCTATCCATAAAAATAGTGATTATATCGTTGCTGCCCGCCAAGGTTCACCGCTTATTATTGGAACAAGCGATACTGGATTTTTTATAGCTTCAGACGTTCCAGCTTTCTTGGAGCATACTCGCACCGTTCAGTATATTGATGATGGAGAAGTGGTTATTCTCAGTAAAAAAGGAGTAGTTTGTACGGATTTACTTACTGGCGAGCTTCATCCTAAACGTACTGTTGAAATTTCTTGGCAGCCAGAAACTGCAGAAAAAGGTGAATATACGCACTTTATGATGAAAGAAATTATGGATCAAAAAGTTAGCATTGCTAGGGCTGCTAACCAAAATCCTGATGAAGTTGCTACCATTGCTATGGCTATTGCAAAAGCAAATGACACATTTTTAGTTGGCTGTGGAACTGCTGAGAAAGCTTGTCGGGCAGCTGAGTACTTCTTTTCTGTAGTGGCTAGACATCATGTTAACGCTGTTCCAGCTTCAGAGTTTACCATTTACCACCACTTACTTACTGATAAAAGCCTCCTTGTTGTGGTTAGCCAAAGTGGAGAAACGGCAGATGTGCTAGAGGCAATGCAGGTAGCAAAACAAGCTGGTAGTAAGGTGCTTGCTATTGTTAACACAGAAGGCTCTACTATTGCCCGTGAAGCTGATTTTACCTTACTTATTAACGCAGGCCCTGAACGAGCAGTTGCTTCTACAAAGGCAGTTACTGGCCAAATGTCGGTACTGCTTTTAGTGGCCTATGCCCTTAATAATAAACTACATGATGGAGCAACGTTGGTGCATGAAGCAGCAGCGGCGATCTCTGATTATTTAAATCCTCGGTATAGCCAATTTATCGCCAACATTGCAGAGATAATTGCTCCGCATAATGATTTATATATTATTGGTAAAAGCTGGCATTGGCCCATGGCGCTAGAAAGTGCTATTAAAATTCAAGAAGTTTCTTACATTCACGCAGAAGGCTTTGCTGGCGGAGAGCTTAAACATGGACCAATAGCCTTAATAGAAGAGGGTACGCCTTGTTTGGCACTAGTAGGAGACGATGAAACATGGAGTGATATGATTAACAATATTATTGAACTAAAAGCTCGAGGAGCGATTATTGTTGCAATTTCATCACGCGAGCATTCTTCGTTTGATCACTGGATTAAGGTGCCTGATGTTGGTAATGCTCAGCCTATTGCCACCATTATTCCAGTACATGTGTTAGCTTATCATTTAGCATTGCTGCGACAGGTTAACCCAGACATGCCACGTAATTTAGCAAAAAGTGTTACCGTTAAATAAAAAAGAAGAAGAGGTTTAATTCTTCTTCTTTTCTACTTCAACTTAAAGTTTTATTTAAGGTATTTTTCGCGAGCGTTACAGAAAATTTTAGCTGTTTGCGCACGTGTTACGTTATCAAGTGGACCAAAGTTACCAGTGGCTACGCCAGCGGCGTTAAGGTATCCATCAACAACATTGTCGCTTGCAATCATAGAAATTGCACGAGCATGTGGAGTGTTATTATCTACATCGTTAAAGCTAGCTACAGGATCTGTGGTTACATCAAACGCGTCTACAATCATAGAAGCGATTTCACCACGAGTAGCTGGCCTTGTAATATCGATATTTGCATCTTCTAGAATTGTCCAGTTATCACCTTGTGCACATTTAATAAATGGTGCAGACCAACTATAACCAGCTGGCTCACCTGTTAGGTTACCACATAAGCGGATGCTTCTATCCGATCCATTCATTGCCATTTTTACTAATTGCTCAATGGTGATGATATCATCTGGACCAAAGTTACCAGTGTCTTCTCCGGCTACTGTTCGGTATCCGTTAATTAATTTTTTATTGGCAAGTTTATTAATATACTCACTACTCCAAAGGGTATTTGGTACATCTTTAAACACTTGTTTTTCTACTACTGGTTCTACTGCTGCAGGCTTCTCCATCATTGCAGGCACTACTGGAGTACTAAAGTTATGGAGTAACCAGCCAAGTAGTAACCCAAGAATCATCAGTAAAATAACATAAATGAAACAATTACAGCCTTCGAATTCACTGCTACTTGTTGCTGAAGCCGCCGCCGATGTTTTTGCTTTAGGTTTTGCAGCTGTTTTTGTCGCTTGCCCCCAACCGTGACGAACAGCATTTTTTTGTGCTGAAAGCTCACCTTTGTATCCTTCGTGGCAAACATTTAATTTTTTGTCTCCGTCAAAAAGACGCCAACGGTACTCTTTTTTACCGTCTTGGTAAAATTCCCAAGTAGCGTCACTTGGTTGGTTATATTGTTCTTCGTAACCAACTAAACGAGCATTTGCTTCACATTCTTCTTTGGTTTTAAAAGAAATATGAGAACCACCAACAATTTCGTTGTTAGCAGCGGTACGACGCCAAAAAAATCCATTTTTATTCTCGAGAATTTCCCAAAGGTCATTTAAACGAGATTTATAGATTTGTTGGCGATTTAATTTATCGGCCATAAAAATAAAGGGGTAAAATATAAATAATTGTCGTTACTATAATTTAATTTATAGCAAACTCCAATATTATGTATACATTTTTTATGCAGAATATAATGCTTACTGTTGCCCAAACCATCGTTCGTATATCTTTTGATATTTTCCATTTTCGTATAATTCTATCAAGCCTTGGTTAAACTGCTCACGTAGTGGGCTGCCAACAGGGAATAGCATTCCAAATGGCTCGCTATTTAATGTGTCGCCAACAGTGTAGATAATACCGTTACCTTTTGTGGTTGCATAGTACTTTAGTAGTGGAGCGTCATGCATAACAGCATCGTACTGCTTTGTTTTTAATTGCTCCATCATTATTTTAAACGATGCAGCATAGATAGGCTTAATATTATGCTCTTTAAGAAAATCATCTGCTGTTGAACCTTCAATGGTTACAACGCGCTTGCCGTATAAATCTTCTAAACCTTCAATACTACCGCTTAATTCATTTACCGTTAAAGCCGTTGTAATTTGAGCAACAATAATGGATACAAAAAATAAACTCATAATCATCCAAAAAATTGCAAATACTCTACTGGGCCAACGATGGGGGACTTTATCTTCAAAGCCACCAGCTATTACAAGCACAAATGCCCACCAAAAACCGTCCCAAACACCTTCTTTATAAGTGTCTCTAAAGTAATCGTGGCCACCTTTGCGCTCGAACCACCAAATAACATGGCCGGCAGCTAGTAATACTACTAATGCAATAAGCACATACCATAACAGTCCGCTTTTAATGATAATATTTACAATACTTAGCCCGCCAGACTGTTTTGTGGTGGCAATTTGCAGTCCGGAATCAAAAATGGGCTGAGAGTAATCCATGACTTTTTCACGATCTGATGTAATAGAAATGTTCGCAATTGCACCATCCACCTTAGCATTCTCTACATTACTTATCATGGTTTTGAATTCAGTCTCTGGTTGTAAATTAATACTCCAACCTTTTATTTGTGCAATGTTTGAAAGTAACTCTAGACTATATCCATCCCACCCTTGTTCTGTCTGCATGGCAAATGGAGGTCTTTCGATGGTACTAATTGTTAATGATTGACCATGGCTCACAACTGGAGTTGTGAATAAAATAAGTACTAATACAAGCTTTAAAATTTTCATAAGAATGTATTGTGTCAGATAGGTCTTAGGGTTGTCAATTACAGTTTTAAACCACTGTGACTATAATGATCATTCATGTTTAATCTTAAAATTATATTCTTTATTCTCTTTTTTATCTGGGGAATTCCATTGGGAATTTTTAGAAGTCGTTTTCGTAAAATTGTTTATAAAACAAGCGACTGGAAAATAAACATTTACCCTTATTTTATTAAAGAAACAAAAGCACTGCTTAGCACTATGTATCCTGGTGATGAGCAATATATAAAAACAAGAAATTTCTACCGGTTTTACTTAACAGTTTATACACTTTTATTTATTGCTTACTTTTGGGCTCGTTGAAATTTTCGGTAGGTAACCATTAGTAGTAACGTACTTGCAGACACTGTCATAGCCATCATTGGAATGGTTATGTAGCCAAACATTAATACGTAAAAGCTACTACAGCTTGGAGCTTGGCCAGTGACGTCGCATGGTGCCAAGGCACTGATTGCAGGAGCATCTGTCATTTGTAGTAAGTAGTGAAAAATTGAAATACCAATAGCAATAGTTGCGAATGTTGTAATGTATGTTGCTACCTCGGTTCGGTATTTGTTAAAGAGTGCCACTAATAATAATACTGCTTGAGGGAAAATAAAAATCCTTTGATACCAACATAATTTACATGGGGCCATATTAAACACATCGCTATAGGTTACTGAGCCAATAACAGCAGTACAAGCTACAATGGCTGCCAGCATAAAGGCGCGCCTGCCAAAAAAATTAATAATACGCTTATTGCTTGTTAATAGACCTAATAAAAGAACTGCAATACAAGCTTGAGCGAATATTACTAATATCGCTAGTACAGTAGAGAACATTACAGAGTCTGATGGGATCATAATAGATAGGTAATTTTTAATGCTACTACTATACTCTTTTTATGCTTAGCGGAATAGAGTCTAATCTTTGGAAAAATTTATTACTCCTTATTTGTAATAAACGAATTTTTATGTCTATTTTTGGTGTTTATCTTTTAACACTTCCAGACACCAATGCAGCTTCGCTAGGTTTGGTTTTTACCATTGGAAGCCTAATGGGTTTTATTGCAGAGGTGCCAAGTGGATATTTATCAGATAAGCTTGGGCATAAAGAATCCATGATTCTTTCTCGTTTTCTGTATGTTTGTTCGACTGGTTGTTTTTTGGTAGGCTTTAATATTTGGTGGTTTATTGTTGGTATTATTTTGATGAATGTAGGCCATGCTTTTTGGAGTGGTACAAATAGCGCATTTATGCATGAAACCTTACGAGCGCTTGGTAAAGACGACCAGTACGCCACTATTATGGGTAAAATGAAATCGACTGGTTTTGTGTTACCGATTATCTTTATTGTTACTGTTCCCTTCCTGGTTACCATTAGTTATCGTGCAGCACTTGTTTTGCCATTAGTACTTGATGTTATAGGACTGCTTATTGCATTTACCCTTATTAAGCCGCCAGTAACACCGCAAATGATTGAAGAAATTAGTAACACCAACTTTAAAGCAGTTATTAAGGAAGGGGTTGAGCGGCATATTTTCTCTTACTTATTTTTAATGGGTTTAATGCTGGCAAGTGTTATGGTACTCGGTGGTTTTAAGGATGTGTATCAACAGTTGTTAGGAATACCAGTAGTGTACTATGGAATATTCTGGGCTGGCTCCCGCGTGTTTGTTGCCTTACTACTTCGGACAAATGGTTTTATTAAAGCTAGGTTTAGTTTTCATCAGTTTTTATGGGCAAAATTCTTAGGAGCGATGTTGCTTATTTTACTGCTAGCTATTGTTAAGCATCCGGCAGTGGTTGTGTTTATTTTTATGCTTAGTTCAGCATTTAATTGGAGTTTTACCGAAGCAAATACTCATTACTTACTAGAGAAAATGGGTAACAGTAATTTTAAAGCAACACTGCTTTCGTTTGAATGGGGTTTTAATAATTTGATTCGCTCGTTACTGGTAATTGGATTTGGATTTATTTCTACGGTTTATAGTTTCCAAGTTGCATTCTTTACCTTAGCTGCAACCTTACTGATTGCTGGACTTCTTAGTTGGGTTTGGATTTATCGTAAACAATAATTTAGCCATTGTTTAATGATAGCGCTTTTACACATTGGAATTCTTTTTCTGGTTTCATATTTATAACAAAATATTTAATATCTGCACTAACGCCTAGTTCTCTTTTTGCTATTCTAGTACCTTCATAAATTTCATCCACACATTGGACGCGTTTAATGCCTGCAAATCCTAGAATGACATCAGGAGTAACGCCTGATTTGCTTTTTTGAGCACTGGCAAAGTGGTGTGCATACATGCCAGCACAGCTTGGGATTATTTTATTGTTTTGTTTAACATCTTTTTTAAAACATAAATCTTGAAAGCGTTTTCTTTCCTCGTCTACTCTTTTTTTAAGCAGTTGGTGTAGCGTTGTCCTCGACTTCCATTCTGGTAAAAGACGAATAACAGATGCGTCTATTTCATATTTTGCACATAGCTGCATATATTCATCCTTATGCTCTTTTAGTAGTTCAGTTATGGTTGCTCTATCCTTTTTTGTTCTGGTTAGACTGGGTTCTAGCGCTTCATGAAAATCAGTACGGTGGTCTATTGGTGTAAGAATACGTGTAATGTTTAAGTGTTGACTCTGTTGAATTTCTTGGGCTTTTTGTAAGGCTGCTTTAAAGCCTTCAATATCTTTTTGAAATGTAACTGTTTGTGTAGTTTCATTAAGGTATAATCTTGGGTTACCAGCAATAATGGCAACGTTATTCACTTTCTTTGTTCATAAATGTTTCTAGGCTGGCCTGAGCATAAACTTCCCCGGGAATATAGGTTTCGGGATTAGTATCAAAGGCAAGTAGTTCGCTTACGGTTAAAAACTCATATCCATCTGCCTTAAGATCTGTAATGATACGTGGTAGAGCTTCTACTGTTACCGCCTCGTGGTCGTGTAGTAAAATAATGGCCCCAGGGTGTATCTGCTCCATCACGCTACTATAAACATCATCAGCCGTGCGAGCTTGCCAATCACGTGTATCAAGTGACCACATTACAATAGGCATATTAACAACGCTTCTTAGGCTATTGCTTAAAAATCCTCCTGGCGGGCGCATAATAGTTGGTTTTTTTCCACCTGCTTGGGTAATAGCATTTGCGGTAAGGTCTAATTCTTTTTGAATTGTTTTTGGTCCTGACCAAGCATTAAGATTATGGCTCCACGTGTGATTGCCAAGTTCGTGGCCACTGGCCACTACTTTTTTAAACACTTCTGGAAATACTTGTATACGTTCGCCCAGTATAAAAAAAGTTGCTTTGGTTTCAGTTTCTTCTAGCGTCTTTAGAATATCTATTGTGCGCTGAGCACTAGGGCCATCGTCAAACGTTAAGGCGACAAGCTTTGGCTTTGGTGGAAATATTTTTTCATCAATAATACGCTCTACGCTATTACCAAACAGTGTTTTACCATCGGTAGTATAGTTAGAATATTGCGCGACCGTTTTAACGTTGATTGGTTCTCTTTTATTCCAAATAGGAGGGTTGCTAGTGTACTTAAAACTGCCTGTACGATTTTGCAGTACAGATGTTCCAATGACTATAGTGGTAATAATAACTGCTACGCAAATTGATATCACTGCCCAATAATCGATTGTTAACATTTTATTCATGAGAAAGAATGGGGTGATTTGATTCGTATACATTCATAACAAAATCTTTCCAGATAGGCATAGCTACTTCAAACGAACTAACATCTGCTTCCATACCAGCGTTATCTACGTTTCCAATCCATACGCCAACAAGTAGGTCATCAATATAGCCAAATGCCCACGTATTGTTTGCTCGGTGTATTTTACACGCACCGGTTAACGAACGTTCTAAGCAAATGGTACTGGTACCAGTTTTAATGGCAGCATTACCAAATGGTAAATGCATAGAATTATACCAAAGGACTTCACGGGCCTGCTCGTTGCTAAGCATGTTGGTAATACCATTAGCAGACTCTGCTGACATAACACGTGTAGGTTGGTGTTGTGGCCTAAACAGAATACTTTTATCGTGTGACTGAATACTTTTTACTCCGCTGATAGGGCGGTGAATACCTTCGTTAGCAATGGTGCTGTAGCCTTCTAACATTTCGAGTAGTGATGCTTCTATAGAACCAAGCGCCATAGGCCAACTGTACTTATAGTCGTAGTTTTGCTGTCTGGCAACATCTCTGTTCCATTTTGGTGTTGTAACACCGGCATTGCTGGCAAAATCTAGCATATGGTCTTCTCCACCGGCTAAGTAAAAAGCTCGCACTGCTGGCACGTTGCGTGAACGGGCTAGTGCGGTTGTTAATGTCATACGGCCATAATATCCAGAGCGAAATGGCACATAGACACTATTGTATGGGGAGTCGTAAATGTAGTCATCTGGTGTGTAGCCTTGTTCGAGTAATGATGCATAGATAAATGGCTTAAAGCTAGAGCCGAGCTGTCTTGGGGTGCGTACCATATCTATTTGTCCGCCGTGTTCGTCGTCAAAAAAGTTAGTATTTCCTACATAGGCAACAATCTCGTTACTTTTTGTATCAATGGCAAGCATGGCGGCATTTTGTGCCTTAAATGTGCCAACCATTTTTTCTTGATAATTTTTAATGGTCGTTTCTGCCAATGCTTGTAAGCTACCATCAATCGTTGTTTGGACTGTAAAGCCTTGTTGTTGCTGCTTAGAGCTTAGCTCATTGGTAATATTTTTTAGTTCTTCTTGTAGCTTTACTACAAAGTGGGGCGCCTTAATGCTGAGCGCCAACGAATTAAAGTCTAGCTTCGCTAATTCAAATAGTGCTTGAGTATTATCAGCTTCTGTAATGTAGCCTTGCTCCTGCATAGCATCGAGCACGATATCGGTTCTACCGGCATAGTATGCTTCTTTACCATTAATGTTTTGACTAGAGCCCAGTAGGCCAATTTGGACATCGTTGCTAATAAGTGAAATTTCTAAATCGGTATCTTCATGTGCTTTTTCTACCTCGTGCGTATAAAGGTTTGGCCCAAATGGACTAAAGTAACTTGGTCGTTGCGGCAAAGAAGCCAGTACAGATGCTTGAGCAATATTAAGCTCGTTAACAGGGGTATCAAAAAGACGATTACTGGCTTGTTTAATTCCAGCAATACCATGACCAAATGAAATCCAGTTAAGGTATAATGTTAGAATTTCTTCTTTGGAATATTGTTGCTCTACTTGGCAGGCAAGCATAATTTCACGAATTTTACGTTCGAATGACTTTGTTCTATCAAGTACCATTGTTCTTACTAGCTGTTGTGTAATGGTAGATGCTCCTTGTGATTTATAACTGGTAATGTTTGCGTAAACCGCCCTGCTTAAAGCTCGGATATCAATACAGCTACGTGTGTAAAAACGTTTGTCTTCTATGGCAATAAAAGCTTCTTGTACATGTTTGGGAATTTCTTCTAGTGTAATAAGAGACCTGTCCTCATCGGTATAAAAACGGTAAAGCTCGTTGCCATCCTTATCAAGGTAAACAGAGCTTTGGTATGGCTGAAAATACTCGGGGTTTTGAAGGTCGGGGAGTGTTTTATAAATAGAGTGCAGATACAAACCCAGAAGGATTGTAACGACAAGTATTTGGGCCAAAAAACTGTTGATAAATATGTAGCGAGCTTTATGCATTACTAGTTCGTAAATAGTATATTACTATACAACTTTTTATATAAAAAGCAAGTATTTATCAATAGTTTTCATTCTTAATTTCCATAACCAAATGGACATTTACCCTGTTGTCTTGCAAGTCTTGCTATTATTTGATTTAGGGGATCTAGCTCTTCCATTGTTTCCTCAACAATTAACGACTGGAAATCTATTGGTCCTTCCGTGCTATCCCAAGATTTTTTCTTGATTCCATTCACGGTAGTTTGCTCTTTTTGAGATTTTTGCATCGCTGTAATAGCCTTCATACTAACACCTAGTAAAAACAAATCTCCAACGCAATGTCTGTAGTGCTGCTTATTTTTATACCAAGGCCCCATTGCCTGCACATTATAAGGTGTTTCATTGTCTCTTGGCATACACATTACCTTTTTAGCTCTTGCATTTACCCATTCTAATATTCCTTGGTGTTGTAATATTTCAGATGTCCAGCTGGCATCGTTTACTGTTGACCTAGTTGCAAATGCAAGCCACAAAGCTCTGTTCATTGCTTCGGCCATATTGGTCATTCTTTCAATTTCTCCTTCTTGAATGTTAAATCCTTCTGGGGCTAAAAATATTAATGCTTGCATTCTATCTTTATAAAAACGATTTAGTTCACCAATAATATATTCTAAGGTTCCAATATCTGGCATGTATCTCTGGCTTTCCCTCATTAGTTTTCCAGTTGCTGTATCTGGTGCTACTACTGTTGAGCTATTAATTTTGTAACCACGTTCATGGTATGCAGCAAGTTCTTGTGTAGCAAGTTCGTCTGGAATTCTGTAATTACCTTGTAGGCTAGTTGGCATTACCGAGAATTGTACTTTGTCATTAACAATGCTATCAATACCGTAATCACAAACAGTATTACCTGCTGCTAAGTAGTCTTTAATTTCATCTATCCTTGAATCTGACGGAGTGGTTTTCATAGAAGTATATTTTATACTTATTTCTATATTTGTCAATATTT
>CAYSVN010000015.1:0-23132 GCA_964434585.1 uncultured Candidatus Peribacteria bacterium | reverse complement strand
TGATATAAAATAGCTCTCCGAAGTCTTACGGCATTCATTTAAAAAGAAAACATCATCAGGTATAGTAAATAAGCTATGACAATTACGCAGTACATCAATGCACTAGAGCAACCTCGTAAGTCTGAAATTAAACAGATTCATGCGTTTATTAAAAAAACATTTCCAAAGCAAAAACCAGAACTTATAGGAAATATTATAATGTATGGTTGTTTTGATTATAAAAGTAAATCTGGCTGTACGGGCAGGTGGGGAGTACTTGGTTTAGCCAGTCGTAAAAATTATATTTCTATTTATGCCTGTGCGTGCGATGGTAAAGAGTATGTAGCCGAAAAAAGTAAAGAAAGCCTTAAACCAGCCAATGTTGGTAAGGGGTGTATTCGTTACAAAAAACTAAAAGATATTAACTTTAAGGCACTAGAAAAAGTAATGAAGCAAGCAGTGAAACTTGGTGGCGAAAGTATGTTTACGACGTAAATATCCACCATTTAGAAAAGCTGTAATTCCAAACAATAATAAGGCCAATGGCAAACGCTTTTGCCAGTAAGTAGTGAATACCAATCGCAAATAAAATACTCGAAAGCACAGCATTAAGTGCAATGCTAATACTATAAACAACAATAAACCTTAATGCCTGCATTGCAACTGCACCATTGTTTTTAAAGGTAAAGAATTTATTACCCAAAAAAACAACAATAACCGAAAGCATTGCCGAAAGAAAAAATGCCAATTCAGTACGTATTAATAATAATTCTACTAATAAGTACAAAGATAAAAACTCTGTAACTGCCCCAGCTCCACCGGCGCATAAAAATCGTAAAATTTGGTTTTTATTGTCTTTAAAAAATGATTGTAGTTGTTGCATTATGGCTGCATTATACACAATTTTTATAATTTATTGAGTGTAATTATTAAGTGTAAAAACTTGCCTAGAATGTAAAAATAAGTACTATATTTAACTATGCAAGACAATCTAACCACCAGCGAACTACATTTTTTAGAACAGTTTCCACTAGAAACTCATAAGGTAACAAATTATGTTGGCAGTGGTGCAGAGCATATCGTACGACGCTACAAGACGGGTGACGTTATTAAATATTTACGATGGAAGGTAGGTGCTAGCTTCTTAAAAAAACCAATTGCCAATACAGTTAATCGAGCTAAAGAATATCTACTTGATAGAGGCGCAGCAGAAATGAGAGAAAGTAGAGACATTTGTCATGAATTTTTACCAGAAGGCGTATGTGCAGATTTAGAAGTTATATCATCTACAGATGAATCGAACTATGTATTATTACAGCCATTTGAACAGCAAGAAGAATTGACTACAGCTCATATAAGAGACAATAAAAATGTAAGAGAAACAACAAAAGCTATTATTGATGCCGCAAGAAAAATTTACGATAAAGAAGGTTTAATACTAGATCTTTCTGGCTTTAGCGCACATGGATTGTTATTACGAAGGCTACAAAACATTGCTATTCATAATGGTCAGCCAAAGGTTTATGACCAAACATGCTATGGAAGAAATAAAAATAGAGCTTGGTTAAAGCAGATACATTTTGCCATAGTGGAAAAATATCAACGCTATATGGCATTTGTAAACGAAGCCAGATGCTCACGTAACAGTTAAATTATTAATATATAAATATTGTAGAACAAGGCAATAGGTAGAATACTTAAACAGAAATATAGTCATCAACTATCACAAAAAAGTATTGAGTATGCACCTATTTAAAATACGACGACTTTTTTTAAAGATAGCCATTATTGTATGCTGCTTATATTGAACATATAGGACGCATAACTGGCTCACTGGCATTGGCATACGCTACGTACATTATGCTATCAGTAAATATTGTAACCATTGCAGACCACCACTTATGGTACTGGCTGCTATCATCATTAAATTTAGGAATTCACGAAGCAGGACATTTTTTATTTATGGCGCCTTCTTTGCTATTAGGGACATCGGACACACTGCAGCTCTTAACAATAGTAGGAGGTTCGTTAGCTCAATGGCTTGCACCTGTGTTTATAACAAGTTACTTTGCAGTACAACGTAATTGGTATGCGGCTAGCTTTGTACTGTATTGGTTGGGCCAGAGCTTACATAATTCAGTATTATACATTCAAGATGCATCATACATGATACTACCTTTATTAGGCGATGAAGGAGTTTTGCATGATTGGAGTTTTATATTAATGCGCTTTAATATGCTTCAATATGATTTTATGATTGGTGAAGTCGTTAAGCATATTGCTCAGGGTATTTGTGTTATAAGCGTGGTGCTATGCTCCCTGCTTACCGCTTACCAATGGTTACAAACAAAAAAGTCTTCTAGCCTTCCATTTGTTTAAGGTTCTCCAGGTCCTCTTTAATTTTAATCAGCCCCTTACTAAGTTCCGGAATGCCACCACTAGCATCGAGCCTAAGTTCTAAGTCAGCTTTTTGAGCCTCTTCTTCTGCTGTTAAGGCCTCGCCAATAATAATTTTTTTACGGAAAGCATTATACTGATTAATGTACATTTCGCGGTCACGCCACCTACGGTATTGGTCTAAGTTCATTCCTTTCTTGCGAGCTTTTTTCTTTTCTTCTTCTACTTTATCTTTTGCTTTAGATTCCTCCTTCTCTTTGACGCGTTGTTCAGAGGCACCTTGTGCCCAGGCTAAAATGTTATTTTGCACCTCTTCTTTTGGTTTTGTGTAACGGGCTCTAGAAATTTCTCGCAGTCGCTCTACATTACCACCAGCAATGGGTGCAGGTGGAGGCAGAGTAGAAACCGAGAACGGCTTACTGGCAGTTCCTTCTACCATTAAGCGGGTATATGCATGGTATTTTGGCAAGCTAAGTAAGTCGTTTGGTAATACTAATTCTTCAAACTGCTTACTTAAAAGCTCTGCATCGTCAGACCCAATTTGGAAACTAACCATAGAGCCAACGTTACCAAATACAGCGTCACGCACAATGTCACTTTCTAATTGTCCAACATATTGGTGGGCCATGGTTAAGCATAAACGGTACTTACGTGCCTCCGAAAGAATGGTCGCAAAACTTTCTGTCGCATAGTTCTGAAACTCATCTACATATAGGTAAAAATCACGACGTTCTGCCTCTGGAACATCCGCTCGGCTCATTGCACTAAGCTGGAATTGGGTAACAAGCATCGAACCTAAAAAAGCAGAAATATCTTCACCAATTTTACCCTTACTCAAATTTACCAGGACAATTTTTCCATTATCCATTGCTTCGCGTAAATTAACCGTACTTTTTGTTTGCCCTACAATATTACGGAAAAGTGGAGTGCTAAGCAGTTGCCCAACCTTATTTTGAATAGCTGCTACAGCTTCTGTTCTATATTTTTCAGTCCATACTTCGTATTCATCTTCCCAAAAACTACGCACAACAGGGTCGTCTACTGAAGCCACTACCTCTTTACGGTAAGTGCTATCAGCAAAGATCCTCATAATACCCAAAATAGAAGAATTTTGGTGATGAAGTAATGCTAAAATAGTATTACGTAAAATGTGTTCCATACGCCCACTCCAGGCATCAGGCCAAATTTTAGTAAACACACTCATTAGCCCAGAAGCAACAAGTGTGCGCTGGTCTGGGTCTGGGCAATCTAAAATATTAAATGCAATAGGGAAGTTGGTGTCTGTTGGGTCAAATAACAAAATATCATCTTCACGTTCTGGGGTTACAAAACTCATGGCGTCTTCTATTAAATCTCCATGCGGGTCCAACACTCCAACACCATGTCCATTCATAATATCGCTGGCAATCATATTACCTAGTAAAGTCGATTTACCCATACCTGTTTTACCAATCGCATAAAAGTGACGCCGCCGGTCATCTGGCCGAATACCAAATTTAATCCGCTGCCCTCTAAATACGGCTTCACCAAGTGTGGTAACGTCTTTATCACCTCCATCGGTTGTTGGTAAATTAATAGGCGGTTCTAACTTACGGCTATCTACTCGTAAAATATTTGGTGTTTGTACCAGCAGCGTTGGAATATGCCAAAGAGTTGCAGCTTCTTCTACAGAAAGCATAAATGGCTTAGGGTTAGGTTGGAATTGTAGTTTTTCAGTCTGTTTTTGGCTACCGGGTTTAAACGAATTACTTTGTGGTAACGAAAATTGTCGAAAGCTTCCCGTAATTTCACTTAGTTTTTCGCGTGCAAGCTCTGGCTGAGCTTTAGGGTAAAGAACAGAAATACGAACTGTTGCTTTAAAAAGTAATCTGCCTAGTTTATCTTGGGCACCCATAATGCTAGTCTCTCTATCATGGCTACGGCTCGAAGCTTGGCTGCTCATCGCGTCATCATCTTCCTCTAAGTTCGACCGACTAGGTCCATTACTTGGCACTTTTGCATTTCTAAATAAAAATCCTACCGTAAAATGTAAAGGTAGAGTTGCCCACCACTTTATTCCGCTCGACATTTTTAAACCTGCAACAAAGTGTGCCAATTTACCCATCAGTTTATCGTCATCTTTTGCCCAAAGTGGCAGAGTTTTAATAAAGTTTTGTCGAACCTTATCGTGCTCTGGCTGTAGTAGTAACTGAATATGCCCCTGCATTCCCGGGAATGGGTATCGAGCCAGTGTTCCAGTAATACTAGCTAGCGAATCGACGTTTGCCTTGGTAAGCATGTCATCAAATTGCGGGTGGCGCTTAAATGGAAATACATCAGGATTTTTAAGCGTTAACTCCGTCGACATTACTGCCGTATTTTCATCAGTCGAAAATGGATCATCTTCTAAATATTCAATGTCACTTTCTGGATATTGGCTATAGATTTGGCTCTCCATTAAGCGTAAAATTTCCGCGTTTCCACGCACAAATAAGCCAATTTGCCCACCATTTGTACTTCCAATCTCAAAACTGACAGATACCTTTTGTTTTTGGGTTGAGTGCAGGGCTGCAAACGCTGATTCCATATAGAGTGGACCACGTTCACATTCCTGAGCGCCGCGAATAACAAGGAGAGGCATAGTTTAGAGTTATTATTACTTAACGAATGTTAATGTTGTTATGAGAGTGAAAACATCATAGAAGGGCAAGAGGCAAAACCTCTTTATAACATTACAAATTAGAGTAATATATCATCATTATTATACCACACTCTCTATGCCTTTGTCTCTCGATAAGCACATGTTTCGCGCCTACGATATCCGTGGTGTAGCGTATGAACAAGTTCATCCAGAGGCAGCGTACGCCATTGCGTTTGAGTTTGGAGAATTAGTAAAAGAAAAATACGACAAACCAAACCCTCGGGTTGTAGTTGGGCGAGATTGCCGTACGCATGGTCCAGATTTAATGCACGCAGTTATCCATGGACTTCTAGCAGCAGATTGCCATATAGAAATTATTGGTGAGACTCCAAGTCCGCTCAACTATTTTATGATCTGCTCTACGCAGGCAGATGCTGGTATCCAAGTAAGTGCGAGCCATAATCCTAAAGAAGATAACGGACTGAAGTTAAACCTACAAAATGCGAACCGTTTTTATGGTGAAAATATTCAAATGTTATATGGAATGATTACCAAGCGCGATGTAGAACTACCAAATAGGGAAACACTAATAACTATGCCGGCTTCTAGCAGTATCAAAACGGTCGATGCAACAACACCATATGCCAACAGAATGCTTGAAATGTTTGGACACATACCATCAGATCTTAAAATAGTGATTGATGGTGGTAATGGTGTAGCTGGACCGGTGTACCCTAGCGTATTACGTAAATTAGGATTCGAAGTAGTAGAGCTTTATACGCAGCCCGATGGCACATTTCCAAACCACCAGGCGGATCCCAGTAAACACGAAACATTAAAAGAGCTACAAGCACTTGTTGTGGAGCAGCAGGCAGATATTGGTTGCGCATTTGATGGCGACGCTGACCGCCTAGGTTTAGTAGATGAGCACGGTGCTATCTGCACGTCAGATGAAACGCTTATATTCTTAGCAAAAGACTTACTGAGCCGTCACCCGAATGCAAATATTGTATATACGGTTTCTAATTCATCACGCTTACCAATGATGATAGAACAGTGGGGTGGTAATGCTATGATGGCCGCCGTTGGTACAGCCAATGTTATGACAGCCATGCGCAGTAACGACGCACTGCTTGGCGGTGAAATTAGTGGACATATGTTCGTTGCAGAAGACTATTACGTTTACGATGATCCACTAGTAGCCTTACTAAGAGTAGTAAACCTTATGGCAACAGAGCAAACATCATTAGGGAGCATGTGTAGTGCATTACCGGCAACTATTCGTGAGCCAGAAATTCGTCCACATTGCCCAGATGACCGTAAGGGAATTGTAGTAAAAGCCATGGAAGACTATTACAAGGAGCATTACGATATTAATACGATGGATGGTGTGCGGGTAGAATTTGGAAATGGTGCCTGGACAGGTATTCGCCAAAGTAATACTTCACCAAAACTATCAATTTCTTTTGAAGCAAAAACAGTAGAAGATATTAACAGTATGAAAGCTGTATTAGCGCAGCAGCTTAAAAACTTCCCAGAAGTTGAAGTAGAGCTTTAATATCATCTATTCTTAAGCACGGCAATCATTGCTATACTGCTTACATTTTATATATAATAATGTCTTATTTTTTTACTTCTGAATCTGTTACCGAAGGTCACCCCGATAAAATTTGCGACCAAATAAGTGACGCTGTGCTTGACGCCGTGCTGGCAAAAGATCCTAATGGAGCATGCTGTTGTGAGTGTTATACCACCACCGGCCTGGTTGTTGTCGGTGGGGAAATTACCACTTCTACCTATGTAGATGTGCAGCAAATTGCCCGTAATGTCTTAAAAAATATTGGTTATAATAATGCTGAGTATGGTATCGACTACCATAGCTGTAGCGTGCTCAATGCCATTCATGAACAAAGTGCAGAAATCGCCCAGGGCGAAAAAACAGACGAAGGTAAACATCAACAGCAAGGTGCTGGCGACCAAGGTTTAATGTTTGGGTTTGCTTGTACAGAAACAGAGGAACTAATGCCGCTACCTATTATGTTGGCCCATAAGCTTGCTAAAAAATTAGCTGACATACGTAAAGACGGTACAGTAAGTTACCTTCGCCCAGATGGCAAAACACAAGTAACAGTAGAATACGATGAGCATAATAATCCAATAAGAGTGGATACCGTGGTGGTGGCTGCCCAACATGATGAAGGCATTGCTGCCGAGCAAATTAAACAAGATATTATAAGCCATGTTATAGAGCCGATTTGTGGGGACTTATTAGATGAAAGTACTCGATACTTAATTAATGAAACTGGTAAGTTTGTTATTGGCGGTCCGCACGGAGACACTGGTCTTACGGGTCGTAAAATTATCGTTGATACCTACGGTGGTTATGGCCGACATGGTGGTGGTGCGTTTAGTGGTAAGGTACCAAATAAACAAGACCGCAGTGGAGCCTACATGGCTCGTTACATTGCTAAAAATATTGTTGCCGCCAAAATTGCTACCAAGTGCGAAGTGCAACTTGCGTATGCTATTGGTTATCCAGAGCCAGTCTCTGTACATATTGATACCTTTGGCACAAGTAGCACTAGTGAAAAAGCAATAGAACAAGCAGTAAGAGCAGTATTTGATATGACACCAGCTGGCATTATTAACACGCTAGATCTTAAGCGTCCAATTTACCAAGTCACTGCTACCTATGGCCACTTTGGTAGAAATGAATTTCCTTGGGAAAAAACCAATAAAATTGAAGAGCTTAAACAAGAAATTTCGTAATGCTTTCACTTAGTTTTCATCATGTGGCACTTAGCGTAGTAGATTTACAAAAATCTACAGAGTTTTACGAGCAACTTGGTTTTTATAAGGTACACCATTATACCAATTTAGAAGGTGTGTACGAAGTCGTACATTTAAAACTAGAAGATATGATGTTAGAACTATTTAGCTATACCGACTACCAACCATTAGCAGCTAGCGCTCAAGAAAATGACACCGACTTACCCATTGTAGGCACCAAACACTTTGCACTAAAAACAGACGATATTAAAAAAACATTACAGGCATTTAAAAAAATGACTATCGCCCATAAAGACACTGTCGTAAAACAAGGCAAAACAGGTATTCAATACTTTTTTTTCCAAGACCCAGACGGTATTTTAGTAGAAATTGTACAAGATGACAGAGCAATTTAAGCCAATTTTTTAAGACCATAAAGTAGTACCCCAATACCAACTAACTGCATTAAATTAAGTGTGGCATCTAAAAATAGGTAATTTACAATTACTGCACCAACTGGGAAGCCAAGTTCTGCCAACGTGGCGACAGATGCTTTTGTACGTTGTAATCCATAGTAGTAAATAAAGAGAGCTCCAACACCAGAAATCAGTGAGATAATAATTAAGAATAAAACATCGGTACCGGTAACAAGATTTAAAGAATTTATTGAGCCGCGGCCAATATTCCAAACTAATAAAAACAGGAATCCAATAGCAAAACGTAGGCCTGTTAAAGCTTTAAAGTCAATTTCACTAAGCATGTATCGCCCAAGTACAGTTGCCAGACCCCACAGTATTGCTGCACCTAATGCTAGCCCCATACCAATAATGTGAGGGTTAAAGACTTCACCTTGGTATAGTTCGGGCTTAAGTCCAGGGAACGAAATAAGGTACGCACCCACCACCATTAGTAGTCCCCATAACCAAAACTGTTTAGTAGTGCGTTCACCAAGTAATGTTACCGCTAGCGTAATGGCAATAAGTGGTTGTAGTTTTTGTAGCACAATAACAACCGACGGATTCATATACGTAAACGCTTGTGTAAACAGCATAAGTGCCACTGCGCTGCCACCAATACCAATGAGTAGCGCCGCTAACCACTGGTAGGCACTCATTTTTTTAAATGTAGCTCTGTACCTCCATAAAAATGGTGCAACAATTAGCAGTCCAATAAAATGTTCTACAAGTACAATAATACTGGTTGGTAAATTTTCACTTAAGTATACTCTAAATGGTGCATCGCACGCCCAAAGCAAAGCTGCTAAAAATACAAAGTAAGCGCCGTGTTTTTTAAGGTAATTCATTATAGAGGTAGAAAACGTAGAAGAGATTTTGGAACATACAATACCATAAAAAACCTCTAACACCTCTGCAACCTTTGTAACCTCTGCAACTTTAGATTAAAAAGCTAAAATAGAAAAAATTATCGTGATAAGCTATGCTCACAGCATGCACACTACAATCATTTCTGGTTCACACCGTAAAAATTCTGAGTCCACCCGTGTGGGTAAATTTTTAGCAACACAACTTAAAGCTAAAAGTTCTACTACCTCACTTATAGATTTAGCACATACCGACTTACCATTTTGGGATGAAGGTCTATGGGCAGCAGAGCGTCCAGCAGAGTGGGTAGAGGCACTAAAGCCAGTTGATGAAGAATTAGCTAAGGCAGATAGTATTATTGTTATTGCACCAGAATATGCTGGCATGACACCAGCTCATCTTAAAAATTTCTTTTTAGTAGTAGATAGCAATCGTCTAGCGTATAAACCTGCTTTAATTGTAGGTGTGTCTTCAGGCCGTGGTGGTGCTTACCCCGTGGCAGAATTACGAGTGTCTAGCTATAAAAATACCAAAATTCATTATATTCCAGATCATTTAATTATTCGCGATGTTAGTAAAGTATTACACGATGATCCAGCTACACTAGATGAACGTAGCGATAAATACATTCGTGATCGCATTGATTGGACACTTGATATGCTATTGTTGCACGCTAGCTCGAACCCAGTGCGCGAAAGCAATCTTCGCAATAACGAAAAGTATGCATATGGAATGTAAATAAAGGTGGCACAGGTTACAGAAGTGTAAGATGTTAAAAGGGTTTTATGGTATTATATGTTTCAAAACCTTTTCTTCATCTTCTACCTTTTAAACCTTTGACAAATCCTTTCCTCCAAAAAAACTTTCCTATTAAATGGTCACAGTTAACAACAGAAAATATTGTGCCAGATATTACCGAGGCAATTGCGCAGGCCACAAGCCAGTTAGATGCCATTGCTAACCAAGTAGGCGAATTAAGCTACAATAATACGTTCGCAGCATTCGAAGCTGCACTGCAAACAGTATATCGCCCATGGGTACTTGTTGGCCACTTAGATGCCACTTGTAATAGCCCAGAATTACGCGAAGCTTACAGCAAAGCATTACCGTTAGTATCTGCTTTTGGAACCGAAACGTTTTTACGCGAAGATATTTTTAACACGTTAAAAACATTTACAGATTTAAATGTAGAACTCTCGGCACATAAGCAGCGTTACGTAGAAGAGGTTATGCTAGACTTTAAAGAATCCGGTGTCGATTTACCAGAAGCTAAAAAACAAGAATTAAAAAACATTCAAAAACAGTTAGCACAGGCGTGCCAAAACTTTGGAGAAAATGTGTTAGATAGCACAAATGCTTGGAAGTACACCGTTACAGATCAAGAAAAATTAGCAGGCTTACCACATGGTGCAATTGCAGCAGCAAAGACAGCTGCAGTTGCAAACCAGCAATCTGGTTGGCTATTTACCTTACATGCTCCTAGTTGGGTGCCAGTGCTTAAGTACGCTGATGATGCATCATTACGTAAAAAAGTTTGGGAAGGTGGCCAAACCATTGGCCAAAGCAACAAGCATAATAACGACAAATTAGTTTTAGAAATTTTAACATTGCGTCAGCAAAAAGCAGATATTCTTGGTAAACAAAACTGGGCAGATAAAGTACTAGAGCGCCGTATGGTAGGCAGTGGCCAAAAGGCGATGGAATTTACTGATGAATTTTATAAACGTATTAAACCAAAGTTCGACGAAGATAATAAAGCACTAGAAGAATTTAAAGCCAAACAAACCGGTGATAAAATAGCACCATTGCAGCCTTGGGACAGAAGCTACTACCTACAAAAAATGCGCGAAGAAGAGTTAGGATTTAACGAAGAAGAATTACGACCTTATTTTGGCATTAACACCGTTATGCAAGGGATGTTTAATATTGTAGAAAAACTGTACGGTATTAAAGTAACAGAAGCTGAAGCAGAAGGCTGGCACGAAGAAGTACAATATTTTGAAGTACACGATAGCAACGAGTTGCTTGGTGCGTTTTACACCGATTGGCACCCACGCGAAAGTAAACGTGGTGGTGCTTGGATGAACGAATTTATTTCTGGCACACTTGTTGACGGCGTACGTACACCACACTTAGGAATTATTATGGGGAACTTAACCGCTCCCGTAAATGGTCAAGAAGCACTACTTAGCCTGCGAGAAGTAGAAACAATTTTTCACGAGTTTGGCCACTTGCTACATTTAATTCTTGGTGAGGCAGAAGTAGCCAGTATTACAGGAACCAATGTTAAGTGGGACTTTGTAGAACTGCCATCGCAACTTATGGAAAACTTTATTTACGAACGCATAAGTTTAGATATGCTTGCAAAACACAATAAAACCGGTGAGCCAGTACCGGATGAGTTATTAGAACAAATGAATGCAGCCCGTAAATACCGGAGCTCGCTGCAATGCATGCGTCAAATGAGTTTAGGAAAAATCGACCTACATTTACACATGAGTAGCGTTGAGGATCTTAATCAGGATCTTGATGAGCTTGATACAGAGATACTAGAGGACTACCACCCAGAATATGCTACCAAGCCAAATACAGTACTGCGTAGCTTTAACCATATTTTTTCTGACTCGGTTGGGTATAGTGCTGGCTACTATAGCTATAAATGGGCGGAAGTTCTTAGTGCAGATGTATTTGCATACTTGCGTGATGCTGGAGTATTAAGCCGTGAAGCTGGTACAAAATACCGCCAAGAAATTGTCAGCAAAGGTAATACCAAAGACCCTATGGAATTGTTTAAAAACCTCATGGGTCGTGAACCGAGTATTGATGCACTACTAGAACAAGATGGGCTAGGCTAGTAGGTTTACTGGGAATCCTTGAGTATTTTTAGAGTCCTATGAATTGTTCTGCTAACCATATTAACAGTAAGAGACAATTGTTCTGCAATTTCTACAACCTTTTTGTTTTCTATAAAACGAAGGTGGATTATCTTTTGAGTTTGATCACTCAAAGTTGATAAAACTTTCATCATATTTCCAAATTCTTCCTTAAGAGTTGCAACATGCTCAGGGCTACTTGTGTTACCTTCAATGCAATTAAGATGTGCTGGGGAAATAGGTTTAAGCCTGCTCTTATCACGCTTCGGACTATTAAATTTTCGGAACTGATCAATTCTTATATGACGGAGTCTTCTAGAGAATGCTTTGATCATTGATTCATCATCTGAGAACTCAAAACCAGATTCAATTAAGCTTAATATAGCTTCTTGGATAAAATCTTCAGTTTCTTTATTGTCTTTTTGTCTACGTAAAAGGTATAAACCTCGTTTTAACAGAGTTTTATAGCGCTCATCGGTAAGCCAGGGATGGCCAATTTCTATATGCTCGATATTGTTTATAGACATAAACTAAAGGTATTTTTAAGAAAAAATATTATCATTTTTGCAGAAGGAAACCAAGGCCATTGTGCTACACTGCTATCAATGCGTAATATTACTCCCCATAATGCTAAATTAGTACCAGCCCAAGCTGAGTGTATGTTTAAAGGTAAAATTTACAGCGTGTATCAGTGGCAACAAAAAATGTACGACGGCACGTTTGAAACCTTCGAAATGCTTAAACGGCCAGATACCGTAAAAGTCATTATTATTAAAGACAATAAAATCGTTATTTGCCATGAACACCAACCACATGCTGGGGAATTCCACGATATTCCAGGCGGTAGGCATGACCACCCAGAGGAAGATGAACTAGCCGCAGCCAAGCGCGAAGTGCGCGAAGAGACAGGCCTTGTCTGTAAAAATTGGAAACTACTACACGCCAGGCAACCACACGGTAAAATAGAACAGTTTATTTATATTTTTCTTGCCTGGGACGTTATAGAACAAGTGGAGCCAGAGCTAGATGCAGGGGAAAAGATTGAAGTAGAACTATACAAGTTAGCAGATGCTAAAAAAATATTACAAGATCCAAGTAGTCGTAGTATAAAAATGAGTTTACCAGATGATGTTCATTCTATTGAAGAATTATTAGCATTGCCTGAATATTGTTAGTGGTGCAATAAGCCTCTAGCGTGTGTTATGGTATAATTAATAGATGTCTTATTTTTCACCATTATTTTGGGTTCTTAGCATTAGTATACTAACTGCTGTATTTGGATTTATACCTCTACTAGGGATCCCAGGTGCTATTTGGATAGAAATCTATTTAAAAATTGCAGGTATATTTGGTTACTCGTTAGATTTATTAAAAATTGGCCCTGGTGCATGGGTACTAGCTATTTGGGTAACATGGCTATGGCCTATTGGTATTATTCTTGGTTATGGAGCAACCTATCTTACAAATGTTAGCACACGTAAAAATATTATTATTTGGATTATTGTTACATCGTTATGGGCGCTACTTGTCTGCTACGGTGTTATTAAAGTGATGGTATAAACTACGCTAATTCTGTAAGTAGGTCTTCAATCTTAATGCGTTTTTGTTCTAGAGTATCTCTATCACGAATGGTAACGGTATCTTGTTCAATACCATCTTCTTCGCCAATAGTTCCAAAATCAATAGTAACACATTTTGGTGTACCAATTTCATCCTGTCTTCTGTAGCTTTTACCAATATTACCGCTAGCATCAAATTCACAAACCATATGCTGGTTTAGCATGTTAAACACCTCTTCGGCCTTGGCTACAAGTGCAGGTTTGTTCTTAAGGAGCGGCATAACTGCACATTTTACCGGTGCTAATACACGGGGAAGTTTAAGAACAACGCGGGTACCACCACCTTCAACTTCTTCCTCGTTATAAGCTTCAGTTAACACTGCTAAGAATGTACGGTCCACACCTACGGCAGTTTCTACTACGTTGGGTAAATATTTTTCATTAGTTTTAGGGTCTAGGTATTGTAGATCTTTACCACTGGCCTTCATATGCACACCAAGGTCGTAGTCACCTCTAGCATGGACTCCTTCTAATTCCTTAAACCCAAATGGAAAGTTATATTCAATATCCCAGGCTGCCTTAGCATAAAATACTAAATTTTCGTGCTGATGCCACTGAAGGTTTTCCTCTTTAATACCTAGAGTCTTTGTATAATAATCCCAACGTTTTTGTTTCCAGGCTTCATACTCGGTCATCATATCGTCTGGGTGCACAAAGTATTGCATTTCCATTTGTTCAAACTCACGTTTACGGAAAATAAACTGACGAGCAGTAATTTCGTTACGGAAAGCTTTACCAACTTGTGCAACACCAAAGGGTATTTTAACTCGACTACTGGTCATAATATTTTTAAAGTTAATAAAAATACCTTGAGCAGTTTCTCCACGTAAATACGTAGGTTCTTTACTCCAGTCACCTGTAAAATTACCAAGGTTACTTTGAACCAGTAAGTTAAAACCTTTTGCTTCACCAAAATTACTATTGCCACATTTGGGGCATTTTACTTTATCTTCATGCTCTGTTAGTAGCGCGTTAATTTCATCATCGCTCATTTTTTCATCTGCAAACACATCAATATCTTCTAGTAAATGGTCAACCCTTGCTCGCGTGTGGCACTCTTTGCATTCGGCAAGCGGGTCACTAAAACCACTAACGTGTCCACTGGCTTCCCAAACTTTACTGCTCATAAAAATACTACTATCAAGCCCTACAATATTTGGATGGTCGTAAACCATCGCTTGCCACCAGGCAGCACGAATATTTTTAGCCAGCTCGGTTCCATAAGGGCCATAATCGTACACGGCAGCAAATCCACCGTAGATATCACTACTGGGAAAGACAAATCCGCGGCGTTTACAAAGGGAAACAATGGTTTCGAGTGAAGGTTGAGACATGGAGTTAGTATAGAGTGTATGTACTACTTAGAAAATAGATGATAGAAAATAGTCCTTCGGTACAAAAATTTGTCATCCTGAGTGTTTTTATGATCTTTGCGTAGCAAAGAAATAAAAATGTACCGAAGGGCGACAAATTTTCACTCAGGATGACACTATTTTCTACCTCCAAACTTCTAAACTTTTATCATTTCTATAATCCTTTCGGCATATGCAACGTTTCTATGCTATACTAAATCCGTTATTTCCCCACAAAAAATTATGGATATTTTATCACTCGTAACAAAAAATCTAGCCGGAGGCGGAATGTCTGACCTTGCTAGTAAAGTTGGTCTTTCAGAAGACCAAACATCTGGCGCTGTTTCTGCAATGCTGCCTACTCTAATTGGAGCGCTCCAAAAAAATACTGCAACTGCAGAAGGTGCTGCATCTTTAAATACAGCTCTTGATAAACATGATGGCTCTATCTTCGATAATATTTCGGATATGTTTGCACCAAGTAAACAAGAAGAAGGTTCTAAAATTGTAGACCACATTTTTGGTGACCGTACAAATGTCATGCAAGACAGTCTTGCAAAATTAACTGGTACAGAAGCTAGCCAGTCTAGTTCGCTACTTTCTATGCTTGCCCCTGTTGTAATGGGCGCTATGGGTAAAGCAAAAAAAGAAGAAGGTCTAGACGTAAGTGGTTTAACAGCAATGTTAACTGGCCAAACAGAAACTATGAAAGCTAATGGTGGCGAAGAAATGTCATTCATCGAAAAAATGTTAGACCGCGATAATGATGGTTCTTACATGGATGACCTAGCAGGTATGGCATTTAATAAATTTAAAAACATGTTTTAAGCAGCAAAAAATATTATAAAAAACCGAGCTACTTATATAAAAGCTCGGTTTTTTTATTGCTTTTTTATGATGAAGGACCAGAGAATTCTAAGTCGTCCCCTAGAACATCTTTAGTGGTATTGCTTTCATCACGTGGAATATAGTCTACCATTGTTTCAATATCACCAGTGCTTAGTCCACCAGTTCCTTTAGTCCAAGTAATAGTATCTACTCCAGGGGTATAAGTAGCAATGTTCTCAAGAACATTATCACTAGCATCAACAACATCAATTATTACCTTACCAATGGTAGCTCGGCCAGCTCTATCGTTATGATTAACAAGTAAGAATGGACGAATAAATGCTACATTACTATGCATAGGCCTTGGATTGGCTAGTGTTCCCAGGTTGTTATTGCCTGGAGTACTTTGCCCCAGTGTGTAACCAGTATAGGTTGTTTTTGTAAGCGGGTTACTACCACGTATTGCATGGTAATGTTGGCTACTATATGAGTTACTTCCAGCATAGTTAACCCTTGTAGTTCCATTAGCAGCGTAACCCATCCATCCTCCATAAATTAAATCACCAGCACCAGAAGCTTGCACATCTTCATAAATAATTCTGTAACGTTTACTCGGGTCAAAGGTAATAGTTGAATCTGGTCCAAAGTCTCCCCACCAGCTATCATCACCATTCTCATTACCAAATACCCAGGCTCCATCGTTACTAAACCCAACTGCATTCTGCCAACTGTACGGCACATCACTTCCTTCGTAGTGGAACGCGCTAGCATTAATACCTTCTTTTGTACCGTGATTATCATTTCCAGAGCTATCGTAAGCAAGTGTACCAGTATCATCCATTTTATATTGAGCTACTAAATTAGTGGTAGTTGGGTTTGTTCCAGAAGTTCCAAAAGTGTAAACATTGGTAACTTCACTAGATGTTAAAGCTTTATCATAAATTCGTGTATCAAATATTTTTCCATTCCAGTGTAAAGAATGTGTATTATTCTTAGCATGTGCACCTATTACAAATTTGTCTAAACCTCCAACTGCATTAAACCATTCCTGAGATGACTGACTACCCTGGCTAAAGGTGAGGGTTTCCAAAACTCCATTAAGGTAGACTTTTGTACCGGTGCCATCCATGGTAACAGCTACATGAGTCCAGGTGTTAAGTGGAAGTGTATTTGTAGTAGTTGCTCCTAGCAATATTACATTATTTTCTTCGACTGCAAAACGCAGCCTATGATCTGTATTTTTTTGTAGTCTTAGGTGGCTATCCCATTCTGTAAAAGAGCTAGCAGTAATAAGACCATCCCACCCCGAGCCGGCATTGTAAACCCAGGTAGAAATTGTACCTTCGGTATTATTTTCTATTAAGTTTATAATGCCTGGATCTACATCTATATAATCATTTGAATTATCAAATGCATAGGCACGCTTAGGCTCTGGATCACGTAAAACAACCGGTGGTGGCACGGGCGCAAGTTCCCAGAAGCTAGATTCTACAATATTTTGCGCAGTACCATTCCTGTTATTACCAGAAGAATCATTAATGGTAGTACCAGCCCCTTCGTCCAGCTCATAATGGAAAACACGTGGCTTAGTAGAAGTGCCGTTATGCACCTCGAGTACTTCGGCAGCAGTAAGAGCGCTAGAGAATGTTTGGGCACTGTACATAAGACCATCGTACGCACGGTTTGTAGAATTATTTTGAACACCAAGGCGAATATGTGCACTATTTGTTGAAGAAAGCGTGCCAACACCTGTTTCTGTTGTATCCAGCACACCATTAACGTACAGTTTAATATTGTTATTAGTGTCGTCGTACACTAATGCCAACGTGTAATCTTGCCCTGCAACCAGTGTGGTGTTTCCTTCAACAGTGTTTCCAGAGTTATCACGGTAGTAGAATGCTGGCTTAGAGTCATTAATTCCAAGCGAAAGCCGTGTAGAACTATTGTTAGATTGTGTAATAAGGCGGTAAGCTACCGCGCTATCATCACTAACATCATCGGGTTGAATACTTGCAAAGTAAGTTCTGTTACCGCTAAGAGCAGAAATATTACTATCAACCCCGGTATCAATGTAGTCATTATCACCAGCAAAGTTAGCAAGGTAAGATGGCTCATAATCTTCGTCTACCCAGAATGTTGATTCTGTAATATTATTTGCAGTTGCGTTATTGCTATTGCCAGAAGAGTCAGCAATTGCAGTTCCCGTGCCTTCATCAATAAGCAAATTGGCAATGGTAGAGCTGTTATCAATAACAGTGTACCTACCAAGGAGACCTTTATAGAAATCGCTTTGGCTAGGGCCACCATCTAGCTCCATACCAATATTAATTTGGTCTGTAGAATTAATAGTAAAGTTAGGAATATTACCAGTAACTGTTGAGCCATTAACTGTTAAAGAACTATTGCCACCACTGTTAACGGTAAAGCTAAAGTCATGCCACTCATTATTGTTATAGCTACCATTAATAGTTAGATAATAACCATTAACAACATAAAGACGTAAGTCGCCAACATTACTATTACCATTAAGCATTAAAACAGCCTGGTTACTACCTCCACTTGTGTTATGCCCCCATAAAGCACTTAAGCTGGTTGTATTAGTTTTAAATCTTCCAGAAACCGTGTAGCCACTCTTGCCTACTAAGTCCGCAACAATAGCATTGGCATCAATAAAGTCATCATCACCATCCATATTCGCTACATAGGTTGATGCATTTGCATCGTTATCCATAAGGTTAACAGTATCGTTAGCGCTATTGGTGTCTACGGTAACCGAGCTATTATTCGTACCATTTAATGTTAGGGTAACTTCTTCAGGCCCTTCTTCATCATCAGAGTCATCCATGACATCAATATCTAAGGTTTTAGAGCTCTCTCCATCTAGGATGCTAATAGTTGTGCCAATGGCATCAAAGTCTGAACCATTACTTGCACTTCCAGAAATAGCGTAGGTAACAACAATTGGTACACCGGTATTATTAACCTTGCTTAGCGTAAAGCTAAACTGACCGTTATCATCTGGTTCTGCTGCCATAGGATCTGGTGTATCAATAGCAATCAACGCAACATCATCATCTTCTATAGTAACAGTACTGGTATTAGCACCACCAATAGTAACAGATGGATTACTTGTCCCAGTAATGGTAATGGTAACATTTTCAGAGCCTTCTAACAGGTTGTCTTCTAGTACTGCTACATTAACAGGAACACTACTTTGGCCCGTTGGAATAATGGCCGAGGTTCCAATACTGGTGTAGTCCGTACCACTTGTAGCCGACCCTGTTACATTATAGTTAACAGTAATAGGGGAGCCACTGGTATTAATACCATCTAAAGCAATAGTAAACACGCCATTGGTCGATGGCTCACTAGCAGTGGCTGTCGTTGCTGAAACAGAAGCCATTGCACCAAATACGGTGTCCTCACTGGTAATGGTGACACTGGCAGTATTAATAATAGGATCAATAGTAATATTTGAATTACTAGTATCAGTTAACGTTAGCGTTACTGTTTCGACGCCTTCTACAGCGGAGTCATTAATAACGTTAACAGGTATTGTAACATTATCTACATTGTTTGGAATAAGAACATAGCTATTAATAGTGTTATAGTCTGTTCCATTACCAGCATTACCAGCAATGGTATAGTTTACAACGATTGGCACCCCAGAAGTATTGGGTGAATCAAGCGAAACGGTAAACAGACCATTGGTAGAAGGTTCGGCAGCGCTGGCGGTTGTTGCAACAAGCGAAACCTCTGCAATGTAAGTTTCTTCTTGCACTTCGCCTGTACCAACACATTCAAGATCTGCTCCAAGAACATCTTTTGCAATGTCGCTCTCATCACGTGGAATGTAATTAGCATACGCTACGCCATCAAGTTCTACATTTTCTATACGCCCAGTAAAGTACCAACTCGAACTTGCATAACCACCGGCATATAAGCCATGGGTTGCCCAGCGGCTATGCTGGGTAAAGTCGATACCTTCTACGGTAACACTATGTGTTTCACCATCTGCTAAACGGGCGTCTAGGCCGTCACGCGTACCAGCAAATTCTACGCCATCAATCGTAATTTTTTCAAAGTCGGTTGTGTTATCATGAACAGTACTTGTGCCCCCATCGTCAGAAACAAGCAAGTAGGGACTGCTAGAATTGCTAGTAAATAATACAAACTGGCGATCAGTTGTTGTAATATCAAAAGAAAGTGTACTACTGTCTTTACCGGCAAATGCTGAGGCTGGAATAAGTTGTTGCGAATCATTACTAACTATCGAATAATCGCTAAATCCATTTGCCCTTAGTGTATTAAATGGAACATCGTTACCAGCGTAATGAAATGTGTTAGGAGTAATACCTGCTTTAGTACCATGGTTGCCATTTCCAGAGCTATCGTAAGCTACAGCGTTATCAACATCATTCATTTTATATTGAGCAACCAAATTACCAACACCAGGGTAATTGCCAGTGGCTCCAAACGTGTAAACATTGGAAACTTCACTTGCACTTAATACCTTATTATAAAATCTGGTATCAAACATTTTACCATCGAATGCGGTTAAACCATCTCTTGAGTCTTTACCAATTTTAAAGCTAGCAGCATTAACACCAGAAATATCGCTACCTGCACTACTTGATGTTGCCTCAAGATTACCATCGACGTAGATTCTAAATTCATCTAAATTTTTATCTCTTACTAACGTAACATGATGCCAGGCACCTGCTGTCCACATATTATTTGGAGAGAAAAAATCAACCTGGCCACTTCTCCAGTAGGCACGAATGCGACCACTAGTGTGTAATTCAAAGTTAAAGTTAGGACTAGAACTATAGTTACCAAAAAGGACACCTCTATTATTATCATCACTTTTCATCCAGGTGGTAATTGTAAAGTTTTCTAAATTTGCCGTTGTTATATTAGGTACTGCAATATAATCATTACTTCCATCAAAATTGTAAGCCCTAGAAACATTAACAGTACATTGGTTCGCAACAGTAGCTCCTTTGTAGGCTACTTTTACCAGGTTTCCATCAAGCGAAACTTCAAACCCACTATCAGGGGATTGAAACAGTGGAGACTGTGGAATTTGAGGTAAAAAATATTTGCTGTCATCTATAACGTTGGCAAGCTCATCATCTAATGGCAAACAAAGCCCTACCGTACCAGGACTACAAATAGTTACTGGTGTCTCCGAAAGACCTGGCGGGTACTGGTCATATTTAAAATAGTACTGGCGCAAGGCACCTTGTAGCATTTGCATTTTTAAATCATCACCAGTATTTTTTGCGTCTTCAAGAATTTGCGCTGGCTTTAATGCAACAAAAACCAAAACCGATAAAACAGCAATAATTGCAACAGCAAGTAGTAATTCTATAAGGGTAAAACCCGGTTTTTGTTTGTTAGAAGTGTTAAACATTATAAGGCAGAGCCAGAAAATTGTAAATTGTTACCAGTTACGTCTTTAGTGGTATCGCTTTCATCACGCGGAATATAAGATTCAACAACGCTAGTGGTCGACGTAATATCAATCGTTTCTATCTCTCCATTTTTATAAAATGTTAAGTCTCGCATAGTACTCTGTGGTCTGTAAATACTATTATCAATTACTAAATCACCAGGCACATCTACAGTAGACGTGTAATAAACCGTTCCATTAATTAAGTAATTAATAATAGAACCCTCTTTACGTACGGCCATAACATCACCCACCTCTGGTGTAACAGGAAGTATAATTCTACTCGATCCATTTTCATATACTCGATAGTCATTATTTCCGGAATTAGTGGTGTGGTAAATGGCATAATCCATAGTATTAAAGTTTGCATTGGGGTTACTGTTATCAAAGCCAATCATCTGTACCTCTGTACTGTCACCAATGTCATAAACGCCTAACCTAATTTCTGCATCGTCCGATAAAGCAATAGTGTTACTAGCAGTAAAGCCAGCATCCCAATTTATGGAAGAACTTGTCTTTACAATATTTTTACTAAACCCTGCTTCATTTTGGAAACTGTAGGGAATGTCATCATCTTCTGCGTGGAACGTCGCTGCGGTAATAAATGATTTAGCACCGTGGTTTGCATTACCAGAGCTGTCGTACGCTATAGTTGGGTGTGTGTCATCTGTTTTATAATGTGCAAGTAGGTTACTGATGCCAGGGTTGGTGCCATCTTCACCGTAAGATGCTAAGTATTGAACTTCATCACTTGTTAGTGCCTCATTATAAATACGGGTATCAAACATTAGGCCATTATATTGGTAAGAGGTTCCAGATCCTTCTGCACCAAATACAATAGGGGTTTGTTGAATAGATGTTGTTCCAGGAACATTAGTATCTAGGCTACCATTAACGTAAAGAGACATACCATTACCCGGCTCATACATTGCCGCTAAGTGTACGAACACGCCATCATTTGGTGTTTCTAGCGTACTGTTAATAGTACCAACGCCATTCATATACCATCGGTACTCTGCATCATTAATTTGCGAAAGTATGCTGCGGCCAGCAGCACCAGCAGTGTATTGCCCAATTAATCGGCTTGTTTTAATAACACTTGGGCGCACCCAGGTAGACCAAGTAAAGGCTTGCCCTGTCGGTATCGTTACTGGTGTGGTTACTTTGTCATTATTGCCATCAAACTGGTAGGCTCTATAAGGTTCTGTTCCACGTGCAATAGCAGTGCTGCCCACTAAGCCAACGTTAATAAAGCCATTAACAACAGAAACTTCGTATCCACTACTAGGGACCGTAGCATTCTTTGACTGTGGAATTTCACTAATAAATGATTTCTTACTATCATTTCCATGAGCGATTTCTTGGTGTAAAGATACGCAATTTCCATTAAATCCATGACTGCAAATAGTAGCCGGAGTATTAGAAATACCAGCTGGGAAGGTAAAATTCTTAATTACATATTGCTGTAATGCTTGTTCTAATTGTTCAATGTTATGTTCATCTGCAACATCATCAGCCTTATTAAGTAATTGGCCAGGTTTAACCGTTGCAATAACACCTGCAGATAGCACGGCAATAATAGCAACAGCCATTAGTAATTCCACTAATGTAAATGCCTGTCTGTCCGACAGGCAGGCAGGCCTATGCTGTTTAATAATAGACATGAATTGCGCAGATATATCATATTATTATAGCATAGTTCGACTTTGCTCACCACTAATAATAACCAGACTTAAGAAGAGGGTCCAGAATACTGCAGAGGATTACCAAGGACATCTTGGGATGTATTGGACTCGTTGCGGGGGAAATAATCTCCAGTAACCACAGCCCCCGTCGTAGAAATATAATCAAACGCAGTGTAGTCGCTAGTAAATTGAATCTGAAAATCAAGATAGTTTGTAGTGTTTGGTGGCGTAAA
>CAYSVN010000014.1:0-23933 GCA_964434585.1 uncultured Candidatus Peribacteria bacterium | reverse complement strand
TCCTGTACTATCAGCCAAATTTAAATGACTGTTCTGGACAATGTCCATGAAATTTTGGTCACGTTTTGCCGTCACTACCATCTCATTATTAGGAGTCATGCAATGATATTGCTTGCCGGAATCATCATTTAAAAAACCAAGTAATTTAGCCTGCGCTTCCTTAGGAGTTAGTGGGTCAAATGGAACGCCTAAAATGTAAACTCTATTAGTCACTAGCTCTATACTACGTTATAAAAAAATTATCTCAAAGTAGCAAATTAATATCCTACTATTATGATCCGAAACAATGCCGGCGTAGCATTTGTGATAGCAAGAATAATTGTACCATTTTAACAATTCAGCTTACTTTAATTGCGAAGACGTACTAGAATGAATCACGAATCTATGAAGTCATTTTATCTCTCTTTTATCATCGTGCTATTAAGTAGTTGTGCTGCCCAAAATGGTACACAAAAAAACAACACGGTTATGACAAACAGTGACCCTGTTTTAATTGGTGATTCATTCCAGCCAGTTCAAAAATCTGCCACTGGAATGGCGGCAGAAATAAAACCAACCGGCACAGAAAACGAAACATTACTACCAGATGGTACGTTAGTTTTTGGAAGCCTAGAGGCACCCCATACATTACAAATTTTTACAGAATACCATTGTGAATATTGTGACGATTTCCATAATGATTATTTAGGATGGCTTAAAAACGACTACGTAAAAACCGGAAAATTACAAATCCATTTAACACTGCTAGCGTTTGAAAAATATGAAAAAAGTTTTGAAAATCAGCGCTTACTACTTTGTGCAGCCAGACAAAATAAAGGTGGTGCTGTACATCACTTTTTAACTAATGTGCAGGAGCCAAATAAAGCCAGCCTGCTTGGTAATAATGAAGTGATTGGTTTAGATATTGATACCTTTAGCTTATGTATTAATAGCGCAGATACTGATAATTTAATAGTAAGCCAGGATACAATAATAACCCAAAACGAAGTGACGGTAGTACCAACCCTTATACTAGACGGCGAAAAACAAACCGGCCTACCATACGAAGCAGACATGAGGGGATGGATGAAAAGTGTGATACGTTAGTTAATTTGACATTATTTCCTGCACTTCATCGCTTACTTTATCTGGAAGAGAATCTTTAATATTATTAAATGCCTGTCTAAAATAATGAGGATGATTTTTAAATGCCTGTTTAAGTGAATCTCTGCAAGCATCAAGGCCTTTTGTAATACCAATATAAAATAAAATTAATATTCCTATAATTATATATTGGCCTCCTTGGGCAATAACTTCATCAGCCGCGCTAACATCACCATCAAAACTTGAAATAAATTTTATGATATTTGGTGCAAAGTATGCACTTATCGTTCCGCTAATTAAAGTCACAAAACGTAAAGCATAACCGATAGTTAAATTATCGATATCGCTTTCAATGGTCTCAATTCTTTTTTCGAATGCATTTTTTGGCTGCCTATGCTGTAGCTCTTCTAAAGACATAAGATTACATTGTACAGACTTTTATATAAAAAAACCAGAACCGGTAAAGGCTCTGGTTTCTTCTCTGCAACACTCATATTTTGCATTTTCCGTTAATTAACTCCTCGGAGAAGTTTAACGACAGTACCCAGCGAATGTTTTTTTGAATGATCTTTAAGTGGTGACCATTCTGTCGTACCATTATCGCCACCATCGAGAACGCGCTGTTTGGCCGCTCTGTTAAAGATGGCGATGCTGTTACCTTGTTTTCCATAGACATAAACAACGACAGCATGGCCACACATTTTCTTTTGTGGTTGACCATCGTTAAGATTCTGAAAACCGCAGCATTGTACGACCGCCCTACAAAGCGAGTCATAATTGAGTGGGTTAGGGACGGTTGCCAATTTCAGTTCAGCTGAATCAACCGGCTGAAAATCAGGCGTTGTTTGATCTTTTGTGCCTCCTTTTTTATCAGGTTTTTTCTTTTTACCTACAAAAGGTATTTTCCAAGCCATAAGTAAATCTCCAGGGGGGGTTACGAAGTGTTGTAAAGAACTCTTCATTGCAACAACGAGTTACAAAAAAGGAGATTATACTACGCTTTACAGAAAAACATTACAAGGCTCTTCGCCCTACCAACGCCTCCTTTAGCGTAACCTGGTCTGCAAATTCAATATCTGCACCCATTGGTAAACCATGAGCCAAGCGAGTAATACTTGGTACCACGTTAGCTAGCTGATTTTTAATATAAGCAGCAGTTGCTTCCCCTTCTACATCTGGATTCGTAGCAATAATAACCTCGGTAATACCACCAGCATTACACCTATCAATAAGTTCTTTCATTTTAAGTTGTTCTGGTCCAAAGCCATCAATAGGGCTAAGCACACCATGCAATACATGGTAACGGCCTTTGTAGTCAGTTTTCTCAAACGCTAAAACATCGAGCGGGCTTTCTGTCACCATAATTTCAGTAGCATTACGTGTAAGGTCAGTACACACACTACACTGCTCATGTTCGGCTATCATTTGGCATGTACGGCAATAATAAAGCGATTGCTTAAGAGTGCTTAAGGCTTGACCTAAACGTTCTGGAGAAGCCTTAGAAGCCCGAAGTAAGTAAAAAGCTATGCGTTCTGCAGACTTATGACCAATACCGGGTAGTTTGCTAAATTCGTTAATAACGGCCTGAATAGACTGGGGGAGTTGCATGCGGATAGGATAGAGGATTTAGGAATAAGGATACAGTATTTAATATGCTGAATCCTAACTCCTAAATCCTTGTAGTTAAACCTCCCTATCGCCCCGCCTTAACCGTCTATCAATGTCCATACTTTTCTTCTTTTGACGTTTATCGTATTTTTTTTGTCCACGAACAAGCGCAATTTCTACTTTAATAAAATTACCTGCTTTTACACTAAGGGGTACCACCGTTAAACCTGTCTCTTGTAATTTTTTTTGCAACTGGCTAATTTCTTTTTTAGTAAGTAACAGCTGATATTCATCACGCACTACTTGGTTTAAACCTGCTGGTTGGTAAGCAGCAATCGTCATATTGCGTAAATAGAGCCCAGTATTATTAACAGTAACATAGGCACCTTTAAGGTGAACATGGCCCGATCGACAACTTTTAACCTCGGCACCTGTAAGGATAACACCAGCCATAAAAGTATCTAAAACTTCATAGTCATGGCGGGCCTTACGATTGGTAGCAACGGTTTTCAAAGTGCAGTGATTATACCGTTTAATACGAAGGGTTTATAGAGGAAGCAAGTGTTGCAGAAGTCTAAAAGGTGGCAAATGTTTAAAAAGCGTCCTTTTTTAACCTCTGACACACCTGCAACATCTGCAACCTTGAAGCTTCCTTTGACTTAAAACTCTGCTATACTACAGCCCCATGCAAGATACTATTAAAGACATACTCGGCCAACTGCTAACCTTGAGCAATTTACCATTTACCGAAATTACCATTCGCGAAGCTGATGACATGATTATTGCAGATATTACCAGCGAAAAACCAAGTTATATTATTGGTCGTCATGGTGAGACCTTAAATGCATTACAAGAAATTATTAAATCGATGGTACGTAGTAAGGAAGGACTCGAAAAATCACCTTTTATTGTGATTGATGTTGATGGCTACCGTAAAGACCAAGACGAAAAAATTAAACACATGGCAGAAAGCCGCGCTTTAAAAGTACGAAAATGGGGACATGCAGTAGCAATGCCACCAATGAACCCTTATGCCCGCCGTGTTGCACACTTACACATTGCTAATAGCGGAGATTTTGATGATTTAACAACTTATAGCGAAGGCGAAGGCCGAAATCGCCACCTTGTTATTGCCCCAGATGGTGACGGAGAACTAAAAGTAGAACTAGAGCCAGAAGAGCCAGCTGTAAAACTAGAGGAAGGATTTGATAATTTAGATATTTAGTCAAAATCCATTCTAAACGCACGACCATAATTTTTAAACCCAATCCGCTCGTACCAAGTATGGATTTTTTCTCGTTCATCACGAGAGGTTCCAATTAATTTATAGCATCCAACCTCTTTGGCTTTAGAAATCACTTCTTCTACAAGCTTCCTGCCCACCCCTTCACTCCTATGGTCGGGGTTAACATAAAGGTCTTCTAACAAGCCATAAGGCTGTTCGTGTAAATCATTGGTAATTAAAAATAAATAAGCATGGCCAATTTCTTCGGTTTCACTATTAATACAAAACCGAAAAGAATTTGAAATTTGTTTATTAACGCTCATCATTTAAAAGGTGCTGAACAGATTTCCGACCGCCTTGGGTAAAACCATGGTCCTTAATAAAATCTAAGCTATCTAAAACATCACTTGGAATTTCAGCAACATCTGAAGTTACGACAGGGTTAGAACGAGAAGCAATGGTACTACCTGGTGAACCTCTACGGATTCCACTTTCATAATTATGATCATCTAGTTTCATATATAAAAGCATAACAAAAAAATACTCAACAATCCATCATCTATAAAGATAATGAACGTCGAGTATTTTAATAAGTTAAGTTATTACTTAAGAGTAACAGTTGCACCAGCTTCTTCTAGTGTTTTCTTCATTTCTTCTGCTTCTTCTTTTGGTACACCGTCTTTAATAGTAGCGGGAGCGCCGTCTACCATTGCTTTAGCTTCACCAAGACCAAGACCTGTAATACCTTTAACAGCCTTAATAACTTGGATTTTTTGTCCTCCAACGTCGGTTAGTTCGACATCGTAGTTACTTTTTTCTTCTGCACCACCGTCTGCATCACCACCACCGGCGGCAACAGCAACAGCAGCTGGAGCAGCAGCAGAAATACCGTATTCTTGCTCCATAAATTTAACAACATTGTTTAATTGAACCACGTTAAGCTTTTCGACAGCAGAGATAACTGCTTGTTCTTCTTTAGTAAGCTCGATGGTTGTAGCTTCGTCTGACATGAGATAAAAGGGGAATAATAGAAATAAATAATAATCCTTCGGCAAGCTCAGGATGACACGCTAGGCGTCACCTTCGGTTGCTTCAGGGGAAGGGGTATCAGCCTCTGCAGTTTCTGCTGGAGGTTCTGAATCAGTAGTTGGGGCGTCTTCACCGGTATCGTTCTCTTTGGTTGGAGTTTCTTCAGGAGCATTATCAGTTGCAGGAGTTTCAGATGTGTCAGGGGTTGAAACCTCTGCTTCTTCTACTTTTGGCTCAGGTGTAGCACCACTAAGGCCTCCTTTCTCTGCAAGTTGGCTAAGGCCACGTGCAATTCCAGAAAGAGGACTGTTACAAGCACTCATAAAGCTACGCATTGGAGACTGCAACATACCCATAAAGGTTGCTGTAAGCACTTCGCGGCTTGGTAGTTTACTTAATTCAACCGCTTGGTCTTTACCTAAGATAGTGCCATCAAAAATTGCACCAACAATACTTACCTGTTCATGGTCTTTACCAAAACTACGTAATACTTGTGCTCCTGCAATTGGGTCGGTGTAGTTAAACACACAAGCAATTGGACCTTCTAATAAATCGTCTGTTAATTCTGGTAGACCAGCATTGTTAGCAGCAAGTTTAATAAGAGTTTTTTTAGCAACTTTCATTTCGCTACCAGCTTCCTTAAGTTTACTACGTAAGTCTCCAGCTTCACCAACGGTTAAGCCAATGTAGTTGGTAAACACAATAGACGCACTGTCGCTAAGCTTACTAGTAAGCTCTACTACTTGGTCTTCCTTTTTTGATCGTGAGATAGCCATAATAAAGAGTAAAAAATAATGTTATGATCGTAGGCATTGGATTGCTCCAACACCTACGAGGTTAAGTTCAGGGTAGACCCCCGTTTGTCTAGATTCTCTCGAACACTAATCACCCGTGGGTCAGGCCCGGTCGACGCTCAAAACAAACGACACGGGAGATCAAGTTAGAACAAGTCTAACCGGATAGTCGATGCTGTAAGCCTTGGAAGGTCTTATTTCCCAGCTGCGCTGGTGTGCCTCCGGTCTACGGACTACCAAATTATACTCGGCAGAGATTTAATGTCAAGAAAATGAAAAAAATGGTATAATAAAACCAATGCCACAAGAATTAAAAACACCATCTATTACTTGGCTAGAACTTATTATAATTATAGGAGTAATTATTATGATAGGAGCAGCGATTGGTTCTATTTTTATGTCACCTGGTAAGCAAATTACCAGTAGGGATGATGTAAGAAGAGCGCACCTAAGTATTATACTCGATGAAATTCAGAGGCATCAATTAAGTAACGAAGGAGAGTTGCCAGAGGGGCTTGAGGCAACCTATAAAGACATTTGTAAAAGCGATGCAAATGATTGTACTGGACTACTAGTGCTGCAAAGCGATAAGCCTCTACCTTTAGATCCATTAGCCAGCAATCCACGCAGTATTGGGTACCGCGCCAAGGTAACCCCAGCTGGGGAAATTGTTGTTAGTGCTCCACTGGCAGAACGAAGAGAGTTAGAAGTAAAGTTTTAAATAATTATTTATTCCTAACTTCAATGTGTTGAATTTTTTCAGCAGCAATAACAACATATTCAAATCCATTTTTAAGTATATGCTTACCATCATTTTTTACACCCGTAAGCGTAAAGTCAAAACGAACCACACCTGGTTTTATTTCGATAATATCTTGTACATCCCAGTGCAGTGATTGAAAACTATTAAAAAAATCTTTTGTCATTTGTAAGATGTTTTGTTTTCCAATGTGTATACCAGTATTTACTGAGCTATAGGTCGCATGCTCACCTAGTAATAAAGCAATGCCATCAAGGTTTTGTTTGTTTGAATAATCAAAATACTGCTGTGCAATTTCTAGTGCTTTATTCATAATGGAAGTTTACCACACATTTAAGTAACCCCAATTGTTTGCCGATACTGCAATGCTTCTGCAATGTGTTGCGTTTCTATATTTTTAGCAGAACTAAGGTCGGCAATGGTACGGGCTACTTTAATAGTTCTATGGTAACTACGAGCAGAAAGCCCCAGTTTATTAACAGCCTGTTTAAGGAGCGCCTGCGAAGCTTCGTCCAAAGGACATAGCGCATCAATCTGTTTAACATTCATTTCTTTATTAGTACCAATATTTTTACCTTTAAAACGCTCTTGTTGGTGTTTACGAGCTTGAACCACTCGACCAAGAATAGTAGCACTTGTTTCAGCATTGCTATCTGGTGCTGCTTGTAGGTCGTCAATTTCTACTGGCTGAACATCAATAGTTAAATCAATTCTATCAAGCAAAGGAGCAGAAATACGTCGCTGAATTTTAGCATTACCACCAGCACTATATTGTGGAGGATTCATAGCCGCTACCATAATAAAGTCTGCAGGAAATGTAACCGAGCCTTGGGCACGGGTAATGGTAATAGTACGGTCTTCTAGAGGTTGGCGTAAAACCTCCAACACTTGGGCAGGAAATTCTGCTAGCTCGTCTAAAAATAAAACTCCCCTATGGGCTAAGCTAATTTCACCAGGGCCGGGAATCTGGCCCCCGCCAACGATACTAACACCCGATGCTGTGTGGTGTACGGTCCTAAATGGGCGTGAACTAACAAGCGGGCAATCTTCTGGAAGTAAGTTAGAGATAGAATAAAGTTGCGTTACTTCTATAGCTTCTTGATGTGTAAGCGGTGGTAAAATGCCTCGAAAAGCTTTAGCAAGTAATGTTTTACCAGAACCAGGGGCACCACTAAATAGCACGTTATGCCCACCCGCAGCGGCAATTTCTAACGCACGTTTAGCATGGTGTTGCCCGCGTACATCACAAAAATCTATAAGGTCTGCTGGGGTATCTAACGTAGCAGACTCCGCTACCACATGTGCTTCTGGCAACTGTTCTCCATTTAAAATATCAACGGCCTCACGCAAACTACCAACACCAATAACTTCTATCCCTTTAATAAGAGCCGCCTCTGGCGCATCTTCTTTAGCAACAAACAAACGTTTTAACCCCATATTTTTACAAGCAATAGCAGCAGAAAGCACACCCGAAACATGCCGAACAGAACCATCAAGGGCAAGTTCTCCTAAAAATAAAGATTCATCAAATAGTTGCTCATTACACTTTACATAATTAGCTAGTTGTAAAATACCTAGTGCCATTGCAAGCTCGAACCGAGGACCGTTCTTACGTCGGTCAGCCGGCGCCAAATTAATGGTTGTATTTTTACCAGTAGGGTAGCGATAGCCAGAATTTTTAAGCGCATGCATCAGTCGCATTTTACTTTCTTGCACGGCAGCATCGCCAAGTCCAACAATCATAATTTTACTTTCGCCTAACGTCATACCAACTTCTACAATAACCTGTTGGCTTTCGAGTCCAAAATTCGCCAAACTTAATAATTTTGTATGCATAGAGCATGAGTGTACTTTAGTACACCCTAGTATGCAATAATATTAGGTAGACAAATGTACACCTATACTGTGTAATAAAATAGAGATTTTTATAGTTCAAAACTTTCTAAATAATCTACTCTGCCAACTTTTTTAAATTGTTGGTACAAAATGTACTGCATAAAAAACCCATGGCTAAATAGTAATACTGGCTCATTTTGATATTTACATAACATCTGTTGATAACGCTCATGAGTCTTAGGACATATAAATGTTTCCATAGTAAAATAGGCACAAACAGCATCTAAAGGACTACTATAGTTTTCATACTTAGCCATAATTTGTTGTGGAGAAAATTTTATTTCATTAAGTAAGGGGTCAATCTCAATTGGGCAAGTTACACCAATAAGTTTTTGAACACATTTAGCTGTCTGCTCTGTTCTGACACTTTCACTCGTAACCCATACACTCATTGATGAGCTATTATTCTTTAAAATACTAGACACACATCCTAAATCAAAATTTGTATCAATAGGTGGATCTATAACCTGCTGACCTAAAAACTCTAATTCAGCCAAGGTTAAGGTTTGATAATCCTGGTAAGGAGGCAATAATGATGCGTGTCTAGTAATAATCATCAGTATAAAGAAGGATTACATTATGTAATAAACGTCACTGAAGGCTCAATAGCTAACTGTTGATTTTTAGAATTTAAAACCTTACAAAAAGATTCGTGGCGCTGACTACAAGCTTTAACAATAATCTTTTGTTTTGGCTTACTTGAATGAAAAGCAGATTCTATGGCATTACGAACACTACCTTGGCCACTGGCTAGTTTTAGTTGTTCACCATTCATTTCTGGAAACGCAAACCCAGGGTTACTCGCAAACATTATTGCAATATCTTGCACCCCAGTATTAAACGTTCTTTTTTGTAAAGCATGATCGCCTTGGATTTCAAATGTAAGATTCATATTGTATTATTGTACTGTTACAACAGTACATATAAACTTATAACAAATCAAGAAAAAAAGTATTGACTCTAAGAGTTAAATAGATATAATTACGTACCGTTACATAAGTACATACGAACGAATAAGATTGTTGACAAGCGTCACTAGCCTTCTGCGTTCATCATTAGAATTAGCAGTACCTTCACATCAACGAAAAACTCAAACTAAATAATAAGAGATAACACACATGATCACAACAGTTATGGAAGACAAAAAGCTTGGTGAAATGAACTACTATGAAAGGTGTCAGTTTTTCATTGATAGATTCAACAGAATTCTATGGACGGATCTAACATCTTCAGTGCTCCAAAATTTTCTAGAGCTGAAAGAAAAAGGTTTTGTGTACTGTCCCACAGTACCTCATCTAGCCATCGAACACATCCAAGTGGATGAAAAAGGGCTATTCTGTATCCAAAACAGGGAAAGAATCGAAGTACCTGCACTCCAGGACGAACGTTCATTCTACGAAAAAAGCGCAGCTTACCCGACCCATTGGATTCGTTGCCCATTTACGGGCTACGAACTAAAACCTCACCACGAGGTTTAAACACAAACATTCCATGCAAGCCACACTGGCTTGCAGAAAGACCCTGACCCTTTGGTACAGGGTCATTTTTTTGTACTAAATAGATTTATTTTTTAAACTTTTTTAAAAAGTGTGTAAACCCTCCACTACCATGCTGCAGCATGCGGGACCCCCGGGTAATTTTGCTAATACTAATACCAAGGCGTTTAGCCAGGCTCCGTTGTGTTTCCCCAGCGTGTAAACCCTTAACAAGTTGCCAACGCTCTACCATAGAATCTAGCTCTTGTGGTGTTAAAATATCTGCCAGTAAAAGCTTGGCTTCCTTAGCAGACTCAACAGAGGCAAATAGTTCGTAGAGTTCTTTTTGTGGTTTAGAGGTGGACATAACCAAAGTATAACAGAAACCAAGTATTAATCTTCAATCTTTTTACGAAAAAAATCAATAACGGTAGCACTAGCATCGCTTGGCCAAGTATGCGGGTAATACGTTCCATTTCGTGTAGTGCTTTCTTGATGTGGACACCAGACAACTTCATTACCATCGTTACACTGTTTAGCAACCTCGCACAGTAATGACTGTGGAGCGGTATCATCAAACTCCCACAAGCAACTATTTTGAGCCAGACGATGGTCTCGTTGAACGACCCCACTACTAAATGGCGCTAAGCGGTCTTCTGGATTATGCATAAGTAATGCGGCAGTTGGCCCATTACAGGTTGCATGGGTACCACTACTACCAACACTAGCTGTAGCTCGCACCACGTCGGCCCGCATACAACCCAAGGTGTTACTAAACCAACCACCAAGGCTGTGGCCAGCAGCGTAAACATTAAATAAGTCGATACAATACGTATTACCAAGTAAGTGCACCATATCATCAAACAATTCTAAGTCACGAATTTGGTACGCACTATCCCCGCCGTCCGACCAAGCGCGCGCATTGCCTCTTGGTAACCCTAATGGGTAAACAGTTAAGAATTCTGGTGCTTCACGGTTAAATTTATAATATCCATATACTTGTGTATTTGGATTCGTGCGACCATGCCAAGCAAATAACAGTGGCACTGGTTTATGGCTAACATAATTAGCAGGTAAGTCTATTAGCCATGTGCGCTCTATACCATTAACCACCATACCAGTGGGAGGCTTAGAAGGAGCCGCTTGGCCACAACCAGTACTATAGCGAGAAGCTTGTTTACCATTAACAAATCTACGCATTTTAGCAATAAAATCTGCCGCACGCTCTCGGGTTAAATTATCTGCTGCCCTATAGGAATACTTCGAAAGGATATCTTGATCATGTAAAAAATTTTGATAAGGCTCGAACCAACGCTCGCCAGATTGCGCTTCTACAGAACTATCCATAATACGGACCATCATTTTTAACGCTTCTACCGTATTAACAGGGTCTGTTGGTTTAAAGGTGCCATCTGGGTATCCAGCCACGAGTCCTTTATTTTCTGCGGTACACACCCACGGCACATACCACTCTCCACGTTTAACATCGGGGAAACAAGGTTGGGAAAGCCGTGGTGTAGGTTTATCACCATCACGCAAAAGCATGGTTAAAAACTCTGCTCTGTTAACCGTGTTACGTGGCTTAAAGGTGCCATCTGGATACCCTGTTAACACACCTTCTTCTACCAGCTGTGTAATAACTGGTTCATAGTGTGAGTATTGTAAGTCAGAAAAATCAACGGCAAAGGTTTGCGTTGGTAATAAAAATAAAAGTAATGTGATGAATTTAAACATAAGGCATACAGTTGCAAACGTTGCAAAGGTGTCAGAGGTAAAGACATAGTATCACAAAAAAACCCCTACACCTCTTTCAACCCTGCAACCTTTGTCGTAATCAAGTAACATCTCTATACTAAACCCATGCTATCAAAACTTATTGCCCCATTTTTATTTATTGGTGTTAATGTCCTTATTACCTGGTATGGATTTTTTACCGGCAAACTACCAACCAAAGGTTCTTTATTTGGAATCTCGTTTGATGGCGTAGTGAGTAGCAGCTTAGCAACACAAATACGTTTTGTATGGCTACTGATACTTATAAACATCTGCTACACCTTAGCTTTTTATTATGGTCTTAAGCACTATAGTGGCTACTTAATGGTAGCAACTCTGTGGATAACTTCAGTACCCATTGCTGCTATATTATTTAATACATTTTACGTTAAAGAACCTATTAATTGGGTCATTCTACTGGGAATAATACTCATTACTATTGGAGCAGTGTTAGTTGTTGTTAATAAAGAAATTATTGGGTAAACGCTACTTAGCTACGCGCGATAAATACCAACCAACCAGCTGACTACCAATAACAGCAATACCAAGTAAGGCAATATAACCAAGTAACCCTTGCATAAACGTAAAAGAGGCATATTGTTTCAACATCGCTAAAAAGAAAGCACTATACCAAGAAGTAACCGAAACAGCACCCAAGCCAAACGCTAACATCCGGTAGTGGACATGGGCAGGGTCATGTTTTGTTAAGTCGAGCTGCAGTAATTTAGGAGCTACCCATAAATGAAGCGCAATACCATTCATAAAAATAACTCCAACAATTACTGATTTTAACAAAAAGGCTGGTGAAGCGTTAAAAGCAGCCATGTTACTACTGTAAAGCAGTAAGCCAGTAAAAATAATCAGTAAAATGCCCACCATAATAATATGCTTTAATACACTTAAGACATTAAACTCATACGATACGATTTTAAAATCTTGTAAAAATTTAAAAAATAAAATATCAGATACTGTAGCAGCACCAAGGCCTAACACCATCGTTAACACATGGGCTGTTAAAAATACCTGGTAATAGTCGGTAATAAATTGCATAGAAAGATTGTATCAGCTAGTTGGTCATTGCGTCATTGAGATTTGGTCATTCTAATAAAATGACCAATGACACAATGTCCAATAACCAGTGTAATCTTAATGCATTTTAATAATCTCTGGTTCAACCTCTAGCGTAATACCAAACATATTTTCTACCTTAGCCACAATTTCATCTTTAAATTCAAACAAATCCATAGAAGATTTTGCACTGTAATTTACCATTACTAGGGCATGTTGGGTGTACATACCCATACCATTACTATGCTTATAGCCTTTAAGGCCTGCTGTTTCTAGTAGCCAGCCAGCTGGTACTTTAACACCACCTTCTGTTTGCCAACCTGGCGCATTAGGGTAATTAATTTGTAATTGTTGAAACGCCGTTTGCGAAACAATAGGATTCTTAAAAAATGAGCCAGTATTAGCAACGGTAGTAGGGTCAGGGAGTTTACTTTGCCGCACAGCAATAACAGCAGCTCTTACAGATGCTGGGCTATAATCTTTAATATTTTGCTCGGCCATGTATTGCTCTAGTGCTTTATAGTAAGGCGGTTGCAACTGGCCTTTTTGCAATTTAAACGTAATCGAAACAATAAAAAAGCGGCCATGTTCTCGCTGTTTAAAACGACTATCGCGATAAGCAAATTCACATTCTTTATTTTTTAAAACGACAAATTCACCAAGCTGAGTATCATAAGCTTCTAGCTCTACAATGGTACTACTTACCTCTTGCCCATAAGCACCAACATTTTGGATAGGTGTCGCCCCACAAGTACCAGGAATAAGTGAAAGCGCTTCAATACCCGTAAGTCCCATATTCACTGTTCGCTCTACAACGCTATCCCAGCTTTCACCTGCACCAACGGTAATAAAGCAGTAGTCATCTTCTTCTACCACCTCAAATTGTTTTATTTCACTTTTAAGCACAAGGCCAGGCCAGCCACTGTCACTTAAAATAATGTTACTACCACCACCAATCATAAACATAGGCATATTATTGGTGTCAGCCCAATCAATTGCTTCTTGTAAATCCTGTTTAGAGGCAACAAGGCAAAAAGCCCGGGCACTACCTCCAAGTTTCATAGTGGTAAACGGTGCCAGGGGAACATCAAACGTTAATTGCATAACAGCAGTATTAAACTACTAAAGACAGTTAATACCATAGTAACTATTAAGACGCTCTATTTTACGAACGCGAACTCTTTCTGGTAAATCCGCAGTTAAAAACCGCTGACATGTACGTTGTTGTACTGCCGATTGCCAAGCCTCTTTAACTTCTACATTATGAACAATCTGCGTAGCAGCATTAGAACGTTGAGTAGTATTTGTTGCACCAAGTACAGAAGTTACTTCAAATCTTGTAAGATCTATTGTGGTATACAGGTTATCAATAGTTAAGGTATCACCATTAATAGTACCAGCAGTAGCACTAGTAATAATACCAGGCATTTTTAACCGAAAAGACATAGAAATAAATTCACCAAACTCGTCTGGGTTCATACCAAAATCTTCAAAGTTGTAAGCTTCAGCAACTTGCTCACTGGTAGAGCTAAGACGGTACTGCGTACCACCATTAGCAAGCTTCGTAATACTAAAGGTATCTGATTGCTCCAGGGCAAATGTCGCGCCATATTTTAACGTATAATTACCAAGATATTTACAATCAAAAGAAAGAATTTCAACACCTAGTTCATCATCAATTTCTGCATTAACATCTGCCAAGCTAAGGTTCTTAAATTCAGGTTCATCACAAGCGGTGGAAAGCTGAGTTTCAAATTCTGTAATATCAGCAGCAGCCAACTCTTCACCAGATGCTTGTGCTAACTCTTCCATAAATTCAATCATGCCACTCATATCCATTTCAATAGCAAAGCTACCAGTGCTATCAGCATTAATTACTTGTTCCACGGTCATAGAAATACATCCAGTACACAAAAACGCTAATGGTAATAATAAAAGGTGTTTAACGCTCATAAAATATAGGGAAAAGATGATAGTAGTTTATAGGTTGCCATTAACAATAACAAATACTTTACCGATACGCTAAAGTTACGATATCATGTTGAAAATTATTTTTAACTACATGAAACAATACAAGTATATCGACATTATCACTGCATTATTTGTAACAACGTTACTGCTAAGTAATATTGCATCTTCTGCTAAAATTATAGATTTAGGTATAAATATTCTGGGTCTACAATTACTGTTTGATGCAGGAACGCTAGTGTTTCCAGTAAGTTACATTATTGGTGACGTGCTAACCGAAGTTTATGGATACAAAAAAACAAGAAGAATTATTTGGATTGGTTTTGGGTGTGCAGTGCTTACCTTAGTATTGTTATATGTTGTAGGAAAGCTACCAGGCGAAGAGCAGTGGCAACAGTATGCTGGCGATAATGCTTATGGAGCAATATTAGGCAGCATGGCATCTGGAACAATAGTTCTAGCCTCGTTAAGTGCTTATTTACTGGGTGAATTTTCTAACTCTTATCTGTTAGCAAAATTAAAAATTGCTATGAAAGGCGCACATCTTTGGGTGCGAACAATTGGCTCTACATTGATAGGACAAGCAATAGACACCGTTGCTTTTATTAGTATTGCTTGTGCGCTTGGTGTATTTCCATGGGAAATTGCTCTTGGTTTAATACTAGCAAATTACATATTTAAAGTCGCCATAGAAATAGCGTTTACACCTATAACATATAAGGTTATTAATTTTCTTAAGGCAGCAGAGCTAGAGGATGTATACGATACTAACACAAATTTTAACCCATTAAAGCTAAGCTAAATAAAAAAGCAAGAAACAATATAAAGAAGGTTAAATCCATGCTATAATAACTAGAAACAAATATGCAAAAACCCACACCAGCTACCCTTGGCTTTATTGCAATAATTGTACTTTCTAGCTACTCCAGTTTTGTAAAGTTACTACTTACATGGTTTCACCCTTTTACCATCATTGCTATTGGGCAAATAGTAACACTGTGTATTTTACTAACAGCATATGGGCCCGCTAAAGAAATCCATAAATTTAATACTATTACCAAAAAACAGGTAATAGCATTAGTAACTATGAGCTTACTTGCTTCAGTAATTGCACCATTCTGTTACCTAAAAGGACTAGAGGCATCTAGCGTTGTAAATGGAGTTTTGCTTGGCAGACTACAGCCAATATTTTTATTTGTATCTTCCACATTAATATTTAAAGAAACAATAACCATAAAACAAATTATTGGAATTTGTATTATGCTACTTGGAACAGTTTGGATTACAACACAAGGATTTAGCACTACCCTTATACTAGCAAAAGGAGACATGCTTATTGTGCTAGCGGCCTTATGTTATGCAGGCTCTATTAACATTTATAAGCTATATTTAACAACCTTAAGTCCCGAAATGGCAGTGTTTACCAGAAATTTTTTTGGTGCATTAGTATTTTTAATTATTATGCCACTGTTTACCGGGTTCCAGCATGATATTTCACCAATGACAACTCCTACAGTGCTAGCAATATTTATTGGTTATGCTGTATTTTCCAGAGCAGTGGGACAGGTACTATGGTACACAGCGATGCAAAAAATTTCAGAGTCATCCGTTGCGTTTTTACAACTATTAGCGCCAATATTTGGTATTATATTTGCAGTGATCATTGTCCAAGAACAAATAAATCAGTATCAAATAATTGGCATGATCCTAATTATTGCTGGCTTACTGCTAAGCATTATACATCGGTCTACATTTTATGATCGTCGTTTTATAAGCCGGCTTGGACACTGGCATCGGTAAAATAATATGATAAACAAAGAAAAAATCGGTATACTGGCCATAATGTTTAAATTAATTCTATTTACACTGTTGCTTGCAACGCCCGCTTCTTCGTTCTTTGGGAATGGATTAACAGACATTAATAACTACCCCTGGCGTAATTCTATTGAGTACTTGCAGCAACAAAATATTGTTGAAGGCTACAATGATAATACGTACCAGCCAAGCAAGTTAATTAACCGGGCAGAATTCACTAAAATTGTTGTTGGTGCTGTATTTAGTGAAAGCGATATTACGAACACTGCTAACAATTGTTTCCCCGATGTAATGTCGCAGTGGTTTGCCCCATATGTTTGCCTGGCACAATTAGAAGGAATTGTTAATGGTTACCCAGATGGACTATTCCACCCTGAAGAAAACATTAACCAAGCAGAGGCGTTAAAAATAATTTTTGAAACATTTTATACCGATATTCCACCAAGTACAGTTTGGTACCAAACATATTTAGACGAAGCCCTTTACCAAGGAATGGGCTATTTTGAACCAAATAGGGCACCAGAACACTTAGTAACCCGTGGTGAAATGGCCTACTTTATTGCCTGGCTCCTTAACGAAAATGGTACAGACCAAATAGATATTCTAGCAGATAGAATCGCATTTAATGTAAAGCAGATGACAGCCGCAGATTGCTACGAAAACGAATACTTTGATGCCAACGACCAGCTATGTTATCTACAAAAAAGTAATGATAACTTAGTAATTGAAAATTGGAATAATCAACCTCATAACCATGAACCAGCTTATGATGAAAACAGATACATCCGTTACAAAGTAAATGGCAACAGTATTGAATTTTACGAAGATAAAAGTGAGTTTGCACCCGAGCTTAACAACGCTGCAATCCATACTGCTATTTGGCAAACATTCACAACATTAGTACCAGTACAATACCGCAATAATATCGATTATTTTGATGTGATGATTTCTGCAGAGGGAACAGCAGCCCATGTTGAACCAGTAACAAATACGCTAGACTCATGGACGCTTGCTATTGATATTAATGAATTTAGCTTACCGGGATCAAACGATGAATATAAAGAATTTGTAGCAACTTTAGTGCACGAATTGGCCCATATTCTTAGCCTAAATAACACACAAATTGATGGCAGCGTAGAAGATGCCACCGAGTGTAGGCCTAGCTTTTATATTGAAGAAGGCTGCGCGCTTGCAAATTCAATTATCCAAGCATACTACCACCAATTTTGGTCTAAAGAATTAAACAGTATTTATAAAAACAGCTATAACCCAAATGATTTTGGAGAAAGCTTATATGCCAACTACCCACAGCATTTTATAACCGAATATGCTGCCAGTAACCCCGTAGAAGATTTAGCAGAACATTTTGCTTACTTTGTTATTCAAGGCCAACCAAACAACAACAAAGATAAAATTGACCAAAAATTACTATTCTTTTACCAGTTTCAACCAATGGTAGATTTACGTAATAGAATTAGGCAAGTGCTAGAAACACAATTATAAACGTTGCAGAGGTTAAAGATGTTGCAGAAGTGTAAAAGGTTTCTCAATTTAACAAGCATTATTAAATGAGACCCTTCTTAAACCCCTGACACTACAACATTTATAAAGGTCTATTGTAAAAATATTGAGTTTCTGCTACAATAATATGATTACTTCTTATATTTTCTATGGACGAAACACACAACCCAACTCCTGCGACGGGCGGTGCGGACAACACACAACAGTCTTCACAAGGTTCTACGCAACATCATGACGGATCATCTAGTAAAGATGATGCGCTACAAGCGCTAAACGCCAAGTTTAACAAAGTTGGAGACGACTATCTTGCCGAAGGTAAAATAGACGAAGCTCGCCATAGCTACAAACAAGCGGGCGGTCCTAACTCTACACAACACCGTAAAATTGGTGATTTGCTTTTAGAAAAAGGAGAAGTAGACGAAGCTCAACAAGAATATACAGAAGCTGGAGGTATTTCTAGAGGCGAATGGCAACACATTGGTGATAAGTGTGTAGAGCTTGGTTGGCTTGACGGCGCAGAGAGCGCTTATGAAGTTATTGAGAAAACACTAACCGCAGAGCAGTACCACAGCATTTTCCATAAATCATTAGAAGCAGAAAAACTAAGTGACGCAGCGGTAGCGTTAGAAAAAAGTGGCATGAAAAACGCTGAAGACCACATGCAACTAGGGGACGCCTACGAAAAGAAACACGAACTAAGTGCTGCCGAACGCGAGTACGAAAAAGCTAAAGCTATTCTTAATAAGTAAAATTTAAAAAACTATAACAATACAAATAGGGTCTTTGACCTTATTTTTAGTAAAAACTATAAATTACAGTGCGCAATCTCCATAGTATTTTAATGGACTAAACTGATCACCAATTCTAATACAAAAAAAAGGGGGGGGGTGCTTTGTTCGGTAAACTATAACCAAGGATATGTATTACGCTGTTGTGTTTGGCGCTTACGCGCTAAGCAATGTAACTGAAAACGAATAGTAAATAATGTATCACATAGTTGCTGATTATTAAGACGTAATAATTTTTCACGTTTTTCAGATAATGTGTCAGTAGCTAAGTTAATGCCGCACCTAAAAGCCATAGTAAAAAAATCTACACAAGCATTTTTTTCTTCTTTTGTTTGTTCTATACCAGATAAATCACAAACTAACGCTTCAGCATCAAAATAATAATCAGAAATTGTAAGCATTAACAATGGTAAAAAAATAAGATAATACTGTAATAAACCTAGTAATATTAGTCAATTTTATCTTTTGTGTAATGCTTTCAATAGTACTTCCATAGTTATAGTACAGATAAAAAAATGTAAGTTGTGACTTACATTACATAACATGATGCCAATAGACATTATATGTCTTTATAATAATGATATTATTTTATTTACCCATTTTTACTTATGAAATTATTTACCTATGTATTAACAGGACTAATGTTGGCAACAGTACTACCAACCACTAATGTGCAAGCAGCATTTAGCGATACTGCAAACTCTCAGTTTAAAGAAGCTATCGATTACATTAAAGCAGAAGGTTTTGTAGAAGGATACGCAGATGGTACTTACCGTCCTAACCAACTTATTAATCGTGCAGAATTCACAAAAATTATTATTGGTAGTTTAAATATTAACTTAGAAGCAGGCTCAAGTTGCTTTATCGACGTAGCCGCTAACGACTGGTTTGCACCATTTGTCTGTACAGCAAAAACAAATGGCACTGTTGGTGGTAACCCAGACGGAACATTTGCACCAGCTGCCAACATTAACTACGCCGAAGCTGCAAAAATTGTTATTGAAGCCAATAACATTAATACTAATACTACATCGGTTTGGTACGAACGCTACATAAACGAATTGCAAGCTCGTAAAGCTAATTTAACTGGTGTTACGCCAGAAAGCAGTATTACACGCGGCCAAATGGCACAACTTATTTTTGCACTATCAGATGATCATTCTGGCGCCATGATGGATGATGACAAAATGATGGATGATGGAGACGCAATGATGAATGATGATAAGTTTGGTGTTATGAACCTCAGCGATGTTTCATTAACAGACGGGCAACAAAAATTATTATTTTTTAATGCAACTTGGTGTCCAAGTTGTGTAGCTGATGTAGCATTACTACAAGACTTAGAAGCAAGTAGTAATTTTGCATTCCCAGTAGTACTTGTGGACTACGACAGCGAAACAAGTTTACGTGCTACCTATGGCGTTACAACCCAACACACCTACGTAATGGTTGATGGCCAAGGAAACGAAACTCAAAAATGGATCAACCCTAGCGACAGCGAAGTAACAGAACTAGTAACAAAGTAAGCTACCAATAACCACTAACACTAATAAGCCAGCGCTCCTTGCCTGGCTTTTTAGTTGGTGTAAAACAAGGGGAATAGCGCATAATATTTTTTTCATTAAAAAGTAACATATCACCAACAGGATGACCATGATATTATATAAACATATAGTAATATAAAAAAATAATACTCTTCTACACTTTATAAAATTATGAAAAAAACACCTACATTACTAATAGTATGTGCATTAATAGTAATACCACTTTTACAGACATCTGCTAATTTTTCTGATACCAATGGTCACCGTTACGAAGAAGCTATTAATTGGGCAAAAAATATTTCTATAAAGGCTCCAACTGCAAATCCCCCTAAGCTTATTGAGGGTTACAGCGATGGTAGTTTTAAGCCAGACAACTACATTAACAGAGCGGAGTTTATGAAAATTGTCATTGATGGTTTTAGCAAAAGCCTTGGTGGGTATGCAGGCGTTTCTTCTGGAAAGTTTTTTCCAGATGTTGAACCTGGTGTTTGGTATGCAACACACTTAGCTAGTGCTAAAAAGTTAAACATTGTTAGTGGGTACCCAGACGGCACCTTTAGGGGAGAAAACAATATTTCTTTTGTAGAAGCCGCTAAAATTATTACCAATACTAAAGAGGTAGACAAGTCATCACGTTACTTACAAAATTTTGAGGTAGGTAAAAATGACCAATGGTATCAACCTTACGTAGACTATCTAGAAGCTTGGGATGCTATCCCTCCAAGTATTACTAAAATGGACCAATTGGTAACCAGAGCAGAAATGGTAGAAATGATGTACAGACTGTCGGAAGACAACATCAGAACATCTACATTTACCATTCCACAATTAAATTTAACAATGACGTATCCAAGCACGTGGGGAAGAGTTGAGGATTTATATAACGGTACACGATATGATTTTGGTTACTTTAGAGGGAGTGCTCCAAGAATTTTACTAGAAGATGTCTCAAGCGGTAAAGAGTGGCCAGCAGGGCTATGTTATGAGTGTGAGCAAATAGATAGCATTACCATACAAGAAAAAATACGTACAAATCCTGATATGTATATTGCCGGGCAACCAACAAGGGTTAATAATTCAAACCGTATACATACTGAAGGGTTTTTCTTTCGAAGTTATGTTTTTTACTACAATAACTATAAAGTAACTTTTTCAGGCCAATTAGGCACACTACACCAGCAAGATTTTGAAGGATTGTATGAGTCTTTAAATAATGTAAATGGCGAAAGTAATAACACTAAATACGTAGAAGCACGCAAGGAATTCGACACAGACCCGGTTGCATATATTGTTAAATACTATCCCAACCAATCAAGTACATTACTAAAAGAAGTTAAAAAACTTGATAGTGCTATTGAGTCCTTAAAGTAACCACTAACACTAATAAGCCAGCACTCCTCGCCTGGCTTTTTAGTTGGTATAAAATTACTTTTTCTTTTCTGCTTCTCTTAAAACGTTATCTAAAAATTGATGCTTTGTAAAACATGCAGATTTCAAACCAGATCTAACTTGCCGATAATTACCATCATCTTCTTTGCTTGCTGCTAATAATGGTTCAAACGCTTCCTCAAAATGTCGTTGTTCATGTTTAGCATGGCTAGAAAAATATCTTAAAAATTGACTATCATACTGTGTGTATAAAAGTCGTTGTTTAAAAACCTTTAATACCTCTTCATATTCATATTTTGTAAGTAGCTCAAAAGCAGTAAACGTAGCTGCGTTTTGGAGAGCAGACTCTCTACTCATTAAGTCTTCCATGCGAACTCTATACAAATCAACCACTCGTGTAATCTGTGGAAGATACTTTAATGGGTAAATAGACTCTAAAAAACTTTTTGCTTGTCTCCTCCAGGTACTATGATTTTGTTCTGATTTGTATTTACCATTAATATAACCAATTTCTTCCATTCTATTATCATGTGCTGCATCTGCTATATCTTCAAAACCTGTATCGCGGTTTTTAGCTTCAACAACATCAAGAAAAGTATTAAACAAGCTTCCAGCAGACAACTTACTATACAAGTAAATAGTCCAAATTTTTTCCATTTTTGTTGGTAGGTAAAAATCTGTAAATAATGGGTGTTGTTTTATTTTTTCCGTGTCGGAAATAAAACAGGACTTTAAATCTTTAGAAGAACGAGAGGGGTGAACCATAAAAAAATAAGATAAGATAAGATCCAACTATATTGACATTAATAAGATAGTAAAGTATTATCTGCCCAAAATAATTTGCAGCACAATGCTTGAAGATTTACTTAAAAACATCGGGTTAAGTAATAAAGAAGCAAAAATGTATTTAACATGTTTAAAACATGGTAGCCAGCCAACAAGTTCGCTCGGACGCCAGGCTGGTTTTAACCGTGGAACTGCTTACGCCATTTTACATGCATTATTCCAAAAAGGCTTAGTATCTAAAGTTACTAAACAGAAAGTGCAATATTTTTCCGCAGTAGAACCAACACAATTACTAGAGTATGTAGACCACCAAACAGATGATTTAAAGCGAAATCGTAGTAATTTAGAAGCAGCTTTAAGCCAGTTTGAGGCAATTATCCATCCACTTTCTAGTAAGCCAACATTCGAATTTTTTGATGGTGCAGAAGGTGCGCGCTTAGCATTAGAACAAACATTACAATCTACAGACAAAACCCTACGCTCATTTATGTCTATTACCGACATGGTGGAATTTATTGGTTATGAACAGTTTGATAACTACACTAATCGAAGAATAGAAGCGGGTTATAAATTAGAAGTATTAAGAACAAAAGAGCACGACAAAGAAGCATTCCAAAACCATCCACAAACATACCACTGGGTAACCAGTGACCAAGAAAATAGGGAGCTAAATTATGTCGATGAAGACTTAGCCTTCCCTATGACTATGTATTTGTTTGATGAAAAAGTACTAGTAATATCCAGCAAAGAAGAGAATTTTGCCCTACTAATAACCAGTAAAGAATATAGTAATATGCAAAAGAAGTTATTTGATCTACTTTGGAAGACGAGTAAGTCGTAAGTTTTAAATAATCAAATTTTTATACTACTCTTGTAACCAAATATCATATGGTGTCTTATTTCTGACTGTTGTTCCATTATCTAATTTAACCTCAAAGCGTAAATTTAATGGACCACTAGTTTTTGAGCCAAAGCCGCCTTTCCGACGATAAATACTTGTAACAGTACCCTGATGTTCTTGAGATAAATGTCGCACAATAACATTAGAACCTTCACGTAAATTTTCTGCTAACTGCACAGCTATTTCAGATCGAGAGACCGATGCTTGTTCTAAAGCAAGATTTGCCTCTCTTTGTAAAAGTCTACCTACCATAGAACGTTCTGTAATTTTAATATCTTCAAGCGAAAACCCTAAATCAATAAGATCCATAACTTCAAAATCATCTAATCGCTCAGAAAATTTCCAGTTTTTTTGCCATTGGGAAACAGTATCTAACCAATTAAAATTGATATTATTCATATTAATATTATAAACTATATTAAATATAAAGCAATATTTAAAGCTGTTCTATGGTTGTACCAGGATAGTAATACTGCAGAATCTCTGTATAAATTTTACCATCATTCGCCA
>CAYSVN010000013.1:0-24056 GCA_964434585.1 uncultured Candidatus Peribacteria bacterium | reverse complement strand
GAAACAGTAAACATTCCCATCATTCCATTCGTTAAATGCTCCGCTATATGACAGTGTATCATCCATGAGCCTGGATTGCTCATTTCTACAAGAATATCGGTTGTAGAGCCAGTAGGCACAAGGACTGTGTCCTTCCATACAAAGTTATCGTTACGGATACCATCTTCTTCTAGCACTAAGAAGCGTTGTCCGTGCAAGTGTATAGGATGTTGCATTGGGTGCGCTGAATCTGGGTCGTTCACTATTCGTATTTTGACAATGTCACCTTTTGCAAACTGCCAGTTAATATCCATATTTTTATTACCAGTAGCCTTATCAACTAAATTCCAATCTAGCTCGTCTGCTTTCATAGCAGTATTCATAGCAGCCATTTCATCTTCCCATTCAATACCTGCTAATGTCTCGTCTCCATTGTCATGATGTCCCATGCCAGAATGGTCCATGGCTGCCATTGGTCCAAACATTTCAATGTCTAGTACCAATTCTTTATCTACAGGTTTATCAAAATATTCACGAAAAGTGTCTATCTCTGCAATAACATCTAGGTTGCTTTTTAAAGTATTAAAGACATCTTTGTAACTTACTTCCACTAGCTCATCAGCGACTTCAAAACTTGCTAATTCTCTAATGTTATGAGCATTACTTTGTAGAATAAATGTACCACTCTCTGGGAAATAAACTTCCAGTACCGTTCGTTCGGCTGGTGCAATAATAACGCTATCTACAAATACCTCTCTTTCATATCGTCCACTATCACCACCAACTCGTTTTAGCTTTGCACCTGGTATTTCTAGGTTAAATGTACGTGTATTTGCTACGTTGGTTATATAGAAACGGTGTACTGCTCCTTTAGTTGTATTGAAAGTGAAATCTGGCTCTCCATTTACAAGCATTACATTTCCAAATCTTCCCATTAAGCTGTAATTTACATCCTCTTTGCCATTTTCTAATATGTCATGTTCACCGTATGGGACTGGTTCACCGCTTGTTCCAATAAATAAATCATCAATTATTAACGTTTCTTCTGTGTTAACAGGGTTGTAGGCATCTTTATTAGTGGGTTTAACAAGAATGTTTCCATAAAGCCCCATATCTTGCTGAATATCCTCACGGACATGCGGGTGATACCAATACACGCCTTCGTCTGGCATTTTGATAGTATATGTATAGGTATCGTTAGGTGTAATAACTGGCTGTGTCAGGTTTGGTACGCCGTCATTACTATTCTCAAGACGTAGACCATGCCAGTGAATTGTTGTTTCCATATCTATTTTATTGGCTACATTTACAGTAATTTCTGCACCTTGCGAGGCTTTAATTACTGGTCCAGGAATTTGATTATTATACCCATACATCGCAAACTGCTTGCCGTTAATTTCTTTGCGTACAATAGTAGGGTTTAATGTGATGGTATCGCCATCATTTACTTGGAGCACTTCTGTTGGTTGAACGGGCGGCAATGTTGTAATGTCTATATCTTTAGCAGGTAAAAAGCCATGCTCATCTGTGTGATTATTATTCATTAGTTCTTCCATTGCCTTCATGTGTTGCTCTGGGGTTTGGTTTCGTAATTCTTCAATAGAGATCCCCATCATGTCTGCCATCTCTTGTTCACCTTGTGTAACGTTATCATCATGATTGTTAGTATGAGAGTCTCCATGACCATGAGAGCCGTGACCTTCTCTAAGGGATTCTGGTAGCATTGTATTAAACTGACCTAATGCCAACCATACAATAACTGCTGTAGCAGTAGCTATACCAATAATCGTTATCCACTTTATATTAGTTAATTGTATTTTTTCTCGCCATAAAAACGCAAATAAACCAATCCATAAACCAAGCGGTATTAAGACTGAAGCATAGGTAGGAGTATCTACAAAGTGTTGCGTACCACCACTTGCCATACCAATTCCAATGGCTAATAATAATGATTGCACTATAAAAAGCGAGAAGCCAATTGGATTTGAAATTTGTTTGTTGTATTTTTCTACAAAAGAAGCCGATACAAATAGTAAGATGCCGATTATAAGAACTGACACGTCCCATACAGTTACGCCTTCACCGAAGTGAACAATTGAGCCTGCAATGAAGCCTGTTCCTATAAATAAGGACACAAATCGTATAAATTGCTTTAATGTTAAATAAATAGATGTATTCATAATAGTAAAGGGTAATTATTTCATCATTTCTTGCATGGCTTTCATGTGCTCTTCTGGGGTTTGATTGCGTAGTTCTTCTACAGAAATACCCATCATGTCAGCCATATTCTGTTCACCCTCTGTTGGTGCTGGGCTTAGCTCGCTAGAGCACGCACTTAAAAGAATCACAAAAGAAAATATACAAATTGAAGAAAGAAATTTTTTCATTTTAAAAGTAGGTAAAAAGTAAGTAAATTTAGCTAGAATCACTTTCTACGTTCTCATTGCAATTGTTGATGAGTACATTTTTGCTTGTTCAAATATTGGACCATCTCGCGCAAGGCTCGTATCATTTTTTTTATGTAAGGTTGAAAGTTGTATCAGGTCTACACTGTTCCAAATTGGAAGCGCACTAAATATAAAGAGCTTATTATCTACATTTGTAACAGCTACTAATTCATCACAGCAACATTCTGTATTACAGTTGTTGCTATCTTCATCATGCCCATCTCCTGAATGATGTTCAGAGTTAGCAATGCCATGTTGTACATGAGGCTGACTGTTGTCAGCATTAGTATGATGTCCAAGCGCTAAACATGGTGTTAGCACTATATACATTGAGATTAAGCCAGAGATTACATTTTTAATTCTCATTTATGGAATCATACTATGGTTATTTTTATCAATTGTCTATTGGATGTGGGTATTTAAACAACTATGTGTTTATACAAATGAGATTGATAAAGCTTTGAATATAAAAACCTTGGAAAAGCATCTAAACAATAGTACATTACTAGTGCTTCCTCATTATCCTAAAAACACTCCTATGGCTATTTTGCCTAGAGTACCGACTATTTAAGTGGGCATCTGTTCCTGCTCGTATAGTCTACGCTCTATGGAGTTAGGATAAACGAGGAAGCCAGGTTCGGATGTCCTCTTTAGTGATACCAACCTGTGGTATCCCTTTTTGGGTAACCATATCTATTTCCTTACCCCATTTACTTATGTCAGATGTATCATCGTCACCAAAGGTTACTATTAGAGCAGTTTCTGCTTGGCTCTTTGGTTCTATTTTTCTTATCAGTGGTCTTGGGCTACTTGTCTCCAATGTTATTGGTGGTTTAGCTCTTATCGCTGTATCACTAGTATTACTTCCGCCTATCAGCAAACGCTTGAAGGTTGATTTTTCAACAGGTATTAAAATTGTTTTATCGCTCATTGCTATTGGTATTGTCAGTGCAACAACCAATACCGATGCTCTTACAAATAACGCTAGTTCTTCTGCTTCCACAACTACTTCTACTACCACTAAACCAGTAGAACAAGAAACTAAGCAGGAACAAGCGCAGCTAGAAATTCAAAGTACAAGTAGTAGTCGTCAATACAGCTTCTTAGAAGTTACAGGTGAAGTAAAAAACATTACCGATAAAAAGATGGACAATATCCAAGTGGTCGTTAGTTTTTATGATGTTGAAGGTAATTTTATTAAAGATGGAACTGCCATTATTGAATATAATCCTATTCTAGCAGGTCAAACATCACCATTTACGGTTATAGAGACTGATAATCCAGCAATAGAAAACTGGACGATTACCTTTAAAAAATTGTTTGGTGGTACGATTCCTACAACCTCTAGGCAAAAGCAATAAAATGGCTTAAAATAAAGAAAAAGAGTAGCTTTTAGTTGCTCTTTTTTGCTATAATACAGGCATGGAAACATACGATTTAGTTCAAAAAGAAACCCGTAAAAAACGTGGCGAAACAAGACATGAATATAAAGAACGAGTGTTCAGAAAGGTTTGTGATAAACTCCATGCAATTGAAGAAAGAACAGAGGAGCAAGAACAAGAGTTACAACGTATGGAAGAGTGGGTTTCTGCATATGCTTATATTAGAGTTGGTGGTGTATGTAGCGCCGTTGGCGACAAAGGCATGACAGGTATTACACAAGTCATCTATCAAGATTTAGTGCTTCAATATGGTGATGAAACCCCTGTAAAGCGTATGCTCCTTGAAAGGCTCGTCGCTGCTCATGCAATGGCACTATCGTATGACTATACTTTTCAAAGGCTAAAATATGATAGTTCTGACACTGGTAACAGGTTTAATAGTTCAAAAGAACGAATATCTCACCTTGCTGAAGTGCGCAAGGGTATAGAGATGGCTAATAATCAAATTCTAAAGCTTACACAGGCGGTAGAGAACGTAAATAGACCTCAAGTGAACATTAAAGCCACTAATGCGTTTGTAGCGAATTTACAGCAAATTAACACTACGCCACAATCTGATGTCTTTGCTAAGGATTTGGAAAATGTTCAATCTCCAAAAAATGCACAAACAGTTAATTAGCGATTGTCGTCAGATAGCTATAGAAGACATTCGGCATCAAATACCAAAACACTCTATTGGCTTAGTGTGCACAGTTAATAATCAGCCAATCTATATTGTAGGAGTACCTACAAACCTTAATAATGGCTATCGGCAGTTCTTTCTTTGTCCACAGTGTGGCAACAAGCACATGAAGCTCTATGAATATGAACTAAGTGGACTGGCTTGTAGAAAGTGTTTAGATTTAGATTATTCTTCCTCTCTGAAAAAGGATAAGGAGATGGTATAGTTTTAACACTATGAATATTAAAGATGAGCTATTAGTTATTAGAAATTCTTTTCAATCTATAGATGTAAAGGATTATGATGATAAGGTTGCACGTGAAAAATTTAAAAACTCTATGAGTTATGAATTATTACCTTTTATAAATACTCACTTAGAGGTAAAACACGAATTTAACAGGAGATTGAATTATTTAAAAAAGTTGTCTAATAGCCAGGATTACCTACAGTTAATTGATAGCCTTCATCAATCATTAAGATTATTACATGAAAAAATTGATGAGCCACTTATTCCAGGGGGTGATATGGAGCACCTATACCCTATTGAAGGTAGGACGAGAATGACTTATAGAGAATTTTATAGCTACTTTATTGATAGAGATGCATGGTTAACATTAGGTACGACAGCATCAGGAGTGCGAGCAACATCATCTGATGAACGCTATCCAGGACTTGATGACTCTACGTATATGCCATATCAGCTAATACTAAGTCAGTATAGAAAAGTATTAAAATTACTAAAAAAGATCAACATTGAACGGTTTGAAAAAAATGTGACAACGTTTAGTAATCATCTAAAAGATTTAGAACAAGTGCTAGAATTTCAATTTAAAAAACAAAAATTAAGTGCATTTGAATGGATAGATGTATTCTTTAATCATGGCGGCGCTTTAGATGTTAAAACAATGATTAGTATGGCTGCAGTGGTCTGTGAAGAATTAGCACTTGTAAGTTATGACCGTAAAGATGAGTCGTTGGATCAATTATCAGAAAGTTTTACCATTAAAGATTTACAGATTGATCATAATGTTTCTTTTTTAAAAGGACCCAAAAAACACCAGCCTATTAGAGATACTCCTGCTAAATATTTATTGAAATTTTTACTAGAACATCATGGTGAGGAGGTTATAGTATCAGATATAAAGACATATTTAACAAATAATGATCAAGAATATCATAGTATAAATAAGTTAAAAGATAATTTGATTGATAAACTAAAAGCAGCTTCAGATTATAAGAGATCTGAAATTGTTACTTGGTTTTATGTGGATGAACATCATCTTTACCTGATAATCTAAGATCAGCCCTGATAATATCAGGTGCCATGCTTAGATTATGATTAAGCATGAATATAAAACCAGCGACTTAAATTTAGCCACAACGCTCTGCTGCTTAGGGTTTCAGGTAATAGATTTAGATAGAAGTAATCCTAAGCGAATTCTATTTGTATTTAATGACTCTACTAATTCAATTAAAGAGTGTGAATCTCAATATTGGTCAAATCAAATAAAGCTATCGCCAGCACAATTATTTCTGCATCAGAAATCTCTTAAGCAGCGTATTTTTTCTTCACATGATTAAGGGTGTTAAGTCAGATGTAGGCACTTCCAGCTTAGCTAATGCTTTGCATATGTATCTTAGTGAAACTGACAGAGATATAACCTTGTGTCGTAATCATGAGCACAATACTGCAATTCATACACAGGGTAGTGAGTTTCAGCTTTATAAGATTTTTAAACGAGATCAAGATGTCTGTCAGCATCTACACAAAGTGGTTAAAAATCTTTCACCTTGGAGCGATCATTATTCATGGAAACACCATGGGGACGGTTATACCTTGTTACAGAATCAAATTTCAAAACGAACCCAAAAGCATCTAAAGCTTACAGAGATCATTACTAGGGGTATTGAATGGGAGTCCATGCCCATCCTTATACACTCTTATAAGTTTGATGCTGATGTAAGCTTTAAGAATGAGCTGATTGTTCCTAGTAGCTATTTAGATACTGTAGAAATATTGCCTGTAAAGCTTGTAGGGTCGCTTTTACGTTGTCATGAGTATTTGATGCCACCAGCCATAATAAAGGCGCAAGCACCCTACTTAGGGCATGATATTAACTTTTCTGTTATTTCAGATTATCTTTCAAGCTCAACTCAAGAGGGTTTATATACTAACCCTTCTACCAATAAACGCTTAATGAAAGCATTGTAGTCAGCTCTTTCATTAGGCTTTTTTGTCTATTTTCTATATTATTACCCCATATTTATATGAAGAATGAAAAATACATTATCGGTTATGCTCGTAAGTCCACAGATGAAAAGGATAAACAGATTAGGTCAATTGACGACCAAAAAATAGATACTAACAATGTTTATTCCTCACTCACATCTGATGAGAAAAAATATCCATTATTATTACTTGAGGAGTCTGCTAGTGCCTATAAGCCAGATAACCGACCAGTATTCAATAAAATTATCTCTATGGCTCTTAAAGGCGAGGTTGAAAAATTTATTGTCTATAATCCAACTCGTATATCTCGTAACCCTCAAGATACAGGTATTTTCATGCAGCTATTAACTGATGGGACTATACCTGAAGTTATCACTTCTAATGGAAATCGGTACAACAAGAAAGACACTAGTCAGATTTTTATGCTTATGCTGGAAAGTAATAATAGCTGGAAGCGCAGCGCTGATGATGGAATAAGTGTTTCGGCTGCTCTAACTAAAAAAGCTGGTAGAGGAGAAGTTATTGCCCGTGCTCCACTTGGTTACATCAATAAAGGCTCAAAAGGTGAAACATATGTAGAGTTTGATAAAATGCGTAAACCTATTATTGAAAAAATATTTGCATATGCAGAGACAGGTGTTTATTCATTAGAAGAACTAAAAGACATGGCGAACAAAGATGGTTTAATGACACGAGAATATCGTGACCGTGAAAATGACTGCATAGTCCCAGAGAAGCCATTAACTAAGAATAGTATTAGCAACATGCTTAAAAATCCATTCTATAAAGGCTATATTCGTTTTAAGGGTGAAGTATATAAGGGGAAGCATCAACCAATGATTGAGCCAGTTGTATGGGAAAAAATACAACTAAACTTACACGAACGTTATAGAGGGGCGCCACGTTCACAAAATGATGTTTTAGCTGATCTATTTATTATGAGTGGGGTTGTGCGGTGTGGTGATTGTGGACGTAAGATAAGCTTCTATCAATCTAAAGGTAAATATGTTTATGGTGAATGTAAGAATAGACAAACTAAGTGTAAACAAATAATCAGACAAAGTGAATTACTAAAGCAATTAAATATTGAATTAGAGTCTATTGAACTTCAAGATGGCGCCGAAGAGTTCATACGTAAAAACATGCAGGAAACTCATGAGCGTGAAATGAAAAATGAGAAATCAAAACGAGAGGTTTACGAATCTCAATACAGTGCTCTTACAGACGAGATTGGCGAATATATTGGAGAGCGTAAGCAAGCTGAAAGAGATGGGGTCCTTGATGCTTTTGAGGCTAAGCTAAGTAAATTAAAAGAGCGGAGAGAAACGGTGCAAACAGCTATCGCAAATCTGCATGATGATTCTAATAAATGGATTGATTGTGTACTAGAAAGTTTCGGACTTATTAAATTGGCTCAAGAAGCCATTGCACATGGATCACCACATGTAAGGCAGGCAATCCTAAAAGCTATTGGTTCGGAATATGTTTTACGTGATAAAAAACTAGTCTGGGAGCCAAAAAGCCCATTCAAGCAAGTGACTGAAAGTGATGATTGTATTGTATGGGGCGAGATACGGGGCTCGAACCCGCCACCTTCCGGACCACAACCGGACGCTCTAACCAAATGAGCTAATCTCGCCACGATGGACCGATAGTTTGATCGGTCCAGACAAATTTTACAAGTGGAAATTTACGCTTTGTATCCAGCCGCCTCAGCTTCTTGAGCGGTGGTAAATGTAACACGATTTTCTTCTTTAATTTTTTTACCAGCAGCACTATCTGCACTGTAGTATTTTTTACCAGTTTTAGAAGCAACAAAGCCTGAAGTTTCAGACGTTGCAGATGTTTCAGGAGTGTCAGAGGTGTCAGATGTTGTTTCTGGCTCAGAAATTTCTTCTTCTTTTTCTACCTCTTCAACTTTTGGCTCATCTTCTTCTTTTACCTCTTCCGTGCCTGCAGATTCTAATGCTTTACGAACAGCATCACTCATTTCTGCTTCGTCAGCTTTTCCAATCTCAATTTCTGCTTCTTCGTTTTCATCTCCATGGACAATTTCATGAACGGTAATTTCTTCTCCGCGCAGTTCTGACATTTTTGCTTTAAACGCTGGTAGTTCTTCTAGGTTATACATATCTAACTCGAACCCAGTAAGATCTGTTGCTAAGCGAATGTTTTGACCTTTTTTACCAATAGCCATTGGGCGTTGTTCTTCTTCTACAAATACAGCAGCACGTTTTTTAATTTTGCGACCACGATCATCTTCACCCTCTACGTCGTTTACAATAATAACTGCAGAAATTTCTGCAGGCTGTAGAGAATTGATAATCAAACGCACTGGATCAGCGCTCCACTCAATCATATCTACACGTTCACCGTTTAATTCTTCCATTACAGCTTGAATACGTACACCTTTTTGCCCAACACAGGCTCCAATAGGGTCAATGTTTGGTTGGTCACTAAAGACAGCCACCTTACTACGGAAACCAGCGTCACGGGCTACTGCTTTAATTTCGACATCTTCGTTACGCACTTCTGGAATTTCTAATTCTAGTAGTTTTTTTACAAACCCAGGGTGCGTACGAGAAATACGTAATTGAGGGCCTTTACCAGTTAGTTCTACACGTTGTAGATACACACGGAAACGCTTACCAGTGTAGTAGTGTTCACCAGGAATTTGCTCACGCCAAGGGAGTGAAACAGTAGCACCTTCAATTTCTAGTGTAATCCAGTTATGTTCTACCTTCGTTACAGAAGCTGTCAGTAATTCTTCTTCGCGATCTTTAAACATTTCAAACATACTTTGTTTTTCGGCTTCTCCAATTTTTTGTAAAATAACTTGTTTAGCGGCCTGAGCAGCAATGCGTCCATACTCTACTGGTGTTACATCAATAGCAATTTCATCACCTTCTTCGGCGTCTGGTTTTACTTTTTGGGCATCTTTTAAGCTAATTTCAAAATTGTCGTTTTCAACATCTTCTACCACTTCTTTAACAAGTAAAATAGTAGGCATGTCTTGCCCTTCGTGGAATTCGACACGAATTTCTTGTTCGCGATTACCGTAATCTTTACGGTAGGCCGTTGCAATTGCTTGCTTAACTGCTTCAATAACTTGTTCTGGATCAACATTTTTCTCGTTACAAATCTGGTTAATGGCAGCCATGAATGATGCTCTCATAGGTAAAAGGGGAATGGATTATTTAGTAGGAACTGGCCAACCAGCAATTAAGTGGATGGGGAAGATTACTACTTCTGTATTTATATTAAAGCATCTATTGCTGCTAAACAAGGACAATTTCATTATCAGCTGTAACTGTTATGTATTATCTTATATCTTCCTTTTTTTTCGCTACAACACATTTTTATTGTTATGTAAATAAACAATGCTTTTCAAATTGCTAATTATCCTTATAATTAACACACAAATTGGCGTACCGTCACCTAGGATAGACGACTAGGCAGATGGGCGGCGATTTTTCTATTATATTTAATTTTGAGTTTTAGCGCATAAAAACTTATGCATTAATCCCTAAATCCTAATTCCTATTCCCTAATTTTTATGCCTCCTCCAGATAAAAAGAAATCAGCAGCAACCGACAGCTTTGACGGTGTTGCCTTAAGTGTTGCTAGTCCAGAAGATATTCTTGGTTGGTCACGTGGTGAAGTTACGAAGCCAGAAACTGTTAACTATCGTACACAACGTGCAGAGCCAGATGGTTTATTCTGTGAACGTATTTTTGGTCCTACTAAAAACTTCCAATGTTTTTGTGGTAAGTATAAAGGTATTCGTTACGCTGGTGTTATCTGTGAAAAATGTGGTGTAGAAGTAACGCGTAGTATTGTACGTCGTGAGCGCATGGGGCACATTAATTTAGCTGTTCCTGTAACACACATTTGGTTTTTACGTAGCTCGCCTTCTCGTTTAGGTTTACTACTAGATTTACCAATTAAAACCCTAGAGCAAATTGTTTACTTTGCTGCGTATATTGTTATTTCTGCAGACACAGAACAGAAGACAATTGCATTAGAGGAACTAAAAAGAGATAGAGACCAACGTAGTAAAAATATTAAACGTGAGTTTGAACAAGCAAAAATTGCTCTACAAAGCTCTAAGGCTTCTAAGGCACAACTTGCAGCGTTAGAAAAAGAAACAGCCGACAACATGGATGACCTTAAAGAAAGTTACGATACTGCTGTTAAAGACCTTAACCAATTAGAAGTTGGAGGAGTACTTGGAGAATTAAAATTCCGCGAACTTAATATGAAGTTTGGTCACTTATTCCGTGCAGGGACAGGTGCAGAGAGCTTGCGCGAAATCATTATGAATATGGACCTCCCACAATTACTGGAGCAATTACAAGAAGACCGTAAGAATAGTAGTGGGCAGAAGCTTAAAAAAATTATGAAGCGTATTAAATTCGTTTCTTCACTTATGAAGGCTAATATTAAGCCAGAATGGATGATTTTAACTCGCCTACAAATTATTCCACCAGACCTACGCCCGATGGTGCAGCTTGATGGTGGACGTTTTGCAGCCTCTGACCTTAATGATCTTTACCGTCGTGTTATTAACCGTAATAACCGTCTTAAAAAATTAATGGGTATTGGAGCTCCAGAAGTTATTAACCGTAATGAAAAGCGTATGCTGCAAGAATCGGTTGATACTCTTCTTAATAACTCTGGCCGTGGTGGAAGAGCACTCTTTACTGCTGGTGACCGTCGAAAACTACGCAGCCTTTCGGACATGCTTAAAGGTAAGCAGGGTCGTTTCCGTCAAAACTTACTTGGTAAACGTGTAGACTACTCTGGACGTTCAGTTATTGTTGTTGGTCCTACTCTTAAGCTAAATCAATGTGGACTACCAAAGAAAATGGCTATGAAGCTTTTTAAGCCATTTGTTATTGGTCAATTAATCCAAATGGAATATGCCCACAATGTAAAAGGTGCAGAAAAACTTATTACAGAAGGCCAAAAATATGTATGGGACATTTTAGAAGAAGTTATTCATGAAAAATACGTACTTCTTAACCGTGCGCCAACTCTTCACCGTCTTGGTATTCAAGCGTTTAATCCTGTACTAATTGATGGTAAGGCGATTCAGCTACACCCACTTGTATGTGCTGCGTATAACGCTGACTTCGATGGAGACCAAATGGCGGTGCACTTGCCACTATCTGATAGAGCTCAACGCGAAGCAAAAGAATTAATGAGCAGTGCAACAAACGTTCTTAAGCCTTCTGCTGGTGAACCAGTTATTGACCCGACGCAGGACATGGTGCTTGGTTGTTACTTTATTACCCAGGTACACGATGGTAAAAAAGGAGAAGGTATGAACTTTGGCTCTAGTAAAGAAGCAATTCTAGCCTTTGAAACTGGTTTGGTTGATGTCCAAGCAAAAGTAAATGTTCGTATGCGCGATGTGCAAGAGGAAGGAATGGTTGAAACCTCTATTGGACGACTAATGTTCAACAACATTATGCCAGAAGGTATGGAATACATTAATGTTGTACAGCGTAAAAAAGATCTTTCTAAACTTGTTGCGCTTTCACTTGATACTGTTGGTACAAAAGAAACAGTTCTTTTTGCTGATCGCATTAAAGACTTAGGATTTAAAGCTGCTACTATGAGTGGTATTTCCATGGCTGCTTCAGACCTTGTTAGTAGCGACCAGCGTGAAGGAATGATTGATGCTTCTCGTGAAATTATTAAAGACATCCAAGATTATTATGACCAAGGTATTATTACTGAAGACGAACGTTATACACACGCAATTAAACTTTGGAGTAAAACAAAAAATGAAATTACTGCTGTAACGGTTGATGAATTTAAAAAGAATCCAGAAAATGATGTTTATTACATTATTGATAGTGCTGCTCGTGGTAACTGGGGACAGGTAACACAGCTAGCTGGTATGAAAGGACTGGTTGCCAATCCATCTGGTAAAACAATTGAACTACCGATTCAAAGTAACCTTAAACTTGGATTCTCGGTACTAGAATACTTTATTGCGACACACGGAGGACGTAAAGGTAAGTCGGATACTGCGCTTAAAACTGCAGAAGCTGGATACCTTACTCGTCGTCTTGTTGATGCAGTGCAGGATATTATTATTCGCGAAGAAGATTGTGGTTCTAAAGAAGTTCACTGGATTACCCAAGCAGATAGTGAACGTATTGGTGAAAAACTTGAAAGCCGTATTTTTGGTCGTTCACTTGCTGAAGCTATTAAGGTGGATGGTAAAACTATCGCCAAACGTAACGAGGAGATTGATGCTAATGTTATTGAAAAATTAATGGCTAACGATATTACAGAAATACCAGTACGTAGCATGATGACCTGTAAAACACGTAAAGGTATTTGTATTAAATGTTACGGTCGAGATCTTGGTGATAACAAAACAGTAGAAATTGGTGTTCCAGTTGGACTTATTGCAGCACAGTCTATTGGTGAACCGGGTACACAGCTTACGATGCGTACGTTCCACATGGGAGGAGTAGCTGATGGAGCGGATATTACCCAAGGTTTAACCCGTGTAGAAGAACTGTTTGAAGCTCGCAATCCTAAAACTCCAGCTGTCCTTAGTGATATCTCTGGTAAAATTAAAATTGGACACAAAGGAGATAAGCGTATTGTTCGTGTAATGTCTGAAGAGCTTGGTACTGATATTTACGCTGTTCCTGCAGGATACGAAGTTGTTGTTAAAAAAGGAGACCTTATGAAAGAGCGTGGCGTTATCGCAAAGTCTACTAATGATAAATCAGTCTTACGTGCTACTATTGCTGGTACGGTAGAAAAAGCTGGTCACCGTGAAATTCATATTAAACATGAGGAAAACCAAGTTCGTAGTTACGAATTTACCTCACGCGATAGCTTAATTGTTAAAAACAACCAAGAGGTTGAAGCTGGTGAAGCTTTAAGTATGGGGCACTATAACTTGCAAGAATTACTGCAAAAACGTGGTGCATATGTTGCACAAAACTATGTTGTTCAAGAGGTTCAGCATATTTATGCTTCGCAAGGACAAACAATTAATGATAAACACTTAGAAATTATTGTTCGTAAAATGTTCTCTAAGGTTCGTATTTTAAATGCTGGTGATACAAAACTCCTGCCAGGAGAAGTGGTAGATATTGGTGAAGTTGAATACCAATTAGAGCAAGTAAAACTTAAAAACAAAGACGCAGAAGGTGCTACGTACGAACAGATTCTCCTTGGAATCTCTCGTGCTGCCCTAGCTACTGATAGTTGGCTGGCTGGTGCATCATTCCAGGAAACTGTTCGCGTGCTTGTAGAAGCAGCTACAACAAACTCTGTTGATAAATTACAAGGCCTTAAGGAAAACGTTATTATTGGTCGCCTTATTCCGACTGGGGAAGTTTACCGTAAGCGTTTTGGTGGAGAAGAAGAAAAAGAAAATGCCGCTGATGCTAAAACTGTAGATGCAAAAGAGGAAACAGAAAGCGAAGAGTAGACTAACAAGATGGAAAAAGTAGAAGATGTATAAAAGGAAGAATAGGTTTTACCTCTTCTTCCTTTTCTTCTCTTTCTTCCTTTTCTACAATAAAGATATCATTATAATTATTTACCTATGTCACCTAAACGCTATCAACCAAACGACAAATTAGCCCAACGTGCACGTGAAGAAGGGTACCGCGCTCGTAGTATCTATAAATTAGAAGAATTAGACCGAAAATTTAACCTTATTAAACCAGGTAAGGTTATTGTAGATATTGGTGCTGCTCCTGGGTCTTGGCTCCAATACTGTAGCCGTAAAGTTGGTGGACGCAGTACTATTATTGGGCTAGATAGAAACCCAATAGATGAAATAGAAGACGTTATAACATTTGAAGTTAATTTACTTGATGATGACGCCTTTCCTCGTATTCGCACTGAACTTGGTGTGGACTTAATAGATGTGATTATCTCTGACTTGGCGCCAGATACGAGTGGTATTAAAGATGTAGATCAATGGCGGAGCATAGAACTTAATAATATGGTGTTAGAGGTTGCTGATGAGTTTTTAGTACCAGGCGGCTGGTGTGTTATGAAAGTACTTCGAGGTTCTGACTTTGATGAATGGTACCGCGACGACCTTAAGCCACGTTTTAAAAAGCTAAAGGTTGTAGTAGCTAAAGCAAGTAGGGATAGGAGTAGGGAAGTATATGTAGTGGGTCAGAAGTAATTCTGGACAGTATTATTGAATTTTAGTACACTGCATTCTTATGGTTGATGAATATATGCCTTCACCGGATCATTCTCGAGAAGAACATTATGCAAATTTTCGTGGAACACTACGTAAGCTCGAATATTATGCAGACTGCAAAGCTCTTTCAGAAATTTACCGTAATGCGATTTCACTTTTGGGAAATACTTTATTACCAATGCCTGAGATGGTAATTCACAATATTCAAGCTGGCGTAGAAAATGTGGAAGCAAGGTTCAATTCTCACATTCCTGATAGTTCAAAGAGGCTACGAAGGCAATATCGTAAATTATTAAAAGCAAGAACAGTTGTAGATTAAATTATGTTCATTTTTGCCGATGCAGAAAACGGCCGCCTTCGCCATGATTCGATTTACTACTGTTGCTATTTTAAAGTATGAAGTTGAGGAGGCTACGGCGCGCCTTTGATACGTCATCATCAAAGACCGCGACGTAGCTATCAATAGTAAAAGTATAATAAAATTATCATTGATAATATTTACATTTAGAGCGAAGGCGGGTTGTATAAACATGCTGTTTCGTATTATGTATATTCTCGCACTGTGAATTTTGAGCTGTGTGGTTTCCAAAGGAGGCAGCGGCCATCCGCCGAAGAAGGATAGTGAGCGACTTGGAGTAAACCATCTGCGAAAAATTGTCATGTGCGAAACTTTTTTGTTACTTTTTTGGTTACAGAAAAGTAGAGAGGTTTTCTATTTAGTTACCCAATAATCTCAATCGGAGCAATGCTCAGAGCTAAGGTTTTTACTAAACCTCTGTCAAATTGAACATCAACCACATCCCCACGGACAGCAGTAATGGTGCCATCTCCCCAGCCAGGGTGTCTTATACGCATACCTTCTGCTGGCTCCTGGTCCTGGTCTTGGTTAAAGTTATCATCGTCATCATCACTGCTATGTTGCTGGCTAAATGCCTCTAATTTGGTGCCTCTTCTACCGCTAGAGTTCGCAATTTTTTCCCCACTACTAGCCGCCCAACTAAAGGCGCTCAACACCTCATCGCTACGGTTTTCTACGTACTTCTCGCTAATATCACTTAAAAACCTACTAGCAGCGTTGGTGGCAATGTCACCCCATTGGGCACGCATACGTGCGCGTAGTAGGCTTAGGTTTGTTTTAGCGCGAGTCATTCCTACGTACATTAGGCGTCTTTCCTCTTCTAGTTGTGATGGATCAAAACTACTACTAGCATGCGGTAATAAGCCTTCTTCGCATCCGGTAATAACAACATGTTCCCATTCAAGCCCTTTACAAAGGTGTAATGTCATTAATGTTAATACATCACTGTCTTCATTTATGTTATCAAGATCACTCACTAAGGCCACCTCCTCTAAAAAGCTACGTAAGGCTACTTCTGGTTCTAGCGCATCATATTTTTGCATTACTGTTAATAGCTCTAAAATATTCTCCCATCTTGTAGCTCCTTCTGGAGTGCCATCGTTAATGTATTTTTCGAGCCCAGTATCGTCAATAATTTCTTTTGTAAGAGCGGACACTACTTTTTTAACACTATTTAATTGCCATTTTTTTACTAATGACTGAAACGCAATTAACCGCTGAATAGTAGGTTGGTTAATGGTGGTTAAATGAGCGCTATGGTTAATCATATCCCATAAAGTATAGCCATGTAAATTGGCAGCATCCTGTACTTTAGCAATGGTGGTAGCACCAATTTTACGACTAGGTACATTAATAATACGTTGCAGAGCAATGCTATCGAATGGGTTAATAACAATTTGTAGATACGCTAATACATCTTTAACTTCTTTACGAGCATAAAACCTTACACCGCCGACTAAACGGTAGGGGACAGCGTTACGCATGCAAGCTTCTTCTAGTAAGCGAGACTGAGCATTTGTTCTATATAAAATAACCTGATTACTTAGAGACACTCCTTCAGCCTGTTGATCTTTAATGATTTTAAGAGCCGTTTGTGCCTCTGATTTACCGTCTGCGGTATCTTGAATAATAATATTGGGACCTTCTTTACGTTCACTCCACATTTCTTTTGCTGGTCTTCCTGGATTGTGTTTAATTACATCGTTACTGGCACTTAGTATTAATTGTGTACTACGGTAATTTTGTTCTAGTTTAATTTCTAGTACATCTTTATATTCTTTTTTAAATTCAAGAATATTACGAATATCTGCCCCACGGAAGCTGTAGATACTTTGGTCAGGGTCACCAATCACAAATAAATTATGATGCTTATCTGCCAGTAGTTTTAACATTAAATACTGCGTGTGGTTCGTATCTTGGTACTCATCTACATGAATATACTTCCAGCGATTTTGGTATTTTTGTAAAACTTCTGGACACTCATGAAACAGGCGAACGGTTTCTAGTAATATATCATCAAAATCTACCGCATTGGCTTTTAAAAGTTCTTTTTGGTACTCTTGGTAGACTTGCGCTATTTTACGAGACCGGTCTTGGCTAGCTTGTTGTAATACTTCTTTAGGCATCAGCGCTTCGCATTTAAAACGTCCAATAGCACTTTTTGTTACCCTTGGCTTTAAATCTTGCTCAGTAATATTTAACGCTTTATGAATTTGCTTTAAGAGCTTTAATTGGTCATCGCTATCATAGATAGTAAAACTATTCTCACGTCCAATATGGTGAAAATCACTCCGTAGAATTCGTACACAAATACTGTGGAAGGTACCCATAGCTGGTAAGTCAGTATTTGAGCCCTCTTTTTTTAACATCTTGGTCAGACGTTCCTTCATTTCTCCAGCAGCTTTATTCGTGAATGTTACTGCTAAAATGGTCCAAGGCTTTATATCTTGCTGCAATAAAAATGCAATTCTGTGGGTTAAGGTTTTAGTTTTACCACTTCCTGCGCCTGCTAAAATTAGCATAGGGCCATCTATTTGCTCTACAGCTTGCCTTTGGGAATCGTTTAAACCTGCTGTAATTGGATCATGAGACATGGTGACCAGTGTACGTTGTTTATTGTAAAAAAAGAATAGTAAATAGTGTATAGAATAATAGTTATTAGATCTTTATTTTTAGAAGATATTGAGATCTATGCACTATATATTCTATCGCTTATATACTTTTTATATATTTCACTATTGTTTAAGTTATAAATTTATGATATGATTGTATGATTTATTTCATACCTACATACACAAATGTTAACCGTTCATACATTTCGCAGCTCAATTGCGCTAACCGCGGTGGTGCTTCTGAGCTCTCTCTTCCTTTTACCTTCTATGGTATTTGGACTTTCTCCAGACTTTTTAGTGAATACTGAATCGTTTGAAACAGTTGGTACTGGTGATGGTACAGACCCAATTGATATTTACTTTGGTGACCCATCAAATTTCTTCCGTTACGACCAAGCTGCTGGTACTCCTATTTTTGTTCTTAGCGACACTCTTTCTGTAGAAGGTGACCTATCTGCTGATGGAACATTAACTATCAATGCCGATGCTGGTACTGGTGAAGATGCTATTGCTTACTTTGCTACTGACGGCGGTACAGGTAATATTACCTATATTGACTCTTCTCAGTCATTCTCTATTAACACAGACACTGACATTGCTGGTGTTCTAACTGCTAATGGACTTTCTGCAGACGACCTTGCTAACTGTGAATATATCACAGCAAATGCGACTGGTCGATTAGTTTGTTCCACTTTAAGTGATTTAGCAGACAGCCTAACTCCTACCTTTGATGACCTTTACGTTAACACTGCCGGTGATACTATGACTGGAGCCTTAGTTGTACAAAATACAATTGATGCTACTGGTGACATTACTACAACAGCTGATGTTAACGGCGATGATGTTAATGCTACAACTGATGTTAATGCAGGAAATGACGTTAATGCTACTCAAGATGTTACAGCAGGAAACGATGTAGCTGCAACTAATGATGTTACTGCTGGTAATGATATTACAGCAACCAATGACATTACTGCTGGTGGAACTGGTAGCTTTGCTAACTTAGTTGTACCAGGGTTTACAACCTTTAATGGAGTACAATATCTTTGGCCTGCTGCTGATGGAGCAGCTGGTGAAGTGCTTACAACCGATGGTGCTGGAAATCTTATCTGGACTGGTGCGGTTACCGTTAATCCACTTGAGCATGTTGTTACTATTTATCCTGACTACCCTAATGTTTCATATTACGAAACAGCCGCTAATAATATTGGACGTTTAACAACAAGCTATGATGCTGTTGCAGACGAAAACTTCTACACATGGTTTACTTCACGTAATACACAACAACAATACAGTATTGCTGTACGTTACCAAGTTCCACAAGACTTTAATGGCTGGGATGCTGCTGGAATGGAGTTTGATTACCGAACATTTGATACCGTAGGTGATAATGTAGTTGATATTCAATTACTTGATACTGCTGGCGTTGTTGATCCAGCATTTGGTGCTACGGGTCTTGAGAATACAGCTTGGACAACATATACTGCTGTTCCAACTGGTACATACACCCCAGGTGAAGACCTTACAATTATTGTTACTCTTAACGCTACTAGGTCTGGTGGAAATGGATTTGCAGATGCTGGAAAAATTAAATTTAACTGGACAACAGATTAATAATTAACCTTTGAACGGTTCACATAAAAGCTCTCTACTTCGGTGGGGAGCTTTTTAAAACGAATGTTTTACGATGAATGGCCTGCTTGCCATATCTTTTAATAGCCTGGCGGTGCTGCAATGTGCCATAGCCTTTGTTGTTTTCTAAGTAATACACTGGATACTGTGTAGCTAGCTTTACCATAAATCGATCTCTGGTTACTTTTGCTACAATAGAAGCAGCAGCAATACAGGCATGTTTTTGATCTCCTTTAATAACGTCTTTTGAAGGTAGGGAAAATTCAAAGTTATCTTTTCCATCAACTAATATACTTGATATCTTTATTTTTTTACACAATTGTCTTAAGGCTGATTTCATTGCTTGGTGATTAGCTTTTCTAATACCAATTTTATCGATTGTTTTAGCATTTGTTCTTCCTACTGCAAATACTGCATTTTTTTGCAGCCACTTGTACGCCAGTTCTCTTTGGTTTGAGGTTAATTTTTTGCTATCACGAATAATTGTTGGTATTTTTCTTGTTAGTAGTACGCAGGCTCCAGCTACCACTGGCCCTGCTAAGGCACCTCTTCCAACCTCATCTATGCCAGCTACATTACCCATTGCTGTAGCCCTGCTGCTTAAGAAGTTCTGTAACAATTTCACGTTCATTCCATGGTATTTGGCCACTTTGTACCCACATGGTTGTATCAGCACCTTTACCACAAAGCATTACAATATCATTTGGCTGAGCTCTTTCTAAAATTACTTTAAGCGCCTCTTTTCTATCTAAAATTACTTGTAGGTCACAAACTGATTGATCTACTCCTGAGACAACCTCGTTGATAATTTTCATTGGATCTTCTGTGTAAGGATCTTCATTAGTAACAATAACGCTGTCGGCATATTTACTACAAATTTTACCAACTTCTGGCCTTTTTTCTTTCATGCGGTCGCCACAACTACCTGTTAGCACGTGCAGCATGGCATTGGGCTGAAGCATCGTTTTAACAGTGCTTAACGTTTTTTGATAGGCTCCTGGGGTAACAGTAAAGTCTACAATAACAGTAAATGGTTGCCCTTGGCTTATTAGTTCCATTCGACCTGGTGCACTCTTAAGGTATTCAAGAGCTTTTACAATCTGCTTTAGTGGTAATCCTAATGCTAAAGCGCAACCGGTCGCACATAACGCGTTTTCAGCATTAAAACTACCAGGAATGGGCAGTGTGAATGTTAAGTCTTCATTGTTGTAATTCATAGTTATAGTGGTGCCGTTAGGCGTACTTCCATCAATGCTGGCCTGTAATACTCCTTCACCTATTCCATAATTAATAGTTTTGTGTACTGTTAATTGTTTATAGTATGCATAAGTATCATCTTGTTGATTAAGAACTTTAGTACCGTTTTTTCTTAGCATGGTAAATAATTTACCTTTATCGTTGCGATACTGCTGCATACTGCCATGATAGTCTAAATGTTCTGGTGTTAAATTTGTAATACCAGCTACTAAAGGCCAGCTGTAGTCTGTACGATGTTGAACTAAACCATGTGATGAGTATTCTAATACAACATGGCTACAGCCAGCTTTTTTACATTTTGCTAAAAATGCTTGCACATAAAATGGTGATGGTGAAGTTTTTTGAGTTTCGTTCCAGCTTTGTATGCCATTAATACTAGTAAACGCTGTAGAAAGCGCTCCTACTTTATAACTATTGCTGTGTAGTATATGGTCGAGCATTGTTACTGTTGTGGTTTTACCATCGCTTCCTGTTACCCCAATAATAACCATGGATCTTGCAGGGAATCCATAACGCACTGCGGCAACAATAGATTTTAATTTATGCCATCCAAGCCTAACAGGACTACGATGACCAATTGATTTTTTAAGAGTTCTTAGTAATTTCATGTTTATCTAGAATACCACGAATTTTTTTAATGTCATCCATTATTGTTTCTTTTAGAGTGCTTGCATTATTAAAAGTTTTTATTGTTCTTATAAAATTAATAACAATAACCGTAACTTTGTTAGGTGTTTTGGTAATATTGCTATCTAAGATGTGTAGCTCGCAACTTTTATCATCATTAAATGTTGGTCGGTTGCCCATGTGCATCGCAGCTTGGTAAGTGGCACCATTCCATTGAATGTACGCAGCATATACTCCATTTTTTAAAAATGGTACATCTTTTAGGTTTACATTAATAGTGGGTACAGTTACTAGTTTACCGCGACCACTGCCTTTTATTGTAGTAGCCGTAAACGTTATCGGAAGTTTATGATCCACCACCTTGAGCTTTTCTAATTTCTGCAGCAAGCGTTGATGCATCATTCATAACAAGCTGTGCTAGATCCTCAACACCTGGGTCAATTGTTCTTGACTCATCAGCAAGTCTCCAGGCCTCTTGCGCTAAAGCTAAGCCTTTGTCGTAGTCTGTGTAATAATTGACAACTAAAAATCCGTTTAAAATATAATGCCAGGCAGTTGTAATGTTTACAGCGGCACGGCTACGTGAGCTGTTATCTAAGGTGTCGTTTGCGCCACGTGCGCTTAGGCGAGCTCTTACAGATGCGAATACAGCTTGATATAATGTTTCTTGGTTCTTACCTTGATCACCATTAAATAACTGAGAAGATTTTTCTAGTTCAAACTGAGCCTGCTGTGCTAACGCAGTTGCTCTTTTACCATCTTTAAAATGTAAAAAATAACTCATAATGTTCATGGCCTCACCTCGGTTTAACTGTTTACCAGGCTGCATGTTACCGTCATTTTCTAGTTGGATCATAGAACCATATACGCCGTAACGCATATAAGGGTAAAACCATTGTTCCGGGTCTGCTACATCTTTAGCAATGGAAGCATCGATATCTTTTACAACATTAGTATTAATACCGTGTGCTTTGGTAAGCATTTTAATAAAAGCCGCTTTTGTAACTGGGTCTGCACCATTAAAGTTTGTTTTACCTTGAGCCTTACCATCAATTACATTTTTTTTAAGACCCCAGGCCACATAAGGACTAAACCACTGGTCACTAGCGTCATCTAATTTAGCACTGGTAACCGCTAGGTCTGCTTCACTCATTTTTTCTGTAAAGATAATTTTTGTAGCAGCAGCTCTGGTTAATGCTTTATAAGGTTGCAGTGTTCCATCATCCATTCCATTTACAATGCCAAGTCTCTTTAAATGCTTAGAAGCTTGATCAAATTCGCTATCTGCAGCAACGTCGAAAAATGGCTGCTCTTCACTTTGAGCAGAAACCATTACTGGAATCATCGTTGTAATAATTGTAAGACTGGCTACAATACTTGTAAGGCGGGACATAGAGGTCATGGTAAAATAATAATGTATAATAATATAAATAGTATAACTGGCTCTTATTTTTTACACAACAGCTGTATACTGCATTTATAACACCTGCTATGTCTTCTCAAGATGCATCATCGGTTACTATACAAAGTGATGGTACTATCCTGCTTAAAGCCTTAGAAGGTGAAGTAAAGAAAGCCTCATTAACTACGCCTACTATAACGCCAGCAACAACCAAACGTTACACTACCTCTTGGCGCAACATATTATTATTGCCAATAATTCCGTTTGCAATGCTGCTGCGTAGCTGCGTTCAGTTTTTTAAAAAAGTAATGGCAGTACTACAACGTCCTGTTATTTCTAAATCAAAAAAAACAAAACGATATATTAGCCGATTAGAGTTATTTATACGTGATGTTGTTTCGTTTGGCTTTACATTTGTGGTTCTTTTTTCTTGTATTTTTGCCGTACTTAATTATCAAAGTATTTTACAGATTATTAAGTCACATACTGTTCCAGCGTACGAAGCATATGAACCTCTGTTTACACCAGCTTTGCTTGATAATTCCTTAGTAAACAAGCCAACAATTGGTGACACTCTTAGTTTTTTACCTGCTACTGGCCCACCTGATAATTGGATTGTTATTCCTTCCCTACAATTAAAAGCGCCTATTACCATTCCGTCCTCCGCTTCCCTGATTAGCCAGGATTGGGACCGTTTGGAAGAAGATATCCAATTAGCATTAGAACAAGGGGTTGCTCATTATCCTGGCACTGCTGTACCAGGCCAGGCTGGAAATTTTTTTGTAACAGGACATAGTAGTTATTACCCCTGGGCAGACGGTGATTATAAATCTATCTTTGCACTGTTGCCACAGCTGCAGATTGGGGAAGAGTACTTTATTTATTATAATGGTAATAAGCATCGTTATAGAGTTACTGATAAAAAAGAAGTTCAACCAACTGATGTTAGCGTGTTAAATCAACCACCCAATAAACGTGTTGCTACCCTTATGACATGTACTCCTATTGGCACAACCTTACGACGTTTAATTGTTAGTGCAGAAGAAATAGACCCTATTACCGGTGAACCTCTTGAGGTAGGGGAGCAGTCTCAACGTCCATTGCCTAGTATTGGCGTAAGTCAATTACCTATTTAGTAAGCTATTTAAAGACTTCTTAATACTTGACAAAATATTAAATAAGTATATATTATCATATATTATATACTAT
>CAYSVN010000012.1:0-26627 GCA_964434585.1 uncultured Candidatus Peribacteria bacterium | reverse complement strand
GCTGGTAGGGCAGAGGCGCTAGTTGCAAACAAATAAAATGCCATAAAAGACACAAAGCTCAGCGTAAGAAGTTTGTATGCACTTCCTAGTGAGTTAAATAAAAATGTATTCATATAAATAAGGGGGAATAATCAAATACGTAAGACGTATAGTTAAGCATGTAAACGGCTACTTGTAAACAAAAAATAGTAATATTACGCATAAAATTTGTATACTAAAAAAAGCCTACTCCTGCGCGAGTAGGCCATGGTTTTCCCAAATCAATTTACACTAAAGCTAGCATGCGCAGACTAGCTGGTTTTCTTAAGCTCGACGTCGTCGGTGCATACCGACTCCTGCTCCAAGAAGAAGCAAGATGCCTGCCGAACTCGGTTCCGGAACGGCAGAAAAACTGCCGCTCGCAGATGAACCGGTTCCATTGGCAAACGTTTGAGATGACACTGCGCCATCCGACCGAGTAACAACGAGTGTTTTCCCGTCAAGAACCTGACTGAAGTTTCCTTCGATCGGATCACCGTTCGAAATGAACTGCCAGTCCAGCGTTGCGATTGACGTCATCCCTTCGAAAAGGTCGCCGCCAAACAATCCCGCAGTATACGAGAAGGTGTTATCGGTAGAACTATGGTCGCTACCGTTTTTCGAAAGCAAAGGACCAGATTCAACCTGTTCAGATTCGACTCCAAACAAGGAATTCCCGCTAGTCAGGAACCAGCTGACAATACTTAGCCCCGAAGTCGAGGACGTGTATGCCAGCTGTGTACTGTCCGCCGAGGGGTTTCCCCCTGGTGGATCAAAATCACCATCACCATTGATGGTGAATTGGAATGTGTCTTGAGCTTGGAGCTCATTTGCCGGAAGCAGCATGGCGAACATCGCCATACATAAACCGACCATCAAAATTTTTTTCATCATGTTACCTATTTGGCAAAAAACTGAAATAATTTTTCCTGTGTCAACTAGTTAACACACAGGAGTAAAAACAAGCACAGAAGCTTAGCGCTATCCAACAGCGTCAAGGTTAAAGAAAGAAATGTAAAAGAACAATTTAAGAAATCTGCATTTGTTTAAAAAACAAAAACAGGAGGATAGTATGGTTATACCATATAAAAATGTCAACAGTAAAATGTATATTAAAAGCTAAAACAATAAGTATTAAAAAACCACCCTCTTCCTTCGACCTATTCGACTACGCTCAGGGGTCAGGATGACAGTGGGTGGTTTTTTAAACGACCTCGGCGTAGTCCGTAGACAAAGCCAGGTCGTTATAAAATAGTTAAGTCTATACACGTTCACCGTATACTACCCAACGTTTCGTTAAGGTATCGTCACAAGTAAACACAATGCTTTGGAACGAAGCACTACGTAAGGCTTCAACGTCTGTATCAGCAATCAGTTCTTTATTACGCACAATGTAAGTGTGTACTGTTCCGTCAATCGTCATAGTGTACTCGTCACCAATATTAAGATCATCACCAAGGCGAGCGTACACAGCACCGCGAGGGTTAGGGTCGCCAGCTAGTACAGAGCTGTGAGCAAAAGAAATATGTGTATCGTTTACAAAATCGTAGTAGTATGCACCGCCTACCTCTGTCATATCTCCTAACCATACAGATACATCTGAAAGTAGAGTATGAGGCGAAGACAAGTCAGCAACACCAGCAGTTGGAATATTAACGGTAACTTCTGAAACATAACTACTATTACCAGCATCTACCATACGGAGTGCACGGCTTAGCATTTCAAACGCTTGTCCACGGGTTAAAGCATTATTAAAGTTTCCTTGGGTTGCACCAGGGTAAAGCAAGTTACGCACTGCAAGCTCACCAAAGTAGGCCTGTTTCCAATCTGCTCTATCGCTTAAGTCGGCGTTAATACCAACAAGTGTACGTAGCATACTTGCAAATTCTGGACCAGTAACTCGTCCACCAGGTCGGAAGCTACCATCTAAGTAGCCCTGAACCGTATCGCTTTCTGTAAGAGTTACCACGTAACCCATAGACCAGTTAGCAGTTGTAAGGTCACTATAGGCAGAATTTGTAGCGTTGGTAATAAGGTCTACCTGCATACCATGCGCTACAAGTTTTGCAGCTTGGTCACGTTGCAACAAGTCATCGAGCCCCATGTTTCCACCATTATTATACCCTTTAGCAATACCTTGGTTATTAAGGTCGATTGCTGCTTGGTAAAAATCATGATTAACAGAGGTGTCTGCAAAACGGCTATTAGCATTGTATTTAGCAGCAAGCCAAGCAGGCATAGAACCAGTTAAAGGAAGAACATTAGGAGCAAACACAAGATCATCTCCATTACGTGTTAACGGTGTTGTTTCAAACTCACCACCAGTTTCTGGTAACGCATCTGGCGTTTCTACTACTGGAGTAGTTTCAGTGCGTGGACGACTTCCAGCTCCTCCTCCACCTCCATTTCCGCCTCCACCGCCACCACGTACTACCTCTGAAACAACATTTACGCTAGCACAAGCCTGCTTGCCAGAAGGCCCAGCATTACTTTGCTCAACCTCAACACAGTTTTCTAACACAGTACTATTTGGCAGATTAGTTGCAGATTGAAGGGTAATAGTCATTGTTGCAGTTTCACCAGTTGGTAGGCCAAAAATTTCCCATACATCAGGACGTTGATCATCACCTCTAACGTACTGACCATGTGTAACATCAGAACTTACGTACGTAAATGCAACGTCATAAAGTTCATTTAAGAAAATATCAAGTGGTGCAATATTGTCATTGGTAATTGTAATTTCAAACTGAGTAGTATCACCAGGCCTAATTTCTCCATCGGCATCAAGTAATGTTTTAGTTAGTGGTAACGCTGGAGTAAATGCAGGCACACAGCTAGCAGCATCAATAGAACTAGAACTAAGCTGATCAGTGGTTACAACACTTACGGTATCAGCAATGACATCAATCGCAAACCAAGTAGTTTGTGGACCGCCTGCTGGACCGTATCCAAAGCCACGGAACTGTCCATTACTTGTTAGAGCAGTAATACCGCCCATAGCACCAGCCACAGTGCTGTGGTCATTTAGTAATTCGCGTACAACGCCAGTAACAGGGTTTATTTCTACAATATGGCCATTGCTAGCAAAACTGTAAAGAAGTCCATTATTAGGGTTGTAAGCAATGTCTGCAATTGCAGTATTGCCTGTTAAGGCTAACGTACGTTTAAAGTCCAAAGTTGGGCTAAAGAAGTACATTGTTTTACCAGAAACAAGAATATATTCATCGTTACGAGGATCATACGTACCAGTGTGTGCAGTAGTTACTGTACTTGGTAGTGGTGCATGCAGTAGTACAGAGCCTAAGGTGTTTACAACGTAAAGTCGATCTTTTTCAGCACTAGCACCGTACATTAATCCAGACTGTGGGCGCACAGCAATAGCGTTATAATCTGTAATAGTAAGGTCTGCAAATTTAGCGGTTACACCAGCTGGGGTCATAGTGTGTAGAGTGTTACCACCTGCAACAATGTAAGAAATATCATCGTTACATGTAAATACATTGGTAGCATTAACCTTAATATCCACACAGCTTTCAGTACCGGCGCCCGTAGCGCAGTTTCTAAGCGTTCCAATTTGGTTCATACGTGCTCGAATTTTTACCTCACTAGTATCACCAGGGAATAGTGGATTACGAGCATAAATACGTAAGTCATCTGCATTGTTTTTATTAGGGTAAATTTGGTAATGGAAACGATCATCATCAGTCCAGTCAATTAATTCCATACCTTCAGGAATAATATCGCGCAGAGTGCGTCGCACCGGAGTATCCGGATGATCATTACGCATAGTAATAGTAAATTCAACAACATCTCCGTAATTTACCTCTGTTTTATCAGCAGTTTTTTCGTACACAAAGCCTTCAAGCTGAGGATACATTACCCAAGCGCCAGTACATCTATTGTCTGTACCATTCTTTAATTCATTATCACCAGGGTTAGCATCGTCAGCCTTTGGTGGAGAGGTAATAGCAGCACAGTTGTACTCATCAGTACCTGTACGTACATACATTGTAATATCTAACGTTACTGTATCACCTGGTTCAAATGTGCCTTCGTAAGACCAAATTTGAGTATCCGCATCAAATTCAGAACCATTATTAGCTACGTGGCTTACGTAATCAAAGTCTGTAGGTAGTTTTTCTTGCACTGTAAACCCTTGTGTAGTTTCTGTTCCTTTGTTTTCTACGGTTAGCGTGTAAACAATATTAGTACCCCAGTTTGGCTTCATAACATCAACAGTCTTACTGATAGCAAGGTCAAGTACTGGTTCGTCTGTTACTTCAACGTCTACACAGCTTTCTTTTCCTGCGCCCTTAACACAGTTTGTAAGCGTACCAACATCCTCCATTGTCACTCTAATTTTAATCTGTGCACTATCACCAGGGAAGAGTGGATTTCCAGCATAAAGACGTAAGTTTTTTGGATCATTTGGATTTGGAATAATGCGGTAGTTACCATGAACAACTTCATAATCTACAATTTCCATTCCTTCTGGAATAACATCAGTTAACGTACGGCGCACTGGGTCAGTTGCATGGTTATTTTCAATATCGATGGTATACTCTACAATCTCACCAAGGAAAGCATTTGTTTTATTTGCTGTTTTTGTAAATTCAAAACCATCAAGGTTAGGGTACATTACCCAGGCACCAGTACATTTATTAGCTGTACCATTTTTAAGCTCGTTATTGATTGGGTTAACATCTTCATCTTTTGCTGGATTAGTAATAGCTGCACAGTTGTACTCATCAGTACCAGTTCTAATGTACATTGTAATATCTAGTGTTACTTTATCACCTGGTTCAAATGTGCCTTCGTAAGACCAAATTTGAGTATCAGCATCAAATTCAGAACCATTATTAGCTACGTGGCTTACGTAATCAAAGTCTGTAGGAAGTTTTTCTTGCACTGTAAATCCTTGCGTAGTTTCAGATCCTAAGTTTTCTACAGTTAGTGTATAAACAATATTTGTACCCCAGTTTGGCTTCATAACATCAACTGTTTTAGAAATTCCAAGATCAAGGCCTCGGCATTCAATCTCTACGCTAGAAGTTGCAGTGTCGTTAGTGGTATCTGAGTTTTGACCGCTAGTAAATAATGTAATATTACCATCAAATTCATGCTCACCACATTGGGCAGCAGAAGCATCAAAGATGAAATCGTAACAATCAGTAGTGTCGGCAGTAATATTAACTGGGTCACACTGAATTAAACCAGAGTCATCATCTTGACAGCTAGGCAGTTCAGGAGAGTTTGTAAATTCAAAGCCAGTTAACTCTTCCATATCACTAAATAAGAAGCTTGCATCTACGTCTGCAGTGTTTTGAACACAGAAGCCATAGGTAATAGTATCTCCATCAACAGTTGATCCGTTATCAGTAATAATAAGGTCTCCATCAGCAGGACATTCAATCTCTACGCTAGAAGTTGCAGTGTCGTTAGTGGTATCTGAGTTTTGACCGCTAGTAAATAATGTAATATTACCATCAAATTCATGCTCACCACATTGGGCAGCAGAAGCATCAAAGATGAAATCGTAACAATCAGTAGTGTCGGCAGTAATATTAACTGGGTCACACTGAATTAAACCAGAGTCATCATCTTGACAGCTAGGCAGTTCAGGAGAGTTTGTAAATTCAAAGCCAGTTAACTCTTCCATATCACTAAATAAGAAGCTTGCATCTACGTCTGCAGTGTTTTGAACACAGAAGCCATAGGTAATAGTATCTCCATCAACAGTTGATCCGTTATCAGTAATAATAAGGTCTCCGTCATTTCCTCCACCGCCACCGCCAGAGGCTCCAGCTGTTTGAGCAAACGCAATATTAGATTGAGATAATACAAAAAAAGTAACAATGGCAAACAGAGCAATTGTGCATTTTTTAAAGAAGTAAAACGGTGTAGCAGTATCCATAAATTGAATGGGGATAAGAAGTAGGGATAACAAAAAAATAAAAGATGCAGGTATAATTTCACAAATATTACCAAAACATATTTATAATGCAATAGCAAGTATAGTAAAAAGTAGTAGTAAAATAGTTTAAATGTAAAAAAGCTCTATTTTAAAACATTATTATTGTATAAATAATGTATTCAATTATGAGGTTCTCTTTAAGTACTCAGTAGAGCTGAAGGTTTCAGCCAAATATTCTTTAGCAAAATCTGTATATTCTGCACTGCTATGAAGGTCTGTATCCTGCCACATTCGGGTATATTCACTAACATCAACCGCACCTTTATAGCCATTATTAACAAGTTGCACTACACCATTTTTAAGTATTTTAAATGTCCAATGTAAATGCGGACCTGTGCTTGCACCTGTGTTACCACTAAGGCCAACAGGGTCTCCTTGGTATACAAACTGCCCCGGCTCTACCTGCGCAACCGAAAGGTGTGCCAAAATACTTTTACGATTATCTGCTTTAACAACAATATATAAGCCATATCCCCTATCTCCATCATCAATAACCTCTGCAATGCCATCATGTGGGCTATAAATAGTTGTTCCTACTGGAACTCCAAAATCTAAACCGTTATGCCCTTTAAACCCCCATTGGCTATAAAGTTCTGGGTTTTGGCCAAAACCTTGGGTAATAAGTGGGGTATCTGGAAGTGGTGAAAAAATCATGCCTACACAGTAGCAAAATGACCTACAGATAACAAATAAAGGCTTGCAACAAAGGATAGTAATGCATTATACTTAAAAAGAACTACTTTTAACCCTATTACAACCCTAATATATGGCTTATCGTCAAATTCGTGTTAATAAAACTGCAGATTTAGATAAAGTATTAACGTACTTAAAACAGTATTATCCATTGCTTTCAGAGGTTGAAATTGTAAAAGTATTACTTTCACGTGATTTTGCAGAAAAGCGCCTAGAAGAACGCATGATGCTACAAAATAGTGAGGATATTATGGCGAAACCTATAGAAAGTAAGGAAGAAGAGGTTGTCGTCGAAACAAATACACCTTGGGAAACTGTTTAAATTTATAAATCTAACCAGTCTGTATGAAATAAGCCTTCTTTATCGGTGCGTTTATAGGTGTGTGCGCCAAAAATATCTCTTTGTGCTTGAATAAGATGTTGAGGCATTCGTTTTTTTGTAAGGGTATCAAAGTATGATAATGATGTCATAAAACAGGGTAAACCAAGCTCAGATAGTGTAATAAATGAGTTATTTTTACGCCAATCTTTAAGGATATGATTCGGTAATTTTTCTTGAAGCAAGCTCCAATTAGCCTTAGAAATATCTTCAGAGTTATTAAAAAGCTTTTCAAAAAATGGTAATAAGCTACTACGAATAATACATCCATTACGCCAAAGACGTGATACTTCGGTAAGGTTTACGTTCCATTGCTCTTGGATACTTGCCGCAGAAATAAGCTCAAAACCTTGTAAATAAGCCATCACAATGCTTGCGTACAAAGCATTGAACACTGTTGAGATATGCCAATGTTCTACTGCAGCTACTTTATTGTTAGTAAAAGATTGATACCTTGTTCTTAAATTTGTATTACCACTCATAACCCTTGCATTAAATGCACTATAAATACTGGGAATAGCTACTCCATAATCAAGCGCTGCACGTACGGTCCATTGCCCTGTGCCCTTATGTCCTGCAACATCTAAAATGCTATCAAGTAATTCTCCTTCCTTAAATTCGTCTGGCTGCTTAGTGGCAATTGCAGAAATTTCCATTAAATAAGATTGCAACTCTGGCGAAGTGTTCCATTTAGCAAAAATATCGCTGATCTCTTGATTAGAATAACCACCAAGCTGAAGAATGCTATAAGATTCAGCAATAAGCTGCATAATAGCGTATTCAATACCATTGTGCACCATTTTTACAAAATGCCCTGATTCTCTTGCGCCTACATAACTAATACACTTTCCACCATTTAAGTCATCAGCGGCCATTTTTTGGAGTAATTCAATGGTGGTATCATAAGCTTTTTTACTACCACCAGGCATCATACTTGGTCCATAAAGCGCACCTAGCTCTCCTCCACTTACCCCCATGCCTAAAAACTCTAAATGGCTTGCTTCTAATTCACTGCTTCTACGTAATGTATCAGGATAATAACTATTACCACCATCAATAATAATATCTCCCTCTTCAAATACATTTTTAAGGTCCTCTATAACCATATCAACCGGCTTACCAGCTTTTACAAGTATGAGTGCTGCTCTTGGGCAATCTAAAGCATCTGCTATCTCTTGGTAGCTATAACAGGCTACAAAGTCTCCTTCGTGGCCAAAGTTCGCCATAAAAGCATCTGTTTTTTCGCGAGAGCGATTGTAAACGGCTACCATTGAACCATTACGGGCAGCATTACGGGCTAAATTACTACCCATTACCCCTAAGCCTATAACAGCAAGTTGGTTCATAAATTAAAAACTAAGTAATAGAATTCCAGTCAGCCATAAATTTTTCTAATCCTTGGCTTGTTAAAACATGTTTTGGCATTTTTTGAAATAATTTATACGGTATTGTTGCAATATGAGCACCAATTTGCATTGCCTGGTTTATATGAATGACAGAGCGAGTAGAAGCCACTAACACTTCTGTATCAAACTGGTAATGATCCCAGGCTTGCATAATATTAGCAATAAGTTCCATACCATCTCCACCATTATCATCGATTCTACCAACAAATGGGCTAATAATAGTTGCCCCTGCTTTAGCTGCCATTACCGCCTGTGAGAGTGAGAATATTAAGGTTGTATTAGTTCTAATACCCTTATTTGAACACCATTTGAGCGTTTTTAGACCCTCTATTGTCATAGGAACTTTGACATAAACATTTTTATGCCATCCGCTATAAAGAGTTGCTTGTTCTTTCATTTCTTCAAAAGTTTCACCTGTCACCTGAGCGCTAACACAAGGTACTAGTTCTGCCATGGCTTTGACTGTTGTTTCAAAGTCTCCCCCAGCTTTTGCAACAAGACTAGGATTAGTAGTAATACCATCTAAAATACCCCACGAAGCAACTTCTTGAGCTTCCGTGAGGACTGCTGAATCTAAAAAAAATTTCATATGTATATTTGGCAGGTTAAGTAATATATTTATTATAGCAAAAATACAGCATTTATGACAGACTAGGTTGTAGTATGCGTTACGCACTATTGTTATTGGCGATTATCTGCACTGGATGCTCTGATGCATCGGTTAAAAAAATAAATATTGCAGAGGTCGCAGGTGTCGAAGAGGCTGTCAACGCAGAAACCTCTGACACTTCTGCGACCTCTTCCGGGTCTGCAACTTTATATACACTACCAAAAACGTTCTACTTAGATGTACCATTTACCTCACAGGCTCCTCATGCTAATTGGGACGATCCTTATCAAGAAGCATGCGAAGAGGCATCTTTAATTATGGTAAATGCTTATCTTAATAATAATCTATTAACCCCAACGAGGGCTGATAGTGAAATTTTAGAATTAGTAAAATATGAAGAAAGTATCGGTTTACCACAAGATATTACCATTGAACAAGTGGCAAATATTGCAGAGGAATATTATGGTTACAAAACAAGAATACTGCTTAACCCCACTATTGATGAAATTAAACAAGAACTAACCTTCCAAAACCCGGTAATAATACCAGCAGCTGGCCGTAAACTTGGTAACCCTTACTTTAGCGGAGATGGGCCTTGGTACCACATGCTTGTTATAACAGGCTACGACCGTAATGAATTTATAACCAACGACCCTGGCACAAAACGGGGAGAAGGCTATAAATATAAATACCAAGTTTTAATGGATGCAATTCATGACTGGACTGGTGTAAAAGAGGAAATTGCCACTGGCATTCCAAAAGCTTTAGTTGTTTATAAAAAGCCCTAATTCTTTTAGTTAAGCATTTCAATAGCATTATTGACTTCATTTTTAGAGCCAATAATTGCTTGGGTTCGTTGATCAATTTCGACAATAGTCTCATCAAGTGTATTAATAGTACCATTACTACAAACGCCGCCTGCCTGTTCCATAAGCATAGCAAAAGGGCCAACCTCAAACAGTAAACGCAGCTTACCATTGGGGTATTTATTACCACCAATATTCGTAAAAATCCCCTGACCTTTTGTAAAAATATGATGAATATCTGCCACCATACAACCGCTATAACGCATGGTATAAGTATTATCCAACCAATAATTCATCAAGGCTTTATAGTTAGTATTATCGGTAACAGCACGTAAATTACCAGGTGAATAGTTTTTTGCGTCTGGGTCGACCTTAATATGTTCACGCAATAAATTAAACTCACCAACATCGTCCAGTATAAATTCATGTGTACCATTTCCTGCTGTGTATACCAGTAGCGTACGAGGTCCATACAGTACATACATAGCAGCCACTTGCTCACGTGGCGTTTTGCCTATAACGCCATCACCTTTATAAATACCAATAATTGTACCAATGGCAAAATTAGCATCTACTAAGCTAGATCCATCTAGCGGGTCAAATACAACGGTATAATCCCCTTCTCCTACATCTACTTGCTCTGGTTGCTCTTCAGAAATATAGCAGCAGGCTAAGTCATTCTCGCAAAGGGCTTCTCGTAATAAACGGTCACTTATAACATCCATTTTTACCTGATCTTCACCAAACTGGTTTGTGCTACCAGCTAAGCCAGTATCAGAGGTTTGCAGCGCATAACTAATATACTTACAGCTTTTTGCAAGTGTTAGTATTAAATGTCGAAGGTTATGTTCTAAGCCTTCTTTATGCGTTAAAAAATAATTAAGCGAAGGCTGTACTGGTGTAGGAAAGGTGCTGTTCATAGTTTAAGTATACGGCCTAAAAGCTTTATAAGGCAATCAGTTGCTGTAGCACAGACATTACTTCTTCTACATTATCAATTTTCTGTTGCAATACATCGGGCTTCAAAGCAAGTTGAGCTAAAGCGTCTAGTTTATCATTTTTGCGTTGTGAAATAATATCAACGCTACGCCCAAGACCAATAGCGGCAACAGCACCATGTAAGCGCTGGCTAACAACGTGCTCTGCATCAGCTACAATTTCTACAAGTTCTTCCAGTGTAGAAACTGCGCTTAACGTAACTTCGCCCGGACATTGCATAGCAATTTGCTGACATACCGTTAACTCCTGTTGGTTATTTGGCTCCATGCTGACAACTGTTACCTTAGACCAGTCACGGTCGGTAAAGACGTCTTGAAGCGCATCATTAAAGCTATCTGTACTATTATGTCTTGGAATAATAAGTAAATGACCATCTGTAGGTAGTAACTCATGCTGCTGAGCAATAGTACGCACTTGCCACAACACTGGGTCTACCGACTGCAGTAAATCCCCTTTCATCTTCCATTCTTTCACACGTTTAAAAGATTGAACATCGCGCACAATAACAAGAGCTGCTCTTTTAACGGACCACTTAGCAAAAGATGTACCAAAACCCGGCTTAAATGGTCCAAAGCCTTGAAAAGCAAGTATATATGGAATTCCAAGTACGTAGCACCAACATGCATGTATCCACCAAATAAAGCCTGCCCAGCGTGATTCTGTGTCCGTAAATAGCGTACCGCCACCAAAAATAGCAACCTCTGCAGAGATAAAGACTTTTAATGTTTTAAGATAATTAAATCGCAAAAAAGACCGGAGACCAGTTGGTAAACGTGGCACTTCGTTACCACTAGAAGGATTTGCGCTTAAAACAGTCCAATCGACGTTGAGTGAGCTTGTTAAAAAAAAATTCTTTAAAGCTTCATCACCAAGATTGCCAATGCCATAATTGCCGATAAGAAGTGCTTTTTTCATAGATGAAAGTAGTACATAGTATAGAGAAAAATAGGCCTCAAGCTACTAAATAACTCAAGACCTATCTATTTTTATATTATGGATTATTTATTCTTTTCCACCATCTAGCTCATCTTGCGATTTTTTTAGCTCATCCCATTTACCATCTGCAGCCATTTGCGCTTGTTTAGGCCATGTGTCAGAAGGGTGAGAACCTTGAACGTCAGCAATAAGAGTTTGAATTGTTTCTGAATCAAGCTTAGCAACAGCTGCAAATGTACTGTGTCCTGCAGCAACTAAGGTTTCTGCAATCTTAGGACCAATTCCTTCTACTTTTGTTAAGTCATCAGCTTCAGTTTTTTCCTCATTAGTATCTTCTACTTTATCATCACCAGTAGAATCATCAGAAGCAGTGCTATCATCTCCCGCAGCATCATCAGAAGTAATCTCTGCTGTTTCTTCTGCAACATCTTCTACTACTTCCTCAACCTCTTCTTCTGCAGTCATAAATTCATCTGCCGTTGTAAAACGCTCACTAAGACGAGCAGCCTTACCTTGACGATCACGCAAGTAGAATAGTTTCGCACGACGCACCTTAGCCACTTTAACAATTTCAATATTTTCTACATTAGGGCTGTGCAAAGAAAAGATTTTTTCTACACCAACACCAGATACTAATTTACGAACAGTAAACGTGCGGTCTGTTTCTACATGGCCGTTATGAACGTTGATAACCAAGCCTTCAAAGATTTGAGTACGTGTCTTTCCACCTTCTTGAATACGCTCTGAAACCTTCACTGTAAATCCAGGACGAACTTGTGGACGACGTTTTGTAAATGGCTTAGCTAATGATTGGAGAATGGTAGAAGACATGATATGATAGAAAGATAAAGCGAAATTCACTGTTTAGTGAGCTTCGTGGTGCTACAGTATAGCCATTATTTTCTTCCTGTAAAGAGCATGAATCGACCAACCCTTGCCGAAATTTCAAAAAACGAATCTGCGTACCCAGCATCTGCTGTTCGCGTCTTAAAAAATGCGCCAATTATTGAGTCTATTTGGATAGGACCCAAAGATGTTAAACCGCTTAGTAAAGAGCTTAAAGAAGCTTATAAGCTAGCGCATAATATTATGATTCACCTAGCTGTAATGGCGCCTTTAGTACATAAGTCTGGACACCCCGGTGGCGCTTTAAGTGCATTTACGTTTTGTTATGGATTACTAAAACGTCGACAGCCAGGACTCGATGCACCACTTCGCATGAGTGCTGGACACTTATCGGTATTAGGATTTGGCTTACAATACCTTGGCGGCAGAGAGGGGCATGACGAGCGGCTACAAAGTCCAGAGTCTATTATTAATACCTTTAGAACACCAGGTGGGCTACCTGGACATTGTGAAGCAGGTATTGGTGATATCCCATTTGGATTTGGCCCACTAGGAAAAGGTTTAAGTAGTGGCCTTGGACATGCGCTTGGTAAAAAATTAAAAAACGAACCAGGAATAACAGATGTTATGATGGGAGACGGCGACTGCCAAGAAGGGCAAGTAATGGAGGCAGCTAGACTGGCTGCAGCCCATAAATTAGATAATTTAGTAGCGCATATTGATATGAACGATATTCAATTAAGCACAACTCCCACTCAGGTTGTATCTGCAGATTTAGCAAACCAATTTGCTGCAATGGGTTGGTATATTATTGAGGTGCAAAATGGTAATGATCCAGAGCAGGTAGAGGCTGCACTTGATGAAGCAGAAAAACAGCAAGGTAAAGAGAGGCCGGTATGTGTTATTTATTACACAACCATGGGGCATGGCGTAAAAGTAATGGAAGAAGCTAGCAATAATGGCTCAGCTAAATTTCACGGCTCACCATTAACGAAAGAAGCAGCTGATGAAGCTTTAAAAGATCTTCCTGCACTCAATGAACTTGTAGCAAGCTACCAAGTATACCATGATGCACTACAAAAGGCGTACATAAACAGCAGTAAGCCAAACCATGTTTTAGAACCGCCAACTGCCAATCTTAATATTACAGATAAACCAGGTGCAGCCCGTAAAGACTTTGGAGCTAAGCATGTCGCAGCCTTTATGGCAGAAGATGAACGCATAGTAGTGTTGCACGCAGATGTTGCCGGTAGCGGTGGATACACATCTGTAGCAGAGCAGTTTCCAAATAGAGTTATTAATGTAGGAGCTGCAGAAGCAAATATGTATATGATGGCAGCTGGCTTAAGACAGGCGGGAATATTGCCTATAACTTATACTTTTGGCGCTTTTGGAACCAATGAAGCTCGTGCTAATGCGCGCTTAATAGATATTAACAATAGCCATACACCGTGTGGAGTATTTCATGATTGCACTCATGTAGGACTCAGTGTTGGGGAAGATGGTGAAACACACCAAGAACGCCACTATTTAGATATTCCATTTGATAACACACAAGTGTGGAATACTGCCGATAGCAATCAGGCAGCAGCTATGGCAAAACGTGGCTTAGAAATAATTGCCGAAGGCAATAACAGTATTTTTGCATTTTTTCCACGTAGTGGACACAATCAAATTACCAACCCAGACGGAGAAGTAATGTATGGAGCTAGTTACCAGTTTGATGGCAAGGTAGATATTGTGCGCGGTACTAATACTGTCGATGACCAAATTACCATTATTAGCACAGGTATGACCATCCATAATGCTATTGAAGCTGCAGACGAATTAATGCAAGGACAAGAAAATATTGTGGTTAGAGTACTAAACGTTAGCTGTGTGCGACCGCTGGATGCAACACCAATTATTGCCGCAGCACTAGATACCAGCCACATTATAGTGGTAGAAGACCACAGTAGTGAAACTGGGCTCGCCCACCAAGTAGCAGATATTATTGCTGACTTTCAGTTGCCATGTAGCTTTAGAAGAATGGGGGTAGACAACTACTTCCCTTCTGGTAAGGCAGAAGATTTATTTTTACTAGCTGGGCTTGATACCGAGAATATTGTAGATACCGTATTAGACGAAGTGCGCAAGGAAGTTGGTGGTGGTGAAGACGCACTACTAACTTGCTTACACGAAATGAGTGCCAATGCACACCGTAGCCGCTTTAGAACTAGTGTGTTACCGTATATGACACGCATTGCCAGCGAAAAGGACTACCTAGAAGCATTACGACAAGTATGGATTAACCGAACCTGCAGCAATGACAATTTACCAACCACAAGCGAATTAAAAGACCGTATTGCGGCCCAACTTATTTCCCACGACTATGAATAATATACTACCAATTATTACCGGCATTAGCTTGCTAATGTTATGCTGCTTTATTATCGCCGCCATTAAACGGAATAACACTTACGTAGACGTTTGTTGGGGGCTTGGCTTTATGGTCGTTGCCATTATTAGCTGGACGCTAGGCACAAAACATGAAGTTTCAACCATTGTTACTAGCCTAGTAATACTTTGGAGCTTACGTTTAGCCTTACACTTAGGACCACGCGTACTAAGTAAGCTAGAAGATAGACGTTACGCAGCCATGCGCAAAGGCTGGGGCAAAAACTGGTTACTGCAAAGTTTTATAAAAGTGTTTTTACTACAAGGAGTATTGTTATTTATTATTAGCTATCCAATTATATTTATTAACAGTACAGAACCTATTGCAATAAATGTTATTCATAAATTAGGAATTTGTATTTGGTTTATAGGCATGTTTTTTGAAACCGTTGGCGACGAACAATTAAGGCACTTTATTAAAAACCCAAATAACAAAGGAAAGCTAATGACAGAAGGACTGTGGCGTTATACCAGACACCCTAATTATTTTGGCGAAATGACATTATGGTGGGGTATTTGGCTACTTGCTGTACCAAGTGGTGGCTGGTGGACGCTCTTCGCCCCTCTGCTACTGACCTTAACCATGCGCTATGTTAGTGGTGTTCCATTGCTCGAAAAAAAGTACGCCGGCCGCGAAGACTGGGAGGAGTATAAAAAGAAAACGCCAATGTTAATTCCTGACTTGCTGCGCCGTTAATATTTCTGTTGTTTTTGCAAACGATTTATACCCCATAATTCTAGGGTTATAGTCAATCAAACAACATAGTATATGAAATCGTACTTGCTGTTTTTCACTAAAAACATGATTATATTTTGGGTAAACAGTAACAAAAAGATAATCGACACATGATCGAATACGAGCAATAGCAAATTCATCAACAGACAATAAGTTATTAAAACAAAGGTGAACATCTTGCAAGGAATTAAGCATAATATCTACATTATTTTTCACAGGTTCTGCAATAAAATAATTTGAAGAAACAGTAAAATCATGACAGGCTGTAAAAAAGCTCATCGTAGACTGTTCAGTATAATCGTTTGATAGTATCATAGTCCCCTACTGTACATAATTCTCATCGTTAAACCAAATATTTAACGAAGCAATACCAGTTGTTGGTAAAATGCGTTTTACTGGTAGATTGTAACGATTTTGATAGGTAATAGTGTCGCCAGATTCCGTGCTACGGGCAAAGCTGTAATAATCATCAACAGCATCAATAACACGTTGGTTATACTTACCAGCTGGGTAACAAAACGAAAGTACATCTTTACCAGTTAAATCCTCTAATTCTTTTTTAGAATCACGTAATTCACGCACAAGCCTTTCATCACTTAAGCTAGTCATTTCGTGATGGCTTAAACTATGCGAACCAATTTCGTGTCCTGCATCCGCAATTTCTTGTATTTGTGCGCTTGTCATTCTATCTGAATCGTCAATACTATCAGCAATAACGTAAAAAACACCCTTCATTTGGTATTGCTCCAGTAATCTAAAGGCCTCAGTATAATGATCAACGTGGCTGTCATCAAAAGTTAAAATAACCGATTTAGCAGGTAAACTATTACCACTATAAAGTGACTCTTGAATATCAAAAAAGGTAATAGGTTCAATTCCCTGCTCTTTAAAATATTGCAAAAATCGCTCGAATGAAGTAGGACTAAAGGTATTATTATAACCAGGCGCACTTGGTACTTCGTTACGCACATAATGGAACATAAACGTAGGCACATAAGCAGAGAATTCCTCATTGGGCTTTGGCGCACTAATAACATCCTCTTCAATAAAAGGTTTATCTGTAGCAACGTCTGTAATAATCTCATCATCAAAGGGTGTAATTTGCTGAGCACAACCACTAATAAAAATAATGATAAGAAGAATAGTTTTCATGAAATAAAAAATACAGCAATAATTAGTTGATGTACAACGGGAAGATCGTTACTATACGTCAACGACTAACACATTTCGCGGAGAGATGGCAGAGTGGTCGAATGCAACGGTCTTGAAAACCGTCAGGCCGGCAACGGTCTCCAGGGTTCGAATCCCTGTCTCTCCGCCATTATTAATATAAATCAAAGGTTTTCAAGGAAAATCGTCAGACGGCAACGGACGTAATGGGTCGCAGTCTATGTCTCTCCGTCACGTCATATTAATATTAATTAATAATTCAGTATAAATTTTAGATAAAACCACTGTCTGAGCGAATAATTTTTGTTCTATGAATAGAAGTTTCAGTGACGCACAGTGTAACATTATTCAGTAGCTCAGAGTCATTATTTTTTAGATACAAACTTCTGTGAATAGGTAGTAAAAAATGAGCGAGTTTGGTTTTATCTGATTTTTTTTGATTCGTTTTTTGTATCGACAAAAAATGAATAATAACTACAATAAAAATACATGAATCCAGTGTTATTTATTTTTCGGCGAGATTTACGACTAGAAGATAATACCGCCCTTATTGTAGCACTTAATACCGGTAAGCCAGTAATTGCCTGTTTTATATTAAATCCTAAACAATTAAAAAATAACCCTTACCGCGGTGAACCAGCAGTACATTTTTTGTATAATTCGCTATTAGACCTACAAAAACAACTAGAAGCTAAGGGTGGAAAGTTATACTTACTACATGGCGAAACCGATAAGGTAATTGAACAATTGATTAAAGAACAGAGTATTAAAGAAATATTTACAAACCAAGACTACACACCCTTTAGCAAACAAAGAGATGCTAACATTCAGGAAGTTTGTAGTAAGTACAATGTAGAATTCCATAATTACCACGATGCACTATTAAGCGTTCCAGGAACCGTACATAAAGACGATGGCTTACCATATACCGTTTACACACCATTTGCCCGCAGAGCTCGAATGCAAACCGTATTAAAACCACAAGCATTACCAACAACATTACATTGGTTTACAGAGGATATTAAAAACCAGGTAAAAGACTTAGCAACAACAATGAATGTGCAGCCATCAAATAAATATGTATTAAATGGCGGCAGAAACGAAGGTTTAACATTACTCAGCGACATAAAAAACCTTGGTAACTACAAAGAACAGCGAGATTTTCCAATATTAAATGCCACTAGCCATTTAGCCAGCCATCATAAATTTGGCACTGTTAGTATTAGGGAAACTTACAGAGAAGTTTTAAAATTCCATGGTGTCAATAGTACTATTATAAACGAGCTTTATTGGCGTGATTTTTTTACGCATATCGTACATCATTTTCCCCATATATTAAGTGGAGCATTTCGCCCTAAATACAATGCATTGCAGTGGAATACTAGCAAAGAAGATTTTAAAAAATGGTGTAATGGGCAAACGGGGTTCCCTATTGTAGATGCTGGCATGCGCGAACTTAATACCACTGGCCTTATGCACAACCGAGTACGCATGATTGTCGCGAGTTTTTTAGTAAAAGACTTACATATTAACTGGCAATGGGGTGAGCGTTACTTTGCCCAAAAATTATTAGACTACGACCCAGCAGTAAACAATGGCAACTGGCAGTGGGCAGCTAGTACTGGCTGCGATGCCCAACCATACTTTAGAATCTTTAATCCATGGCGCCAACAAGAACGGTTCGATGCCAAGTGTGAATACATAAAACACTGGGTGCCAGAGCTTACAGAATTAAGTGCAAAAGAAATCCATAATTTATACAAATCCCCTGCCGATTTATTTACAAGTTACCCAGAGCCAATGGTAGAACATAGCAAAGAAAGCACACTTACCAAAGAAATTTATAAGCAGTGTGTCGATGTTCAAAAATAAAGTAATTATAGTAGAAAATTAAGTAAAATACCCTTGCTTTACTTTTTAAAAAACTATAGTATTATATTACTTTGTTCTTTATATATTCGGCACCATATGTGCGCCTGGATCATTCTGTCCTCACTTCAAAAAGTGCAAGAGGTCAGAACCCATCTGGGTGCACAAAGAAATCGATTTTTTAAACGGAGTAATCCTATGAGATTGATCATCTCTTCGGTAGCTGTTTGTATTTTTTGCTCTTTCTCGTCGACTGTATTTGGCCAAGCCGATTACGAACAGACGAAGGCAATCAAAACAAAAACAGAACCACCTATCGCTGAAACAGGCGATGCTGAACTGGATGCGGACATCAAGCAGATGAACGAGGTTTCTAGTCGCGTAGCTTCAATTGAAGCAATCGCGCGAGCAACCTATGCAGATGTTGGTAAAGGGCTTAAGAACGACGCGGAAACGCACCGTCTCTTGAAAGCTCTGCAATCAAGTCAAAGCCAACAGCCAAGCATGGCAAACAACGATTCGCAACTCGATCCAGGAAGTTTGCCAACGATGCCACCAACTCCAACGGAGGACAATGGCGTAGAGATGCCGGCAGCACTGCCGGTATCACAGCCTCAGTTGAGGTCTGTTGTGATGGGTACAAGCTCGCCAATGAGAATGTCTTACAGTAAGCCAGCCCCTTCTAACTACATTGTGGTGAATAACCACAAGCTCTACCGCGGTGGGGCAACAGTAAACGGTTGGAGACTGAAAGCCGATGGCACATTGTGCCACAACGGTACAGTGATGGGGAAATACTAAATGGTGCCAAACTCTGACAAGTTGTCAGGGAAAACAAAGTACCAAAAGCCAGCGATTCGTCGCTGGCTTTTTTTCTGTAAAAAATGTATAATAATACGATGCCATTAAACCAAAACAGCAACGAGCAATTACAAGCAAATCCTCAGCTACCAGGTAGTGCGGAGGTTGTTGGCAATGAATATGTTATTGATATCCCTGGACCGGTAAACGATTTTCAATATCAATTACAAGACGCCAGTAAGCAAGGACATCCTTATATGATACCCATGTATTACAACGATCAAAGTATTGCGATGACTGGTGAATACAGCATAGAAAGAAACATGAATCAGTCTTCTAGCAATTACCGTTCCATGAAGATAAAGATTCCTTTAACAAAAACAGGTGGAACATTTAGCTACATGGCAAATGGTAAGCAGCAAACTGTGCACTTAAAAGAAAGTACCAACAAACAATCAGCAAAAACAGAAAAAACAAAAAAGCCAAATGATTTACAATTAAACGGTAGTAATAATTATACTTATAAAACAACAGATACTAACTTTACGTACAGATTACCAAATGGGAACCCAACAACGTACGATTTTAGAAAACCAAGTAGTAACGCTATTAGCAGTAGTTACAATATTCCAGGAATTGGAGTTGTGGAATATAACTACCAAAGGCAGGAGTACAGCTTTAATGTGCCAGAAGAAATGTACGATATTAATGCCCACAATGGGTTTCAATTAAAAAAACCAGAAGGCTGGAGACTCCTGATGACAAAGAACAACCTTTCGCCAAAAAACAGGTTACAAATAATGTCTAATATGGCTAAAAAAGCAGAGGAAGCACTAAAGCCTGTGTTGCAGCTTATCAGCCCTGACAATAAAGAACTTATAAATGCAACGCAGCAGCAACAAAAGGAAAGAAAGGCCACTAAACAACGCACTACTGCAGCATTGCAACATCAATTTAATGACGTGCAGCAACTTGGTATTATGCAGTAGTAAAGCAGTATAACTAACTATTATTTTTTTGCAGCTGCGGCGCGCTCTCGAGCTTCTTTTCTTTTACGCGCTCTGTATTCTCTAGGAGATTCTTCTTCTGCGTTTTTTACATGTTCAGCAGGTTTTTGCTCTGACGCAACAAGTGGAATCTGGGAAGGTGAAGCAACTGGATAAATTGGCACAACAGGAATAGCAATTTCTGGCTCATTGCCAGTATTTAGAATTTCAACAGCTATTTCTTTAGTTGAAACAATAGGCTCTAGCATTTTTTTAGGCAGCCCCATGTTAGAAGACATTATAATTTCAGGACCTATTTTAATAACAGGGTTCTTTTTTGTAGGTTTAATAACAGCTTTTGGAATAACTACTAAATCATCTTTAATAGAAGACTCAGAACTTCCATATAAAGGTTCTTTTAAAGTAGTTTTTTTAAGAGCGGTTGATTTATCAGTATTTAAATTTTTAAAAATATTAGGAGAAAGTAAACTCGCAATAGATATAAATGCAAGCGCAGCTAAAAGTTTAGAACGCCTAGCAACAATATCTGGCCAATCTTGGTCATAGTCTTTATCTACCACTTTTAAAGAGCGTAAGCTTACACGAGTGTTAGCAATATTATTCAGAGTTTTTGCAGCCCAGGTAATTCCTAAGACGTCAGGTAAATAAAAGTCACGCCCTATTTTTTCATAAGAAGACTGTTTATATTTTTTTGCAAGCTTAGGGTCAAGTAATGATTCATCAAAATCAGGTACTTCAGGCGCAACAGACTGATCGAGTCGAGGTGGTGGTGGTGGAAGATTTTCTGGCATATTAATTATTAGAGTTAGAATTACTATTTTTTTCTTTTGTGGCTCTTTCACGGGCTTCTTTTCTAAGCCTGGCTCTTTTTTCTTTTTTCGTTTCTTTTATCTCCTCTACCTGTTCTTCTTGTACATTTTTTGTAGAATTTTCTAAAGCTACTGATTCTTTAAGAGGTAAAACATCAATAGGTAATTTAACAGAGGGTGTTGGCATTACCTCGGAAATAGCTTTAAGTTCTGTAGTAACTGGTGCCATGTCTACAGGTTTTTTGGCAGCTATTCTTGCGCGCGCTTCTTGTCTTAGCCTTATCTTTCTAGCTCTAGCTGATTCCTTTACCTCTATTACGTTATCTGGTGCAGGAATTTTTAAATTTTTCTGTGCTAAATCAGGCAGAGCCTCAGGTAAGGTTTGAGTAGTTAGCAGAGCAGGATCAATCGGTTCTATAACATCTGGGCTTACTTCTTCCATCAAGGATTTGACATCAACGTTAGCTAAAGCAGGAGGAGTTAAAGTTGTTACAGAATCTACCTTAGCATCTTTAACCAAAGAAGGATTTAAAGTAATTTCAGGTGATTCATTTGCCACATTAGGCGGAACAGAAGGTGTGCTTACAATATTTTTTGCACGCTCACCAGAACGCAAGCCAGAGTAGTACACATTTAAACGATCTCGACCAACTTTAGCAGCTTTTACTACAATATTTAACCTTCTAGCACGCTCTGCATCCAGCAGCTCAGCATCAAGCTTAACTGCATGCGAAAGATTTTGAAAATATTCATCAAATAGAGATTGATTTTCTTCTTGATTTTTATGTTCGTCAAATAAGTCATTAATACCTGTGTTAATAATATCAGCAAGGTCACTAGCATTATATTGCTGCTTAAAGTTAGCAATAGCCAAAGGGGTAACTTCCTTAAGCTTAGCAATGTGCCTCTGCCTAATGAACTCTTCATGCTTTGGTAAAAAAGAATACTTTTTAACTAGATCATCCAATAAAGCCTGACATGAATCTGGCAGACCTTTAATGCGACCATCAGCATGTTTTGGGTCAACGACCTCTAGCTCTGTTAATTGACGCTCTGCTGAAAGTGAATCTTTGGAATCTGTTACAACAGGAGTAGCCTGAGAATAATGATCAAGCATGTTATCAATAACACGATGAGAGGCTTGTTCAATTTGCGATTCTGTTAAATGGTCCTCTGTAATAACCTTACCTAGTTGAAGAGTAATTTCACCAACTGTGAAGGAATTTTTAAACTTTTCCAATTCAAGACCACCTACTTCAAGAATATGTATAAGAAGTTCCTCTTCCTCTTCTGGCGTGCGTTCTATATTTAAATTAGAATGTAAAATATCAGGAGTAACGTCTGGAGAAATTTTAAAAACATCATTAATTGATAGATCTTCTTCAGAAGAATCGAAACGTCCAAGTGCGTTTTTTGTAGCAAGAGGCGAAGTATTCAAAGTATCAAAATCTGAACTGAAGCTAGTGTTATCTGGAAGATATGTTGTGTTAAAATTTCCTGATTCAAATCCTCCGCTAATAACAGCTCCTCCCAGCATAATGTCATTATCAATTGGATCATTACGCATAATTTTTCGAAGTAACTCTTTAAGATTTACTAAGCAGCCAGCTAGTGTGTCTTCTGGGCCAGAGCTTACTCTAACAATATCAGAAAAATTCGAGTTAATCTCCTCAGTTAGTCTTTGTTTATTAGCGTTTAGCTGTGATTCTATTGCGGAAAAAGGATCTTTTTCTCGATCTGAAAAAGATTTAGAAATAGAAGTTTGAGATTTTTTTTTATCAAACAAATTATAGTAATCAGCAATAAATAAACTACCAACAGTTAAAATTGCGCCTAAGGCCGCAAGTCGAGAGATTATCTGAGTAGGTGTTAAATCTTCATGCGCAGTGCGTCTCATATTTAAATTTTTCATCACTAGTTATTGGAATCGGAATTAATATCTTTTTCAGCAGATTTTTTAGCAGCACGCTCACGCGCTTCTTTTCTTAACCTAGTTTTTCTAGCTCTAGCTGACTCTTTTTTCTTAGGTGCTTTTTCTATATTCTCTACAATCAACTCTTCAGTCTCAGACTTCTCTTTTTCTTCCTCTGTAGCAGTTTGTTTAGTTTTTGGTTCTTCTTTTACTTCTTCAACAACCGTTTTTTCCATAGGAGTTTCTTTCATTTTTAACTCTTGTTTTTTCTCTTCTAAAGCTACCTCTTTGGCTTTAGGCTCTTCTTTTACTTCTTCAGTAGTTGATAGTTCTACTGGAACTTCTTCAATTTTAGGATCTTGTTTAACTTCTTCTATTAAAACCTTTTCAGTATTAGGTTCAGTCTGCTCCTTCGTTTCTATTGAAATAGCTTTCTGATTATCTGAATTCTCAACTTGAGCACTATTGTCACTCGATGTGTTTTTTGCTTGGCTACTAGGAACCAATAATCCATTCCACCAGGCCGCCACTGCAGCAATAGAAACAGCACTAACAAGTAAAATAGACATTGGGATAATAGTATTAGAAATCTCCTCATTAGCCTCAGCTTTGCCAGAACCTTCAAGTTCTTCAATTTTTTCAAGATCTTTCAAAATTGATTGAACTTTTTGTGCATTAATCAGCATGTGTTCAATTGTTCGTTTAATTTTAATTTTCATATAACTAGGTCTTAAAGAATCTCCATCCTTAATATCATCAGGCAAATTATCATACCCAGTAAAAAAATTCGTAAGGCGTTCAAAGCCATCGACATTGCGTAAACTATCAAATGTTAACGTTTCGTCAGTAGTACTAAGAATGGTACCAATGTCAAAAAGTAAATCTTGGTTAAACCACTTACGACCTCCACCATAACACCTTTGCAATAAAACATAGATGCTACTAGAGGTAATTTTTGATTGTTTTTTTAAACTTTTTAATCGTCGTTCTACAATTGAATTTTCTATAGGATCAAGGCCAGCATTCTCTTGATTTCCAATCACTTTAATTTCATGAGCTCTACCTTCAACAGAGGTAACGTCTCCAGGTTGAAAGCGCATTGTTTTTTCAACAACTTGAGCTATATTTGCAGGTTTATTAACAAGAGAATCCAAAACTTGTTGCAAGCGAGCTTTAGAGTCAGTATGTCCTGTATCATTTTCAGATGGTAGATCTTCCCACTGGTTAAATGCTACAAAAAAAGAGCTAAATTGTAATTGCGCACCAGGCGATTGCATAAAATCATTAAAAGATGCGAATTTTTCGTTAGTTTTAAAAAGATACTGAGTAAATGGATGTAAAAAATCTTTAGTAAAATATGGAAAACCCTTACTGCTACATTCGCTAAACAGAGTATAAATATTTTCTGCTGAATAACTAGCCACTAAACCAGATTGTTCATTAAAACTAGGGTCAGGGCTAAGTTTTGAAACTTGCTTAATAGGTGCTAAAGGTGCAAATGCATTTTCTTGTCGATCAGTACTCATTATAGTAAAAAGGGGTAATGGTTGAAAATTATAACCTTATTTGCAACAAATGCAATAGTATTTTATAATATATTATTAAAGAAGCTTAAGCAGCTTATATTGAGACTTAAAGCCACTTACAATACTAAAACAAGATTTTGGTTTGTTTGTTACGTCACTTATAAATTTAATTAGAGCTTTATTGGCTTTGTAGTCTACCGCAGGGGCTTTTAGTTCTATTGTTAAAACTCCATTACTCATAACACCAATTATCTCATTTTCTTTGCCATTAGGTTTAATCTTAACTTGTAGAGTATTGTCCTCTCTTAATAAGTCTTCAATATCAAATAAAAACATGACTTGCACTATAGCATTTTATTGGTAACCTATACACCCAAGCCGCTGTGATGGAATGGTAGACATAGAGGACTTAAAATCCTCGGCCCTATGGGCGTCCCGGTTCGAGCCCGGGCGGCGGTACCATTAAATTGACAAAATAAATATTATACATTATTATAATAAAGCAATTATTAGTACGATCAGTACTATTGCAATAGTTCTTTTTAGCACCGTTTTAAGAAAGTGTCTTCCAATGACCAATACTACATACCAAATGAAAGATGTAACTTGTCCAGAGAGCAATTGTGAAGTTGCAACGCATAAAAAGACTAGAAACAAGCGAGTAATGGAAGGTCCAATCAAAGAATATTGGCCTTGGCCATTGAACAGGTTTTTTCGTGTCGATGTGTATCATTGTACAAATTGCGGAAACTGTCGTCGTTTATATTGGGGTTTCCTCAGCTCTGCCCCCGTCGAGTTACAAACGCCTCAAGCAGAGAGAGTAAACTATGCAGTAAAACAGCTAATAGTTGCAATTTGCAAATTGTTACTTGTTGCACTTGGGTTATATCTTCTATTCTTTAATCTAAGAATAATAATATATTTGATTATTGGGTACATGCATATTTCTATAATAATCAAAGGCTCGAATATAGTACCCGGAATTATAATTGCAACACCTTCACTTACTGCAATTATACTAATAGAAGCTTTCGATATCAGCACCGCAAAAGCAATTACCTACTGCTTTTTAGGCTTGATACCATTTATATTTCATTTAATGTTTTATGAATTCCAACGAGAGCCATGGAGTAAAGACGACCCTCGAAAGCGTAAGAAAGTATTAATCGACACGGTCTACAGGCTTTTTGTCTGTTGTGCCTGGGTGCATATTTTATACTTGCATCTCTTTTTTGGTCCTGAGATAGTAAGTTGGGCTCGTCCATACGCTACTTTTTTTACAATTTTACTAAGTAGTGTCTTCGTCTTCGCTATGACTACGTTCGAATCTATCACTAATGTCTTTGGATATCATTAGGCTGAATACAGAAAGAACCACACAAGACCTCAGCGCCACAAGAACGCTGGATGTCTCAGCGGCCCCAGGGTCGCTTTTTTAAAATAAATTTTATGAATCTCTATTGTTTATTTAAAGAAAGGCTTATTTTATAAGTTTTTCTGAAATGTATAGACCTAAAATTATTTGAAACTATAAAAACAGTCAATTTAAGAAAGCCTTAAGCCCATATTCTTAACACCATCATACAACTGCAACAGTTCTAAAAATAACCAAACGGCGGTACCATTATAAAAAATAGAGAAAAACCCCACCACAAGCAGTTAAACGCAAGCAATGGGGTCAATCGATTGTAGAC
>CAYSVN010000011.1:16309-27600 GCA_964434585.1 uncultured Candidatus Peribacteria bacterium | reverse complement strand
AGTGCCTGCGAAAGTTCTTGTAGTACTTCGTTCACGTATTGATTGTAGGGGAGTGGTATTTTTCTGCAATATTGCCATAATATAATATATATGATATCATAATACTATGAATAATAATCTTAATTCAGACTATGTGGACATTGCCGTGGGTGATAGAGTTCTTGCCTCCTCTGAAGATCGTGAGCTTTTATTTGGTACTGATTACGAAGACTTATTTGGAGTAGATGATCCAAAAGGCTTTCAGCCAGATGTAGAAGGTGTTGTTACCTACATAAGCCAAGACAGAGAAACAATGAGAGTAAAAGTTGGAGAGATTCTTTATAATTGTGACTATTTTACTGCTAGGAAATGTCCTACTCGCGAAGGGCAATGGGTAACTGGACCAGGAGAGCCCTTGAAAGACTTTGAATACAGATATAATGCGGGCACTCTTTTTGGAAAGTTAGTATATATTTCAGCTGATGGTGCTACTGCAAAAGTTAAAGATCTTAATGGTGTTACGCATGACTGTGACTTTAAAAATTTAACTGTTTCTTCTTTAGAAAGTTTAGATGCTAGAGATGCTATTATTGCTGCAAGATTAGAAAATGGGGACTCTATTGGTGATATTTTAAATGAGGCACATGAAGATGCTCGCAATGATGACGAAAATGATTATGATAGTTTTTAACTTAATGATACTTTAACATCTTGAAATTTTCCTAGGTTCCAAATAAAGAATATGCTAGTATTTCGCCTCTATTATGAGCTTAGATTTTTCAAGCCGGCCGCTCGATGGAAAAAAGCGTAAAGCTAAAAAAGCCTTACCTAAAAGAACACGACCAGTTCGTCGTAGCGAGGTTGCTTCTAACGAGCATGGTTTTAGGGATATCCACCATAATCGCCGTATTGCACGTGGTGAATCTGTGCGCCTTAAAACAAAGCAAAAACGTAGTAAAAACCGTAAGCCGTTTAAACTTTGGTCATTTAAAAAAATAGTTATTTACCTTATTTTACTTGGTTTAATTATTGGCGCAGGTGCGTTTGCGTATATGGCGTTTACGTTACCAAAGGTTGATAGGCTTGATAATTTATTTGCGAGTCAGAGTAGTGTCATTACCGATAGAAACGGAGTAGAGCTCTACCGTTTTTTTGAGGATGAAGACCGAACGCTGGTTAAACTAGACCAAATACCACAGCATATGATTGACGCCATGGTGGCGATTGAAGATAAGCGTTACTTTAGCCGTAGTTGTTTAGATTTACGAGCATTAGCCCGTGTGGTTGTGTTTCTTGGTAGTCGTGGTGGTGGTTCGACACTTACCCGTCAATTAGCACGTAATGCACTGCTTGAACGTGGTGAAAATAGATACGTTCGTAAAGGGAAAGAAATTCTACTGGCATGTTCGCTAGAGAGTGAATACACCAAAGATGAAATTATGGAATTCTACCTTAATCGCGTCCCATTTGGGCAAAACGCCTATGGAGTAGAACAGGCCAGTCGTGTGTATTTTGGTAAAAGTGCTAGCGGTATGACATTGGCACAGGCAGCTATTTTGGCGTCGCTACCACAACGTCCTAGTGCACTTAACCCTTATGGTAATCGACGTTACAGCTCGGTTACAGAATCAGCAATGGAACAAATTAATAATGGCTCTATTACCAAACAAAGCCAAATTGCAGAGGAAGACTTTACCTACGGCCTTATTGGCCAAGAAATTGGAACTGGTAGTAATATTGTTTACATTGGTGGACGTGCAGACCAAGTGCTTAAAAATATGATGGACCAGGGTTATATTACAGAAACAATGTACCGTGAATCACTGGTTGAGTTGCGCGAAATGGAATTTACACCGTCTCGTGACAGTATTAGAGCCCCACACTTTGTGCTGTGGATCCGTACACAGCTAGAGGAATTATTTGCAAACGCAGAAGAAGGACTGCTCGAAAAAGGTGGTTTGATTATTGAAACAACACTCGATTGGGAACTACAACAATTAGCTGAAGAAGCTGTAAACGATCAATTAGAAACAACGAAAGATAAATGGGGAGCAAATAACATGGCTTTACTTTCATTAGATGTAAACACCAGTGAAGTAATGGCTTATGTTGGTAACGCAGATTTTGTGAGTGGTGGTACTGGTAGTAAGATTGATATGGTACAAGTGCCACGTCAGCCTGGGTCTAGTTTTAAGCCACTTGTTTACGCAACAGCATTTGCTAACGGTTATAATCCAGCGAGTGTGCTTTACGATGTCCCTACTAAATTTGGAACTGATGAACCACAGAACTTTGATTCAGACTTCTTTGGCCCACTTTCTATACGACAATCGCTGGCTTCTAGTAGAAATATTCCAGCAGTTAAAGCATTTTTCTTGGTAGATGACGAAGGCGAAGTGTTAGAACAGGCGCAAAAACTTGGCGCTGGTTCTCCATTAAAAAATAAACTGCAATGGCAAGAAGAACGTGGTAGTTTTAAATATGGTTGGCCACTTGCGCTTGGTACAGCAGAGACTCCACTTTACGAAATGGTACAAGCATATAACACATTTGCTAAAGCTGGTACGTACACACAACCAAATGCTATTTTACGTATTACCAAACCAGATGGTAGTATTCTTTACGAAGCACAATCGCCATCTACCTCTAAAGCTATTGATGAACGTATTGCTTACCAAATTACAGACATTTTAAGTGATACTGGCGCTCGTCCTGATGAGTTTTGGCGTAAGCAGCTTTCGGTTGGTGGTCACCAAACTGCCGCTAAAACTGGTACCTCTAATAAGTGTTTAGAGTACGAAGACGGTGCTTGTATTGACCGTAAGCCGGATAATGCTTGGCTTCTTGGGTACACGCCAACATTGGTGACAGGGGTGTGGGTTGGTAATGCTGACAGTACACCGTTAACAGAAAGAGCGGGTGGCCTTAATAGTGCTAGCCCAATTTGGAAACAATATATGGTGGCAGCGCATGATTATTTAGAAACACCTGTTACAGCGTTCGCTCAACCGAGTGGACTTATTACACCACAAGTTTCTAGGCTTTCTGGTCAACTGCCTGCGCCATGTACCCCACTAGAAGATCGTTATAGTGAATTATTTTTAGCGGAAGCAGGTCCCAATCAACAAGATCCATCATGCGAGGCATTATTAATTGATAAAGTAACGGGCTTACTTGCTTCTGATGCTTGTCCAGCTGAAGCAGCAGAAGAGCAATTCTTCTTTAGGCCACGTAGTATTGAACCTGCTAACTGGCCAACTTGGGAGGCGGCCGTGCAAACTTGGGCAGCGAATCAAATTTTATTGTTAGAAGAAGGTCGAACGTTAACAGGAACACAATTACCATTGCCATTTGCTCCTACAGAGCAGTGTGACCCAAGCTTGACTCCTGGTCGCTTGTCCCCATTAGAGGTGGCTATTACCTCTCCTAGGAATGGTCAGGGAGCTTCGTACCCAAGCTTTAAACCAACCTTAAATATTACAGGTGAAAGCCCAATTGAATCTGTTGCGTATTATATTGACGATACTATTGTAGAAACCGTTACAAGCCCACCATACAACGTTCCGCTACGTGCTCCACGTAATATTAATAAAGCAGCAACGCATACCTTAAGGGTGGTTGTAACCGACGCCTACTTTAATAAGGTAGAAAGCTCTGTAAACTTTAAATATCAAGATGATACCTCTGCACCAACCGTAAACATTACTGCTCCTACTAATACCCAAATTCAGCAAGGAGCAGCAGTAACCATGATGGCAGAAGCAGAAGATAGCGATGGTGGTATTAAATTTTTAGAGTTTTACTTAGATGATGTTTTGCTGACAACACGCAGTACAGCACCTTATAGTTTTACATACGACTTTAATGTTACGCCTGGTCAGTATACTATTGCTGTTATTGCGCGTGATACAGCTCAAAACCAAACACGTGATGAGCTAAATGTAACCGTTGTTGGTCGGCAGCAGCTAGAACCAGCTATCGACTTACCACGGGCAAATGCTACTTTTAACCAAGGCCAGGTAGTAGGACTCGAAATTTCTACACCAGACTTAACATCTATTAATGCTAGCAATCTTATCTTTGCTGTTACAGCACCAGGTGGCTCAGAAATTATTATGATGTCGTATCGACAGGCAGATGGTACCTATCAAGGTGATTGGACTATTCCAAATACAGCAGGGGATTACCAATTTGAATTACGTTCTGTTATTAATGGTACTGTTAAGGTTTGGGGGCGACGAACTGTGACTGTTCAGTAGCTCGCGTGTCATGGTGAGGAGCGAAAAACGCTACCCTTCGGGATGCGATTTTTATTACGATAAAAATCACTCCTCAGGCTGACACGTTTTTCGCATCCCGAACTATAGCGCGAAGATTTTTATTTACCCTTCTCTTCCATACCATGGTTCAATTAGGCCTTGTTTAAATGTGGATTGCTTTACTATTGCGCGGATAGTATTGGGGTCTACTTTTACTGTTATATGCTGCAGTCCAGTATCTTTTATTATTGTTTTATGCTCCTTTATTAAGTCTCCAATAACTGTTGATTTACCTTTTATTAAAGAAGGTAGATCCTGAACATTAATCAGTTGAGGTTCTTGATTACTGTCTGCTGCTATAAATAACTGGTCTCGTTTAGTGGAATGTAACCAGAATGCCTCAGATTCTTTGCTATGTGCTAAATGCCACTGATATGCCCCAATAGCCGCCTGTGGGACACCTAGGCTATAACTAAGAGCATTACAGGCGCTTACAAATATCCGCAGCGTTGTAAAACCGCCAGGTCCGTTAATGCATAGTAATTGGTTAATATCTTGGTAAGTTTTATAATGTTTTCTCAGAAGTTTCTCAATGGCTGTTATCAGTAGTTCATCTGTGTTTGGTGCGTGTGGAATGGCTACCTCTTCAAAGTATTCATTATCTAGTAATATTATTGTTTCGTCGCTAGCATTAAAAATTAGTGTAAGCATGATAATACTATAGATAATGTCGAGAACCATGTCACCCTGAGCGCAGACGAAGGGTCATGGTTCGTCTTCGCTCACCATGACACTTATTACTTAATGCTTTATAGTAACGATATGCCATCACTCTCTGTCCTTATTCCTACACACCATCGGCCACAGGTTCTTAGTACGTGTTTAGAATATTTGGCAAAGCAAACTATTGCTGATGAATTAGAAATTATTATTATCCATGATGGTCAAGATGATAATGATACTAAAAAAGTGATAGAACGTTGGATGTCTGGCCTGCCTATTGCGTACCATGCTATACCAAAAAGCCAGCAGGGAGTTGCCCGTAATAAGGCGCTTACTTATGTTACTACAGATATTTGCTTAATTATTGGTGATGATACGTTTCTAGAGCCAAGTGCTTGCGAGAAACATCTTATGTTCCATAATTCTTGCAGTACACCTACGGCACTGCTTGGCCATGTTACTTGGGATCCAGCCTTAGAGATTAATGATGTTATGCGCTTTTTAGAGTCGAGTGGATGGCAATTTGCTTACGAAAAAATGGAGGACTACGATGGTCAAACCATTCCGTTTGAACGCCAGCCTTATTGGACGTATACCATTCATTTATCATTACCTACAGCTGTTTTTAAGAAGCACCAATTCCATGAACAGGCTACCATGTATGGTTGGGAGGATACAGAATGGGGTTCGCGTTTGCGTAATGATGGAATTTCCATGGTATACCGATCAGACATTACAGGTTTGCATCACCATTATCATGATTTAAAAAGTTCGCTGAGACGTATGCGTACGGTTGGTAGATGCGCGCCTTATTGGCAGCAGTTAGTGCCCAATTTGCGGATTGTGCCAAGCGGCTTACGACTTTTAAAATTTCGGTTAAAAAGTTTACTGCCAACATTAGATGGTAAACATCGTAAAGCGTTTTTAGAAGGACTTAAATCTGCTAGCTAAAGTAAACCATTACTTTTTCTTCTAACATGTCCTCCATTGCGTATTTAATACCTTCGCGACCAAGACCGCTATCTTTTACGCCACCATATGGCATGTGGTCTACTCTAAAGGCTGGAGTGTCATTTACAATAACGCCACCAACATCCATTTCGTTAAATACTTGTTGAATGGTTACGAAGTTGTTACTAAAAATACCAACCTGTAAACCAAATTTAGTGTCGTTTGCTTTTTTAATGGCTTCATCCATATTTTTAACCTTGTGAATATTTACCACTGGACCAAAGGCTTCTTCGGCACTTAAGGCGCACGTGTGCGAAGTACCTTCTACAATGGTTGGCTTAAGAGCATTGTTCACTTTTTCGTTACCGCTTAGTACAGTTGCGCCTTCATCCGCTGCTTCTGCAACCCAGCTATGTAAACGGTTAAGATTTTTTTCGTCGATAATGGGTCCAATGTCTGTTGTTTCCTTTAACGGGTCGCCAATAACAAGGCTTTCAACATGGTTTTTAAATTTTGTTTTAAAGGTTTCGTACACGTCTTCATGAACGTAGATGTGTTGCACAGAAATACAAACTTGTCCGCTTTGGTAAAAGGCACCAATGGCAGCACGTTTTATAACATGGTCCCAGTCACTTACATCGTTATCAATAAGTAAGGCAGCGTTTCCACCTAATTCTAGTACTACTGGTTTTTTGCCAGCATCTGCTTTCATTTTCCAGCCTACTTGTGGAGAACCCGTAAAGCTTAGTAGTTTATAGCGTTCGTCTTCAACAAGCATTTGTCCCGCCTCACGCGTACATGGCAGGCAGCTAAAGGCGCCTTTAGGCCAATCGGTCTGGTCGATAATTTCGCTAAGTAGCAAGCAGCTTAATGGCGTTGCACTAGCTGGTTTTAATACAATAGGGCAACCGGCAGCTATAGCTGGCGCAATTTTGTGAACCGATAAATTTAATGGAAAATTAAATGGTGCAATGGCAGCTACCGGTCCAATTGGGAATTTACGAACAAGCACTCTACGGCCAGCAGCTCCTTTAGTAATACCTGCATCGTAGCTTTCACCATAAACGCGCTCTGCTTCCCCGGCGGCAATTAAAAATGTGCTAATAGCACGCGTTACTTCACCGCGTGATTCCTTAATTGTTTTACCATTTTCCTTGGTAAGCGTTTGGGCAAATTCTTCTTGGCGTTCTGTCATTTTTTCTACAATTAATCGTAAAATATCAGCACGCTGGTATGGTTCCAGTGCTCTACAGGCTTCGAAGCTATCTACCGCTGCCTGTGTTGCTTGCTCTAGCTCATCGCGCTGCGCCATGGCTACCTCTGCGATAACTTCATTATTATAGGGATTGGTAATAGTTTTTGTAGTACTGCTGGTTACAAATTTACCAGCTAAATACATTGGTAGGGGAGTCATAATAATTAAAGGTTAAAGGACACAAGTTTTTTGTGCTAGTTGTTTTGTTAGGACGCGTTCATGTTCACTATCATCAATCGGGACATCAATAATATGGACACCTCCTGCATTAAATGCAGCTTCTAATGTTGGTAGAAAATCTTCTGTTTTTTGTATACGATGCCCATGCGCACCGTAACTTTCGGCGTATTTTACAAAGTCAGGATTGCCAAAATCGAGACCGAAATCTGCAAATCCCATGGCAGACTGCTTCCATTTTATCATGCCGTAGTTGCTATTATTTAGAATAACCACTACTAAATCTAAGTTTAAACGTAGGGCTGTTTCTAGCTCTTGGCTGTTCATCATAAAACCACCATCTCCACAGACTGCCATCACTCGTTTTTCTGGATATATTAATTTTGCAGCCATGGCACTAGGTAGGCCTGCTCCCATGGTAGCAAGGGCGTTATCAAGTAAAATAGTATTACCTTTGTAAGCAGGATAATTACGTGCGAACCATAATTTATACATGCCGTTATCTAGCGTAACAATGTCTTCATCGCCCATTACCTTGCGGATATCGGCAACGTAACGCTGTGGTTTTATTGGGAAGCTATCGCTATCGCTTAGTTCTTGTAGATGCTCTTTTAGTTGAATGCTAACATTATTAAATGTAGAAAAATTCCAGTGATCTTGCACCGTTATTTGCTCTTGTATTTGCCATAGCGCATTGGCGACATCTCCAACAACTTCGTGCTGGGGAAAGTACACTTCGTCGATTTCTGCAGCAGAAAAATTAATGTGGATAACCGTTTTACCATCTGCTTCCATAAAGAATGGTGGCTTTTCAATAATATCGTGGCCAATGTTAATAATTAGGTCTGCTTTATCAATTGCGCAATGAACGTAGTCATTACTCGAAAGGGCAGCACAACCAATGTACCGTTCATGTCTTTCATCAATTACCCCTTTACCCATTTGAGTTGTTACAAAATGTATACCTGTTTTATCGATTAATAATTTTAACATTTTTGCTACTTGTTTTCGGTTTGCCCCCGCCCCTATTACTACTAAGGGGTGTTTGCTGTTTTCAATAAGTTTTACCGCTTGTGCTACTGCTTTAATGTTTGCATCTGGACGCCTTGGTTCAGAAACAGGTAATGGTTTATTGGTAACAGTTTCGGCGGCAATGTCTTCTGGTAGTTCGATATGTACTGCGCCTGGACGCTCGCTTTGCGCCTGCCTGAATGCTTCGCGTGTAATGTGGGCAATGCGGTCTCCGTGGGTTATTTGTTTCGAAAACTTTGTAAGTGGCTCCATCATTTTTACAACATCAATAATTTGGAAATGTCCTTGTTTACTTTTTAAAATAGGTTTTTGGCCGGTGATCATCATCATGGGCATACCGCCTAACTGCGCGTAAGCAGCTGCGGTTGTAAAGTTGGTTGCACCGGGTCCTAAGGTAGAAAGGCAAACACCAGTTTTACCGGTTAAACGGCCAATGGTTGCTGCCATAAAACCAGCGGATTGCTCATGCCTGGTTGGCACAAGGGTAATAGATGAGTCTTTTAGCGCTTCTAGAAAGTCGAGGTTTTCTTCTCCTGGTACGCCAAGGACGTACTCTACCCCTTCTTGTTCTAGGCACTGTACTAATAGTTCGGATGTGTTCATGGTTTTAGGATACCTGTTTTATGTCTGGCTGGGTAGTAAGTTTAGTGATGTAGATTACATAATACGTTGCAAACGTTTCAGAGGTAACAGAGGTTTAAGAAGGCTATATCTAAATAGCAAAAAACCTCTGCCACCTTTTTAACATTTTAAACATCTGCAACTTCTAGTTCGCGTGTATATGCATAACGTCACCATCTTTAACAATGTACTCTTTGCCCTCCATGCGCATTTTACCATTTTCTTTAGCGCCTTTTTCACCATTGCCCGCAATGTAATCATCGTAACCAATTACTTCTGCACGTATAAAGCCGGCTTCAAAATCGGTATGGATAACACCGGCAGCCTTTGGCGCATTCCAACCTTTTTTAATCGTCCAAGCGCGCACTTCTTTTACACCAGCGGTAAAGTAGGTTTCGTAACCTAAAATAGTGTAAGCAGTGCGAATTAAGTTATCGAGGCCTGCGCCCTCAATTTCCATAGACTGTAGTAACTCTGCTGCGTCTTCGGTGCTCATATCAATTAGCTCTGCCTCTAGCTTGGCGCAAACAATTAACGTGTGGCCATCTAGGTTTAACTTAGCCGCTGCAAGCTCTGGTGTTACGGTGCCAAGCTCATCTTCACTTACGTTAATGGCATACACCATTGGCTTATTTGTTAGCAGTTGGAATGTGGCTGCAATCAAGGTTTCGTCATCAGTTAATTCTACAGATTTTGCCATTTTTTGATCTTTAAGTGCACTTAGTACTTTTTCGCAAACAACTTGTTCTTTCATTTTATCTTTATCACCAGTTTTGGCAGCACGTACTACTTTTTCGTAGTGCTTTTCTAGGCGATCAATATCACTTAATATTAATTCTAGCTCAATGGTTTCTCTGTCTCTTGCTGGGTCCACACTTTCGCTTACATGGGTAATGTCATCATCAGCAAACCATCTTATTACATGGCAAATAGCATCAGCTTCGGAAATTGCTGCTAAAAATTTATTTCCAAGTCCTTCGCCCTTACTGGCACCTTCTACTAGTCCCGCAATATCTACAAATTCTACGGTCGTTGGAATTATTTTTTCTGGACCGACAATTGCCGCTAGTGCCTCTAGTCGTTTATCGGGCACTTCTACAATTCCAGAGTTTGGCTCTATTGTACAAAAAGGATAGTTAGCAGCGTCTGCTCCACGGCTTTTTGTAAGCGCGTTAAACAAGGTAGATTTACCAACGTTTGGTAGGCCGACGATTCCCATAGTTAGTGGCATGGGGGTAGTGTAACACTTTGATGGTCATTGGTCATTGGGATTTGGTCATTATTTTTAACAATTAAAATGACCAATTAATCAATGTACAATGACCAATTGCTGTTTATATAATCACTAGCATCAGATACATAAATATGATACAATAATACGATGACACAAACAAAAACAGACATTGGCACCCGTATTTATGACATTATTATGAATACCATTGAACCGGAATTACTTTCGCTTTCTTTGCCATTTTTAAAAGAAAAATATAAAAATGAAACTGAGGCTGACCGTAAAAAACGCGCAGATCATTACAATGATTGTTACGCGAAATACGATGAAAAATATGCAACCTTTACTGGCTTACTACAACAAAAAAAACGTAGTAATAGACACCTTGCCATGCAGTCTGCCGAAGAAAAAGACCGCACATTAGACCTGCAAAAACTTTCTGAACTTGAATCATTAATTCTTTCTTAATACGTATGAAATTCCATAAAACATTTCCATTATTCCACCCTGCATTTAACCAAGAACATCGGTTTATTTACCAAAGCACTAACTCAGAAGGTGTGGATAATACTCCTGTTGCGCCAACAGTTGCTCCAGAAGCAAAACCTGCTCCGAAAGTTACTTCAGATTCATTAGATAACGGCGCTACTGAAGAGAAGGCAAACCTTGCCGATAAAACAAATGAAGATATTGCTGCGAGTGATGTTGAAGAAAAAGATGCTGAACAGCTGGCATTAGATGAATTTGCTAATGGTGCTGATTTTGCAGTTATGATGGCTGAGGCAGGATTTTCTCCTGATGAAATTAGAGATTACACTTCCTCTGAAAAAGATTTAAATGAGGAGGTGGGAAAGGTAAGTGTTGAAACCACTATTGATAATACCGTTGCAGAGGAAACTCAAGAAAAAAATAATGAAGTACCACTACAAGATGATGTGGCTGCTTCTCGTGAACGTGGACTGCCTACACAAGATGAATTTTTAGATTCTCTAGATCAATCAGAGCCAGATACAACCGAAGGCGATGGTGAAATTGATGGTGGAAGTTTTAACGTTTCTGATGC
>CAYSVN010000011.1:11727-16209 GCA_964434585.1 uncultured Candidatus Peribacteria bacterium | reverse complement strand
GAAGAAGATGGTCCTGCCGGTAATGAAAATGATGTACCACCTGCCGAAGAGGGTAGTGAAACTGGTGCTGATAATACTACAACTATAGAAGAAGATGGCCCTGCTGGTAATGAAAATGATGTACCTCCTGTTGAAGAAGGCTCTGAAGCTGATACTGACGATTCTACAGCTACTGAAGAACCTCCAACTGCGCAAGAGCGACTTGATGAACTTGAACGTCAGGCTAGTGGAGATAAGACTGAAAATTCAGGTGAAAATGTAGGAGATTCAACTGACCCTAAAAATGGTCAAGTGGGAGCAGCAGAAGATGATGTACTTGATGTAGTAGATGGTGCAGGTGGACCTGATGCTGAAGCAGGCGGTGAAAAAACTCCTGAAGCTGGCGCTGATGACCCAGATACTACTGAAGGAGATGATACTGAAGCTGGGGCTGAAGAAACAGATGAGAGCGTAGAAACTGAAAGCGATATCGATTCAAAAGTTCGACAAGAAGTTAATGAAGCTCTTGATGCTATAGCTAAGGGAGATTTAGATGAGGCGCAACGAAATTTTGATGAGCTTAATGCTTACCTAAAAGAGCATGTAGTACCTCTAGACTCTCCATTTAAAACATTTGATACCGATGTTGTTATGGCCAATGGTGAAACAGTTAATATTGTTGTTGATAATGCCGATGATGGACATATACAATTTAATATCGTACGTGAAACTGAAACTCCTACAGATGATCCAAAAGCTGCTGAAAAATTGGCTGATGCCGCTGCAGAAGCAAGTGAAAACGCTGAGAAAAATGAAGTGCCAGAAACTGCGCTTGATAAAGCATTGCAAGATATGGAAAACCCAGAACTTAGTAATGGCCAGCGTTTAGCGGCTATGGTTAAAGCGTTTAATATATTGTTTGGAGATGCAGAAAATCCAGACCTTGCAGGCGATAGCCCCGAAAATTCTTCGGAACGCGGTAAGGATTCATCAGAAAATAGTGCAGAAAAAGACTTAGAAAGCTCTGTAGATACCACTCCAGAAAAAACACGTGAAAACGAAGTGCAGAAAAAACTTGATGATTTTGATGGTACGGTTGAAGAATTCCGCGAAACTCTTAAGCCAGATTTTGAATCTATTGATAAAGAAATGGACGATATGCAAGGCGAGAAAGATGTTCTTGAAACTGAACTAGATAGCCATATGGATAAAGAGCAGCAACTTCTTAAAGATTTAAGAGACCTAGAACTTAGCGATGACGATAAAGCGGATAAACAACGTGAATTACGTAGAGTAGAGCGTGATATTGAAAATACAAAAGCAGATATTGCAGAACTTGATGACCTTATTGACGAAGCTCGTGATAAACTTAAAAATGGTGACGAAGAATCTAAAAAAGACTTAGAAGCTCTTGATAGATTAGAAGATCAAGCCGAAGCGCGCGCTAAACTCTACACTGATATCTTAGATAATTCACAAGAATTTGCTCCAGAACTTAAAGATGTAATCTCTGGAATGAGCGTAGAGATTGATGACAACCTCAATGTGATTGTGCTTAATAGTGATGAATCTATGGAGGCGCTTAAAAAACTTGCAAAAGAATATGGTATGAATGTAGAACATTTAGCGTTTGATGAAGATGGAGTTGGTAATGATTATGATACATTTAAAGAAGCATTCCTACTAGTTGCTGGCAAACTTGCTATTAAAAAAAAGCAGGAAGAAAAAGAGGCTAAACCTGCAAACGAAACTCCAAAAGATGAAGAGCCATCAGAAGCAAGCTCAGGAAGCACTGGTGAAGATGGAGATAATGGAAGTTTTAGTGTAGCTGATGTGCCACCGGCTAGCGCTGTTGAAACTCCGGTAGAAACCCCTGCTGATTCTGAACTTGGTGTAGCTCCAGTTGATAATTCTAATAGGATACCAGTAGAAGAACCAACAGATGAAACGCCAAGTGAACCAGAAACTCCGGTAGAAGAAGGTGATACTCCGGAAGAAAGCCCTGAGGCTAAAATGAATAATGTTAAAAATCAAGCATCGTCAATTAAGCAGCTTATTGAAGACAATGATAGCCCGGCTGACACACTTTCCTTTGAACTTGATGATCTAAATGCTTCAATAGCAGGTTTAGACCTTGATGATTCTATTGTGCTTAGCCAGGTAGTAGATTTTGCTGATTCAGATATTTCTAACGTTGGTGGTGAACGCTTTGCATTAAACTTTAATGAAGAATCTCGTCAATTTGATATTGAAAAAAAAGCGTAGGGCCTGAATCTGAATCTGGTGAAACAGAGCAGCTTTCTGGTCAAGAAAACCCTGAACAGCTTGCAGTTCAGCAAGAAATGCTAGCTTTAAATGATGATCGTTTGCGCGCTGTATCATCCTTAAATGGTAGTATTTCGGCATTGCAAACTGTAGTTGATGCTTATGTAAAACTACTTGAGTATGTTTATGCCAATGTTGCTATTGCAGGATTAATGATTAACTCCAATGAAGTAGCTAAGCTGCGTCAAGAAGGTCAGGAGTATGCAATGCAATTACAGGCAAACTCTGAACAAACGCCTGAAAGTAGAGAAGCAATTATTGGTGAAATGAATGAATACCTTAAGCATACTGCTAATAGGGTGAATATGACTATTTCTAGAGAGCAAAAATGGATTAAAAATAATGAAGAATCACGTGCTAATGATGGATGGTGGGGTCCTGTAAAACGCACAATGACTGCGTCTGACCCTTATCAACAAGAGATTGATAATGCTAGTCAAAAAATTAGCAATATGGAATATGCTAAAGAGCATTTTTTAGCAAAAGCGTATCAAGAATTGGGTAAGCCTTCAGATGATATTAATTTACAAACAGTATTATCTGATATACAAAAAGCAGAACGGATGAATAATATTGCCAATAAGGTCAATGTTGATAATTCGCATTGGGAGTTAGATCAACATGCAATAGATGTTAGTAGAAATGTTGCTGTTACGGCAGCGGTAGGCTTAGGAACATTGCCCGCAGCACTTATTGCTGGCCCAGCTATTACAGGTTTTTCTAGTGCTGTTAAAGTAGGCGCATACTATGGAGGAATGATCAGCTTTGCGGATTCTACTGTTAGAAATGTTGACGATGTTCAGTCGGGAAAAAAGACTGTTCATGGAGCTGCGTTAGATGTGGTAAATGATACAGGGACAGGAGCAGTTACTGGCGCCGTAACTGGTGGAGTGATTAGAGCTGGTTCCGGAGCGGTTGGAAATACTGTTCGAAGTGCGGCTCGCGGATTAAGGAATTTAAAAACAACACCTTCTATCAAAGGGCCTCTGCCTACTGTTAAGCCGATTCCACGACCTTCTTCAGGGAGTGCTCCTAAATCAGTGCCCAAATCTACTTCTAGCCAATCACGTGGTACTTATGACCAAGGTCAATTAAATAGTATTAACACTCGTTTGCAAAAGTTAGGACAATCATATGATGATGTTGTAAATGCGGTTAATCCAAGTAAAGCTGTTAAGGCTCTTCAGGATGATATTAATAAATTTAATCAATCTTACAAACCTTCGAATGTATCGTATCCTAAGGGTCAAGCTTCTAGCATTCCTCAGGTTAAGCCTACCATGAAGCCTGATAAGCTTTTAAAAGGAATTAATGATCGTTTAAACCAAATGAATAAATCTGCTGATGAAATTATGAATACAGCTAACCCAAGTAAAGCTGTTAAAGCTTTGCAGAATGATATTAATAAAGCTAATCAGGTATATGGTAAGCCATCTGCCTCAACGATATCTCAATCCTTAAAGCCTATAAGATCTAAAGCAAAAATAAAACCAGTTTCTGAAATTAATACATCATCTTCTAAGGCAGCATCAAAGTCAACATTTGAGCAATCTGGTCGTTTACGTTGTATGGAAAAACGAATTAAGGCTGATTTACCAAAAGGTCAAACAATGGATGATGTTTTAAATATTAAAAATCCAAATGCAGACACCTCCATTCTTCAAGATAAAATTCGACAACTTAATCAGCTTAAAAATATAAATAATTTAAGTCTTGACCAAGTTAATAAGGCGATTGCTTCGGAGCTCAAAAATACTGCTGTTACTACAGAGGCACAGTTATTTAAAGCATTAAATGAAGCTAAGCCTGATTCTAAATATGAAGCATATTTATTGCCTATACTTGAAAAAATAAAGCCTTATCTTAACAAAAGAGCACAGCTAACAGGCTAGCATTAAAATCATTTTTTATTTTATATCGACAAAAGACTTCTAACTATATATTATAGCGCCTCGTGCGCCTGTATCCGCCACTGCGGATGGAAGAGCGTCACAAATGTGCGCCTGTAGCTCAGCTGGAAGAGCGTCTGGTTGCGGTCCAGGAGGTCGTAGGTTCGAGTCCTGCCAGGCGCACCATTAAAATATCTAACTTTCCTTGTTCTTTAATATATTGGACGAGAAGTTTATCCTGAGCCTAGTCGAAGGGAGTCCTGCCAGGCGCACCATTCCGTCTTCGCTT
>CAYSVN010000011.1:0-11717 GCA_964434585.1 uncultured Candidatus Peribacteria bacterium | reverse complement strand
CGACGACATCTTTTGGTTTTTTTGCCTTACTTATAATAATTGATAGCTACGCCGTGATGGTGCAGTTATGTTCTTCTTTGTGACTTATACCTATGTTACGCTATGGTCGTGAATTTTCTGCGTAAACTAACTTCACCGGCTTGGCTTGGAATGTGGTTTGTAATACTAGTTGGCTTTTTTACGTATTTTTGGGGTTTTTGGGAGCCACAAACTTTATTTTGGGATGAAAATTACCACATAGCCAGTGCTCATAAATACTTACATGGCGTGTGGTTTATGGAGCAGCATCCGCCACTAGGAATGATGCTAATTGCGCTAGGGGAGTGGCTATTTAACCTTAATGCCAATACGACAGCTGGTACAACGGTTTCGTATTTAACAGGCGAAATGATGCCAGCTAATCACTCATTTTTTGGCGTGCGGTTCTTCCCTACGCTACTGGCTTGGCTAACGGCACCGGTGCTGTATTGGGTATTTAATATTATTACCAAAAAGCCAGTGTGGGCAGTACTACTTAGTGGTTTTTACTTGCTAGATACTGCGTTAATTGTACATTTACGTAGCGCAATGCTGGAAAGCTTTTTACTCTTTTTTAGCGTAACATCTATCTTATTATTTTTACTGCTATGGAAGCCTAAGCCAAAATACGAAGCCTGGCTATGGCTACTACTTGGTGTATCGGTTGGGCTTGCAAGTACCTCTAAATTATTAGGACTACTGTTTACCATGTGCTTTGGCTTGCTGCTACTTACGCGTATGACATGGCGTTATAAAACAGCTTCTGGATTTATAAAAGATATTGGCACTGGTTTATCGCGTATTTGGCGTGGTTGGTTAGTTGGTGTTTTAGCCTTTTTTGTTACCGTATCTTCAGTGTGGATGATTCACTTTAATTTACTTAATACCACAGAGCCACAATTAGAAAAAAATGGTTATTACACGTTAACACCAGAAACACAGCGTGTGTTTGACGCTGGCGGTCATCAATCGTTACTCTCGCTACCACGTATGTTTAAAGAGTATTTTGCTTATACTCAACAATTTAGCAGAGGAGTCCCTAGGTTAGACCTTTGTAAGCCAGGTGAAAATGGTAGCCCTTGGTGGAGTTGGCCGATTGGCGCACGTAGTATTTCGTACCAATGGAACAGGGCAGATGGATTTACTAGCTCGCTTTACTTACAAGCTAACCCAGCCGCATGGTGGATTGGCACGCTGGCGGTGCTACTTGGTGTAATACTACTACTTTTTTCTTGGCTTAGGCGTTCGTTTACATTTAATAATCGTGTTTTGCTGTTTAGTATTCTTAGCTTGTATGGCTCTTATATGATTGTCATGAGCCAAATTGGCCGTGTGATGTATCTTTACCATTACTTTATACCGTTGCTTCTTAGTTTTATTACTGTTGGCGTACTGTTTGCATCGCTCGATTCATTATGTCGCAAGAAGCTATCTACATCTATTCAGCAAACAATGCTAGATGCTTGTTTAATTGCTGTTATATCTGGTTATATTATCTATAGTCCGTTTGCATACCATCAACCGTTAACAGACGCTCAAATACAACGTAGAGCCATTGTACCGTTGTGGGACTTGCACTGTGTTGATTGCCCACGTAACGAGTGGTGGATGAGGGAGTGTGACTAAAGGTTGCAGATGTTAAAGAGGTTGCAAACGTTTAAAAGACTTGTTGTCCTGAGCGTAGCCGAAGGACATTAACATGCTATAGTTCGGCTACGCTCACTACAGCACTTGCCCCTTTTTCACCTTTGCCACTTCTGCAACGTTTGATATTTTTAACGCCTTCTATTCGTCCGTTTCCTATACGTCTGACGCAAGTGTTTACTTTGTTCTGTTGTAGAGTACATAGAGATGTTAAGTAGTACTCCTACGCCTGCTAGCAGTGCTAATTGCGAAGACCCTCCGTAGCTAATAAACGGTAATGTAATACCGGTATAAGGGAATAATGCTAAGTTTACAGCTACATTTAGCAGTGACTGTGCCGCTACCCAAGTCGTAACACCGGCGGCTACTAAAAAGCCAAAACGGTCGGGCGCTTCTTTAGCAATGCTGTAGCCACGCCAAACAAATATGCCATAAAGCCCAATAATAATAAGCATTCTAAAAAAACCTAATTCCTCGGACATTGCAGCAAAAATAGCGTCACCTTCTACCTCTGGCAGGTAGCCAAATTTTTGAATTCCTTTACCGTATCCCACTCCAAAGAGTCCACCAGAGCCAATGGCAATAAGCGCTTGGTTAATTTGGTAGCCAATAGTGTCAGTTAAAGTATCGCTGCCGGCATTAATCCAAGCAGAAAAACGGTCTCGTACGTACTGTTTTTGTAGTATTAATGGCAACATGGTTCCTAGTGCTAATGCTCCTCCTACTATTAAATGTACAATGTTTCCACCAGCAATAAAGAACATAATCGTTGCAATCATGGCAATTACTAAAAACGATCCTAAGTCAGGATGCAAAGCAATAAGGAACGTACTTAATGAAAGTAAAATAACAAATGGTATAAAGCCTTCGCGAATAGTGGCAATCGTTTCCTCTTTTTTACGTAACCAAATAGCTAAGTAAAAAATCATTCCTAGCTTAAAGAACTCAGATGGTTGTAGAGAAAATCCTCCAATATAAATCCAGCTATTGGCTGTTCCAAAATCGGCTCCAATTCCTGGTAAAAATACTAAAGCTAGGCTTAATAGTAATATAAAATAAATAGGTTTAGCTAGCCGCTCCCATACGTGATAAGGAGTGATAATCATCACTCCCATTCCCATTAATGCGATAAGAGTTCTGAAAAACGAACGCTTTAAAAAGAATGCATTACTAGGAGCTTCCAGCAAACCACGATCGGTTAGGCTAGAGGTTAATTGATAGCTTTCAAACACGGTTACCGAGGCAATCATTGCTAAACCAAAGAACGTTAACACTAACGCTACGCCCAGTAATAATAAATCGAGTCTACGAAGCATGAGGCTCTATTGTAGTGGACTCTTGTTTATCCGTATAGATATCTTCGCTACCTATTGCTGTAGTATAAATTGTGATTTATTTTACTGTTAGCTGCATTGTTTAAAGTTTAGAGATTATGAGGTTAAAAGGTCTAAAGATTGCTTTTTAAAAGCTTGCAACTTTTAGATTTCTAAACTTGTTTTCTTGCTACTCAAAACTCTGTTTTACAGCTATAATAGTACTACACCATGCGCTTTCTTATACATCATTTTCGGACAATTTTTATTGTTAGCTTGTTGGCTGTTTTAACAATGCTTGTTCCTAATTTTTGGATTTTACTATGGCGATGGTTTAGTAGTGCATGGCTTACCAATACTATTATTTTACTTATTGTGTGGTATGGGTTTAAGTTTATTGCTTATTGGGGACAATATATTTATGGCATTATGGAGGCGACTAATTTAGTAACGCTAAAAGTTACCCTTCCAAGAAATGATAGTAAAATTGACCAGGAAAAACGAACCGAAAAAGACTTTAAAGAAAAGCTAGCAGTTATGGAGCAGTTGTACCGTGCACTTTGGGAAATCCGCGACCTTAATATTTGGCAATTAATTCATTATAGTATTTTTCAAGATATTACATTAAGCTTTGAGCTTTATTTAGAAGATAGCCAGTTAACATTTTATATTGTAACAGACCCTAAGTATGCCCATATTGTGGAAAAACAGGTAACCGCTTTTTACCCAGAGGCAGAAGTAGCGCCAGCAACAACGCCAAAGCTGCGCACTGCAAACCAAAAGCTTTCTGCTTACTACCTTTCTACTGCTAAAAATTATGCGTATCCGGTTCGTTTTTACGACCAAATGCAAGATGATCCACTTAACTCTATTGCAAACGTTCTTAGTAAATTAGACGAAAGTGAGCGCGCTTGTATCCAGGTTGTACTAAGCCCAGTTTTATCTGATAAATATGCGAAAAAATCTAATAAATTAGCTAGTAGCTTGTTTAAAAATAAAAAGAAATCATTACTCGGTAATGTTCCTATTGTTGGCTCTTTACTTGCTATATTTGATGGTATTTTAACAGGTACTGAAGGTAAGTCGTTCGCCCCAGGGGCTGATGGAGGAGATGGGTATGTGCGCATGCTTCAGCCGCAAGAGGAACTTTATAAGCGCATGGGTGAAAAAGCTGGACAGAGTTTTTACCATACATCTATCCGTATTTTTGGTGCTAGTAAAACATGGGACAAAGCTATTCAAATTACCAATAATATTCAAGTGGCTATGAACTCGTTTAAAGATACGTATGGTAATACTTTTACTAATAAACGTATTTTATTTGAGTTATTCCCAATGGCTTGGAATGCACCATTGCTTGAGCATTTATGGCGGACACGTATTAATGGTGGACTCCATAAAACGTGTGAATTAGTAGAAAAAGAATTAGCAGGCTTATTTCACTTTCCTGATAGTCGTTATAATACGGTGCCGATTATCCAATGGAATACGTATAAGGTATTGCCACCACCACCAGATGCGCCGGAAGAAGGGACTGTTCTTGGTAGAAATACGTATCGTGGAGAAACAACAGATATTAAATTTTTAGGAAAAGACCGTACTCGCCACCATTACATTATTGGTAAATCTGGTTCTGGTAAATCTGCATTACTTAGCTATATGGCCCGCCAGGACGTGGTGGCTGATGGAATGTGCCTTATTGATCCACATGGTGACCTAGTAGACGATACATTGGCTTATATACCTAAAAAGCGTGCTAAAGATGTGATTGTATTTGATCCGGCTGACACAGGACGACCAATGGGTCTTAACCTGTTAGAGGCTAATTCTCCTGAAGAGAAAGACCGTGCGTCGCTTGATGCGATGGAGATTTTTATAAAACTTTTTGGACCAGAAATTTTTGGACCACGTATTCAGCACTATTTCCGTAATGGTTGCCTAACATTAATGGATGATGAAGATGAAGGTGCAACTTTAATTGATGTGCCGCGACTCTTTGTGGATGAAGAATTTCAAAAATATAAGGTTTCTAAATGTAAAAATGCGGTTGTTAAAAGCTTCTGGGACTTTGAAATTGCCAATACTGGAGAGCGAGAAAAACAAGAAATGATTCCGTATTTTAGCTCTAAATTTGGACCATTTATTACCAATACTACCATGCGTAATATTATTGGTCAGCCTAAAAGCGCCTTTAACATTCGTGAAGTAATGGACCAAGGTAAAATTCTACTTGTTAACCTTTCTAAAGGTAAAATTGGTGATAGTAACGCGCAATTACTTGGGCTTATTTTTGTGAATAAAATTTCGATGGCGGCAATGAGTAGAGCAGATATCCCACGTGACCAGCGTACACGTTTTTACCTGTATGTAGATGAATTCCAAAACTTTGTAACAGACGCCTTTGCAACTATTCTTTCGGAGGCGCGTAAGTATGAGCTTGCCCTTATTATGGCTCACCAATACATAGGACAGTTGGTAGAAGGTGGTAGTGGCGGTTCTACCAAAATGCGTGATGCGGTATTTGGTAACGTGGGTACTATTATGAGCTTTAAAATTGGTGCAGATGATGCTGAATATATGGCTAAAGAGTTTGCCCCCGTCCTCAGTGAACAAGACGTTATTGGTATTCCTAACTTTAATTGTTACGTTAAATTGAATATTAATAACGTGCAATCACGACCATTTAGTATGAAGACTATTTGGGATGAAAGTCTTAAAAATGTAAAACTTGCAGACCTTATTAAAGAATATAGCCGTATGAAGTTTGGCCGTAAGAAAGTATTTGTAGACCAGGAGATAGAAGAGAGGATTGGACTGGTAAGCTAGACGTTGCAGAGGTTAAAGAAGTTGCAAAAGTTGAAGGGGTTTTTACCATAAAACCTCTGCCACACCTGCTAACTTTGTAATCTTTGTTGTTTTCCATCTTCCAACTCTTGTATTTCCCTGATACCATACCCACATATGATTCACGATATTATTCTTTTAGGCATTCAGGGCTCTGGTAAGGGCACGCAAGCAAAACGCTTTCTTGCTGAGCATCCTATGATGCATTATTTAGAAATGGGGCAAATTTTTAGGAATTTAGATCCAGAATCTGAAACTGGTAAAAAAGTTCGTAGCTTTGTTGATCAAGGTAAAATGGTTCCATCAGAAATTACTGTTTCGCTTATTGAAGACCAATACAACGCTTTGGAAGACGATCAGATGATTATTCTTGATGGATTTCCTCGTAAAATAGATCAATTTGAAATGTACTTAGCTATGGCCAGGAAACAAGGCCGCACAATGCACTGTATAGAGTTTATATTGGACCATGATGCTGCTATCTCACGTATTCAAGGTCGGGCTGAAGAGCAAGGTCGTGTAGATGATTTAGATATGGAAAAAGTACAAAGCCGTATGCAATGGACCAAAGAAGAAACAGGCCCAGTGCTAGACTGGTATAAAGAAAACGATTTATATAGCACGGTAGATGCAGCAGGGGATGCAGACGAGGTTTATCAACTGTTTCATGATTTGATTCATGAATTGGTAGATTAGGGTTGGCGCTCTTTGATAGAGGGGGTTGGGACTGCTAAAAAAGGCCGTCTACTTAATTAGACGGCTGGGGAGTGTTAACGTCATTGCTAGAGAGCAATGACGTGTGCCACTGTATGCTCGTTTTCTTCTGGGTCTTTCCAGTAGGCAGTTAAACCGCCATGTGGATTATCAACGATTCGAAATTCTCTTTTGGAGATTTCATTCAAGTCCGCTCTTGCTTCTTCAAGAGATTTGTGAGGTTTGAAGCCAAATACGTTCGGATTAGTTGCCAAAAGCATCATGAAACTTGGAATTGTACCCATATCTTCATAAATACTGCTTTTTTTCACAGCAAATGCAAATGGCCAAGGTTTTGGATGAAAGAACGGCAGGCCTTTATCTTCCAAAAGCCACCATCCAGTCAGTGTCCAAGGATCCATAATTGGAACGCCTGGATACTTTTGTGATACAAACTCTTGAGCTTCAGCCTGAGCTTCCTCGATAGTTTGATTTGTCTTACCAAACATCCCTTCGGTAGGATGATTGAAAAAACTAACAACGTCCATGTGGAACTCCTTCTTTTATCTACTTGTGGTTGATGAAAATGAACTAAGATTATAATACATTAATTTATATCTTTGTCAATTATTGAAGCTCTCTAGTAGATTTGAACTGAAGCCACTTCCTACCTAGTCTTTCTTTAATAAAATCTGTTAACTTGTTTGTTTTAAAAATAATTATCTTTTAATTTTTAGGTTATTTAGCGTAGTGATATCGGCAGGAAATAATGGTAATAACACTGCCCTCTACGGTGTAGACTAACCGATGTTGTTTATCTATTCTACGAGACCAGTATCCTTGCAAATCGAATTTTAAAGCTTCTGGCTTACCAATTCCTTTAAAGGGGTCATTTTTTATTGTCTTTAGTAGTTTTTGGACACGCTTATGTTTTTTTTCATCATGTAGCTCCCAAAATTTGTAATCTTTATAGGCTTCTTTCGTTATTTGTATCTCCATTATATTGTTAATGTAATGGTGTTACCTTTCTTTGCCTGCTTTATAGAGATGTCTAAATGCTTACGGTTAGCAGGGGATGATAGTAAATATGCAGTCTCCTGCAGAGACATGTAATCATCATAGTTTAAAACAATAGATTTACGACCTTTGCCACGTGTTACGATAATTTCTTCACAGTCTTGTTCTGCCTTATCAAGATGTTTTGTGAGTGATTGCCGAAATTTTGAGAGAGAAACTGTAGTCATAATATGTACATAAATATGTACTTATACTAACATAAAAACAAAAAAGTGTACACCTTTTTATCTGGAAGCCTTTTATTATGTTGACTAATTATTACTCACTTCCAAGTCCTTCTTTAATTAAATTTGTTGCCTCGTTTAGCTTTTCGACACCGTCTATTACTTTATCTGCACGTTCTTTTAGCTCTGTAGCAGTATTTTTAGCATCCTCTACGGCTTGCTGAGTCGTTTCTACAAGGTCTTTTCCTTCTTCAAATCTCTGTCTGCCTTGTTCAAGTACGCTACCTCCAGCTTCTACAACGGTATCGAGTGCGTTACCAGCTTTATCGAATGCTTGCTTGCTAGACTGAGCCGCTTGCATAAACGAGCCTGCAGTGCTGTTTAACATCCATTTTGCACCGTAAAATACAGCGATGACTATTACGACTAAGATGATCATTTTTTTCATGTCATTATTGTAACAAACGTTGCAGATGTTGCAAAGGTTGCAGGCGTGTCAGAGGTTTTTTAGTGAATAGTGCACAGTAAATAGGTCTCAATGATTTCTGAATATCAAGACCTCTACGCTATTTACTGCCAACCATTAAAAACCTCTACAATTTTTGCAGCTTCTTTAGCATCTGAGACCTTTAGTTTTCTTCTCCCATTTCTTTAATTTCACCAAATAGAGACTGAAAACTACCATCTGCCTGTTTTAAATCTGCTTTAAGATCTTTAATAGAATCTTCTGAAATGTTGTTGTTTGGCTTCTTAATCAGTGATGAAGCGTTTTTCATCTCATCACCTGGACTGTTTTTTTCTAGCTCTTGTAACGAAGCCTGCAGCATAAGGTGTGCATTGCATTTATCGCAGTGTAACTGTAATAGTACATGGTCTGGCGTTAGCCCTTTAATAGAGCTTACATCAACAGGAACACGCCTACTACATTGTGGGCAGCGTAGGTGCTTATGAATGTGCCGAAGCACGTGATGAATTAAGTGTGGATCGATGTTCATATCAATGTACTAATTGTAACATGTTTAAACCTTCGATTCATAGTGAAAATTACTAAAAAAGTTGCAAAGGTTGCAGAAGTTGCAAAGGTGTAAAAAGGACTGAAATCTCACTAGCTTATTAACAAACAAACCTTTTATACTCCTGCAACATCTTTAACCCCTGCAACTTTTTCTAGCCACTCCCTAAATTCCTCCAATGCTTTGCCTCTATGTTTCCATTGTAGTCTTTCCTCCATGGTCATAGCTTCTACCACCTTGGTGGCACCATTGGGTTTAAAGCAGCTGCCGGCCGGTAGGCCTGGTGGGTAATCTGACTCTGCTGTTTGGGTAATAACACCTGCTATTGTTCCTTCAAAATAGTACGCTTTTTCGTCTGCATTTATATAACAAAGTGTGGCCATAAACGCTGCCGATTTATCTTCTTTTTCACTCATAATTGTTAGGAATTTTTTAAGCCAATCTTCATCAGAAACGGTCTCACTTCCACCCCACCTGCGTGACGAAATTCCAAGCTCGCCAGGCAGAGCTGTGACTGTTAATCCAGAGTCATCAGCCAAGGTTGGAAGCCCCGTAATTTGATGATAAAAATTTGCTTTAATGAATGCATTTTCACGATAAGTTTTACCAGTTTCTGCTGGTGCTGGTGGCACGTTTTTAATGTCAGATGGCACCATAAATGTTAGGTTTTTTACAGCCTGAAGATGGCTGATTATTTCATGTTGCTTGCCTATATTATTGGTGGCGATAAAGAGTTTCATGTAGAGAATTATAACAGCTTTTTTACCTAAATAAAGCCATTTTTTGCTGTTATAATTTGTAACAACATTTACTGCAACATAATATATAAAACTATCAAATGCGATTAATGTCAAAACTCTATATTTGTCTAGTGAGAACGAGCGCTTTCTATATATAAGTATGATATACTCAGAGGATTATTATTAACTCTCACACACAATGATTCACCGAGAACACTTACAAAAACCACCTGCCTTTTGGCACGTACATCGTTGGCCGATGCACGACGTAGCATTGCTGCTGATGATCGCAATATTATTTGCTGGTGCAACGACGCTACGTGGTACAGTTTCAACTCAAATTGATGAAGAATCTGAAGTGATTGAGAGCACTTTAGAGACTGCTGAATTAGAAGAAATAATCGCCCCTGAAACTACTGCCGATGATGAAATTTTGGAAGAAGAAACTAGCGAGGTTGAGGCTCCGATTTTACCGTTAAGTGACGATGATATTTTAGATGAAATTTTGATTGATAATACTTTGGATTTGGAAGATGTTGATCTAGAAGAATCTGAAGAAAATATTGAAAAATCTGATACTGCAGTTGAGGCGGGAACAGAAGATGATTTGATTATGTTGGAGATTGATGAAATAGAAGAATTAACCGAATCTGTAGATGAGGAAATTGAAGAAGGACCTGTGGCAACGAATGATGTTTATGAAGAAGAAACCGATACAGAACAAGTAGAGGTAGATGTTAGCGAGTCTCAAAAGCCTGTGGTAGAAACTGAGGAAGAGGAAGGTACTGAAATATTAGAAGAAGAGTCTGCTGAAGAAATTGTGTTAGAATTACCTGAAGATCAAGAAAAAGAAACTTTAGTAGAAAATATAAACTTGCCAGTAGAAGAGCCTGTCTTTATAGCTACTGAGGCATTGACGCTTGAAGAGGGTTCACTGCTGAGACATCCTGAAGTACAAGATAATGCTAAAGGTGCAAATGCTGGCTCTGTTTCGTTAACACTTGCGCGTGTAGCGCTTGATAAAGAAGATGGAGAACCTCTGAGTACTAAAGAAGCTCTTGCAGCTATGCTTGAGGTTAGCACTCGTACCGATGACATGCGTGACGCAATGGTAGAATCGATGTTTGCAGAAGATGCTATGGCTAGCAATGTTGTTAACCGTGTTCTTAATAACCGTACGCTAGCCGCTAAGCTTAATGATGCCAATACAGACAATATTAACATGCGTAATGTTTTACCAGGTGAAATTGCCCAAAGCGAGAAACTGCGCAAAGAAGTATTAACAGCTATAGAAAAAAATACAACCTTTAAGGATGAACTTCGTATTATTCCAGCTACCAGCTTAACAGCCTTGGTTGATGCTGTTGTGGAAAAAGCAGCAGAATCTGATGATTTACAGTTAGCTCAGGCAGATGTAGATACATTAATGGAAGATGCAGTTGATAATGTAGCAGGTCACATTGTTAAAGCTGCTGTTCAGGCAGAGTTAACAAAAAGCAATACTATAGAAGAGGTAAGTACTGTGCTTGAGTCTGCTTTAGAAAATACTGCAAATACCACTGTAGATGTAAACGAAGGCCGAACTCAGCCACTACTACAGGTAGTTCTTACAATGCCTGGCGGCCAAGAAGTTATTGTTCCCAACAATAAGCTATCGTTTACTGCTGGCTCGGTTGTGATGAATATTGAGCCACTACGCAGCTTTACACCTGGTCTTTATGATGCCGTTATTACTATTTACAATCCACTAACTGGTAACATAGAAACATTAACACAGTCGTTTGCATGGGGCGTACTTGCTCTTAATAGTGATAAAGATCAATACGATGCTGGTGAGACTGGATCAATTGATATTGGTGTACTTGATGATGAAGGTGAAATTGTTTGTGATGCAGAGGTAGAACTATCTATTGTCAGCCCAAACGGTAGTAATACTGTGTTAGATACTTATAACAACTCTATTGCTGTAAGTGATACTTGTGCCGTAAAAGAAGCTGGTTTTATTGAGCCAGATTACTTTACAGCATTTACATTCACCGAAGTGGGGGACTATGAATTAACCCTTCGTGCTACTACAAATAATGGTACACGAACTATTTCAGATACTATTTCTGTAGGCCAAGCACGACCATTTACCGTTACCCGTGAGTCAGCAACTCGTCTTTGGCCATTTGCACCGGCACCTATGACGGTTACCGTAGATTTCCATGA
>CAYSVN010000010.1:6612-28000 GCA_964434585.1 uncultured Candidatus Peribacteria bacterium | reverse complement strand
AGCTAATGGTCTGGGTTGTTTCCCTCTCGACTATGGCAATTTGCTGTCATAGTCTCACTCCCATAGACTTGGGAACAGGTATTCGGAGTTTGTCAGGAATTGGTAGGTCGGGAAGACCCCCGCATCGAAACAGTAGCTCTACCCCCTGTCTTGCTCTATGAGGCTGCCCCTAAAGGCATTTCGAAGAGAACCAGCTATCTCCGGGTTCGATAGGCTTTTCACCCCTACCCACAGGTCATCACCCAGTCTTGTGACACTGGTGTGTGCGGTCCTCCAGACACCTTTCGGTGCCCTTCAACCTGCCCATGGGTAGCTCACCCGGTTTCGGGTCTAGCGCATGCGACAAAACGCCCTATTCGGACTCGCTTTCGCTCTGGCTTCGACTATTACTGTCTTAACCGGCCACATACGACTAACTCGTTGGTTCATTATGCAAAAGGCACGCAGTCACCCGTAAACGGGCTCCTACTCCTTGGACGTATTACATTTCAGATACTATTTCATCCCCCTTTCGGGGTGCTTTTCACCTTTCCCTCGCGGTACTATCCGCTATCGATCTTTGAAGCTGTTTAGTCTTAGATGGTGGTCCACCTAGATTCAAGCCAGATTTCTCGTGTCTGACCCTACTCAGGAATCCTCTACCGTGTAGGTATATTTCGACGACGGGGCTATCACCCTCTATGGCTGTTCGTTCCAGAACATTTGTCTATATACATACAATCGGATATTGAGGTCCTACAACCCCCACTATATAAAAGTGGGTTTGGACTATTCCCATTTCGCTCGCCACTACTCCGGGAATCTCTTTTGATTTCTTTTCCTTTGCTACTTAGATGTTTCAGTTCGCAAAGTGACCTTTCTTAATAAATTAAGAATAACGAGACATAACTCTCGCTGGGTTCCCCCATTCGGGCATCTCCGGTTATAACGCCTGCCTAGCGGCTTACCGAAGCTTTTCGCAGCTGGCCACGCCCTTCATCGGACTTCAAAGTCAAGGCATCCATGTAATACGCATGAGTAACGTTTTGGTTTGCTCTTATATTGGCAAACAAAACATTTTCACTAAAATTTTTAATGTGTTAAGAATCTTATTAAAAGATTCAAATGACTTATGTTCTCTCGGTAGAAAACATAAATCGACTTATTTTTAATTGAAATTGCATTTTCAATTGGACGGATCTCATTACAATCGGATGCGATTTGTAATGAGTCCGCATAGTATTTCGACTAATATTTAAAATACTATGCACATAATACTTTGCTTATAGAGTAAAGTATTATGCTAGTATACGTCGAGGAAGAAGAATTACGACGTATACAGACCGTTGATGTAAATGAACATAGTGCTCACGTATCAACGTACACCCTTAAAATTTACTGAGTAAATCTCGGGGGCAAACGCTTTATTTATGCGAGACGTGGGACGCATTGTAACGGAAAGAATTAGGGAGTCAACTACTTTTTTACCGGTTGAACAAAATGATTGTACCTTACTTGATTTATTTTGTAAAATGTTTTTTAATAATCTTTAAAACGTTGCAGATGTTGCAGGCGTGGAAGGGGTGTAAGAAGGGTAAGTGTTGTGGTGAGCGTAGCCGAACCATAACACTTTAATGTCCTTCGGCTACGCTCAGGACAATACCTCTTACACCTCTGCAACTTCTTTAACGCCTGCAACCTTTTCAAGCCCAAGCACCAACACCACACCTACTCCTATCATCACAATCATCCAGCCGCTACTGTTTGGATTTCCGGTTAAATGTTCTCCTGGCCAAAGAATTTTAAGGCTACCAATAAGAAGGCCAATCATGACACTTAGCGTTTCTTCTTGATAATGTTTTAAGAGATATTTTAAAACACGAGAGAAGCAAAGTACTCCTACAATGATTCCAAGTACAATTGGAATAAGATCCCCAAAGCGACGTTCATGTACGGCATCTACTAGGAACTGATATTTGCCCAGGATAAGTAAAATGAATGCTCCAGAAATTCCAGGAAGTAACATGCCGCAAATAGCAACCAGGCCAGCTAAAAATAAAAACCATGGATGATCTGGCGTACTAGTAGGGGAGATATCAAGTAGTAACCATGTAAGTAGTCCACTTATAATTAATAGACATACCTTTAAAGTGTTCCAGTTTTTTACCTTATACATAAATGCAATAGCCGAGGCTGCCACCAGACCAAAAAACAAACTCCAGACCATTAAGGGTTGGGTTTCTAACAAGTTGCTAAGTACGCTTGCCAGCGTAAGGCCTGCACTAAGAATGCCTACTGCAACGGGTACAATAAACTCACCATCCATCTGCTGCCAAAGCTTCTGCCATTTGCCTTTAAGTAAATATTGCCAGGTTTGTTTTTTGGTCCATAGAGCAATGGCGCCAATGAAGCGTTCGTAAATACCAAGGATTAATGCCATGGTTCCACCGCTAACACCAGGGATAACGTCGGCCGTACCAATTAGCAGGCCTTTAAGGAAAGGGATTATGTAGTTCATGGAGGCTAGTATAGGCTTAAATGAACCAAGAGCCAATTGCTTAAACATATTGTAAAAATTCCTCGTTAAGTTATTGACATAGGTATATTTATATCTTAGTATTTTTTCTTATGTCACTTTTGTCAAGCAATCATCCTGATTGGAATAATGTTCCAATTTCTGAACAGCTTTCATCTTTTAAAGTCTCTAAAGAAGATGATGGAATATTGATCAAGGTAAAAGAGTTTAAGACACTAAAGAAAGAGGTAGAAGAAGCTACTGATGGGTCGACAACTTTAGTTCGGTTTCATGATGGCAATATGACTTCTAGTGTTTGGAGCAATGATAGTCATGAAGTACCAACGGATGACCAGGTTATTGAGCGTATAAAAGTACTTCTTAAAAAGCAGTTGATTGATTTGGTTGCTAAAAGAATGTGTGAATCGCAATCTGGCGTAAATACAATTGAAGCTTTTTTAAAACGTTCTAAGGATCCAGTTTTTAATGCCGGCAATAATGCAGGTTTAGTTAGAAGCTTAGGTGAAGAAATAACTTCTTTACATCGTCATTCAGCACAGGTTAGTCAACGATTAATACAATTTGAGTTATTTTATTTGGAGAAAATGGCACAGTTGGGTATTACATCATATTCTAATAATGGTGTTGGTGCCTGGGAAGATGTTGTTTCTGAAAATCTTGATCGTTTGCAGAAAGCACTTGATCGGAAAATGTTAATTCATCCAAATGATGATTCAACTTTTAATGAGGATAATTTTACATTACCAGAGCTTTTAGAGCAGGATTCATAATTGCCTAAGATATTGATTTATAATTGAACAACAGCTTTCTATAGGTATACTCTTTATAATTATTTATTCTCTTTTTGCCTATGTTTTACGGACCATTACTTTTTGTTTTATTTATTATCTTAATTGGTTTTAGAATTGTCCGCCCGATAGAAAAGGGGGTGGTAGAACGCTTTGGTAAGTATACGCGTACAAGCGAACAGGGGCTGCGTTGGGTTATCCCGATTGTAGAACGCATGCGTAAGGTTAACATTACAGAAATTCGTTTAGATGTAGAAAAACAATCAGTAATTACCAAAGATAACCTAAACCTAGAAATTGACGCCGTAGTGTACTTTAAAATTCAAGACTCTATTAAGGCGCTGTATAATGTGCAAGATTATGCTTCTTCTATTCCATCGTTGGCGCAAACAACACTACGTTCTATTATTGGGGAAATGGTGTTTACGGAAGTTAATGCCAATAGGCAAAGTATTAACACACGTATAGAACAAGAATTAGATAGTCAAACAGAATCGTGGGGGATTGAGGTGGTGCGTGTAGAGCTACAAGATGTTAACCCAGCCGCAGATGTACAACGCGCGATGGACCAAGTGGTAACAGCCGAGCGCGAGAAAGAAGCAGCTATTACGCGTGCAGTTGCCCTTAAAGAAGCTGCAAAAGAAGAAGCAGAAGCAGCCGTAATTGCGGCAGCAGGACAAAAAGATGCCCAAATTGAAATTGCCATTGGTGAGGCAGAAGCTATTGCTAAAGTTAATGACTCTGTAGAAAAAACCTTTAAAAGCAAAGCGCAAATGTTTAAACAGCTAGAAGTTACAGAGGCATCATTGGCTGGTAACTCTAAATTTGTACTGACCGAAAAAGGCATTACACCAACATTGGTGTTTAACGAGTCTGATAAAAAGATTATCCCTGTAGAAGCATAAATAAATTCTTAGTAGTAGATGTAAGTCTCGACTTCTTTACCACAGGTTGAATTTATGCCACAATAGTATGATAATTTATCAAAAAATTTTATGAATCATAAAACAAAATTAATAGTCGGCTTGATTCTTGCTAACGTATTGGCGTACTTATGGTGGGGTAATTTTAGACCTATGTTAAATATTCAATTTTCAATCATTATTATTGTAGTGTTTAGTCTTTTGCATCTAACGAATCATTTTAGAGAGAAAAATCATATTAGTACTGGTAGTGATAAACCTATGCCAAAATTACCTTCTGCTTATGTTTGTATTTTTTTAACCCTACTACATTTGCCAATTTTTTATGCGTTTTTTAATAAAAATTTACACCGTGAAGCACCAAGTCTTGCAATTATTGCGGCCATTTTTTACTTCTTACTTTGGACAGGTCTTGGACTCGTAATACTGAATGATGTATTAAATTCTTTACCTTATTTATTTAAAAACAGACGTAGTATTGTTAAAACAAAATCTCGTCGCTTAGCTCTTATACTTGTTATTATTGTCTTTATTCTTCTGGCTGTATTATTTGCTAAGTATACGTAACATCTCTTTAAAATTTAGTGTTTAATGAATCTGGTAAAAGTATTATCCCTGTTGAAGAAAGCAGCTAAGGGTAGTTCGAGCTCTACTAATGTAGCACCTTTAAATTAACACTGTTTTCTGCTATACTTAATAGATGCCAAACCCTACACCATTTACAGCCGCTAAACTTATACCATTTGTTATTGGGGCAGGGCTGATCGGCTTGCTGGGAGCTACGTTATTTTCTGCGCTTTCTGGCCCCACGGTAAATGTAAGTCCTTCAGATTCTTTGCAGAAAAATATTTTACCAGATGGGGGAGCTATTCCATTAACAGGGGATTTTGAAACACCTGAGCAAAAGCCCTATGAACAAGGTTATGTTGATAGTATTTTTGGCCCGATTCCGGGTGAAGAAGGCTATATTGAACAAAGTGAAATTAATGAAGAGTATGATAATGATTACGAAGAGCTGATGGTTTCTTATCATGATAATTCTGATAACCGTACCGATTATGATTTAGAGCCTAGATATCAACATTTACCCATTGCAGACATTGATGATGAATTAACTTCGTTAGAGGCAAAGATGGATATTTTGATAGAAGAGAATGATAGAAATCCTTCTTTAAATTTTGAAGAAAATATGCATCCTTATGTTGAGCGATTTGAAGCACTACTTCAGCTTAGACTCCAAAAGACCTCGGAATTAGAGGCACAACGTGTCGCTGAACATATTGCTAATATTAAGAATGAAAATGTCTATAATATTCCTCCGGTGGAAAATTTGCTTTACGTAGATAACACTATTGAATTTGATGGCCAAGTTAATAATGGGTATGAATATTCTAGCTATGATCTTAGCTTAACCATGGCAGAGCTTAATGATGAAATACAGCAGATGGAGGATACCATTCGGTTTTTAAAGGACGAGTATGACCGTACTGGTGAGACTTCTGTTTACAACACAATACAGCTAACAATCAATCGCCATGAAGCCCTAGAAGACCACCGAGAAGACGTTATTACCAATTATAATTATGAACACGTTGACCGCACAGCAGAAGCTAGAAACACTCAACGTAAGGTTGATGTTCATGCGATTCTAAGCGCAGTGTACCAATATATCATTGATAATAATGGTGCTACACCAGGAGAACTTCCACAGTATTACCAATCTATATGTGTAAAAGGTGGTACAGCATGTACCGTTGAGCTTTATTCATATTTAGAACCGTACCTTATAGAAATGCCACGCAACCCACAAAGTAATCCGAGTTCGGATTTATCTGGCTACTTAATTCAGCAAGACCTTAAAGGAGTTATAACGATTGCTGCCGCTTTTGCAGAGAACGATGAATTTATCTCAGCCTCTCGGTAGTATAGTTACGCAGCTAGCGCTAATGCTGCAGCTGCAGCTTCTGCCTCCTCAATACTAGCTTTAATGCGCATGGTGGCAACAATGCCAGCGCGTTCAGTTTCATCAAGCTTTAACTTAATAAATTTAAGTGTCTCCTCAATATCTGGAACAATTTTATATTCTAGCGCGTTAACACGGCGACGGGTTACTTCTAGCTCTAGCGCCATGGCTTCGGCCTGTTTTTCAATTTGGGCTAACTCTACTAGTAGTGGGAATGCAAGTTCTAGGGCTGTTAACGCTTCGTCGAGCAGTGCATTGGTACCAGCATAACCATAGGTGCGCACTGTTCCTTCTTGCTTAAGGGTAAACTCTGGAATTTTAACACCCATTACGCTTTTGGTTTCTACCTCTAGGCTCATACTTGCTTGTGGCGAACTAAGCGCATTACTTAATTGAGCATCACTTAACCAGCTACTAGCTTGTAAGTACTTAGCAAAGGCTTCGCCTAAATCTTTTTCTACTTGGCTGCGTAGCGTTTTTACTTTACGAATAATTTCCATAAACTTTTGCATGAGACCATCTTGCTTATCTTTAAGCAGTTTGTGACCGCGCTTATTACTTTTTAAGCGACTTTTAAGGTCCATAAGGGCCATTCGTGTAGGGTTTACGTTAAGTCTTGCCATAGGGCTAGGGATTAGGGGTTAGTCATTAGAGTTTAGAGATTTTTAGTTTATCTACAGAGCAGGAAACTAATCCCTAAACTCTGCAACTTAATCCCTAATCTTTCATATATTTTTCAATTTGCTCTGCCTTTACACGTTTTAGTTCACTGCGCGGTAGTTCTTTTAGTAAATTCCAACCAATGTTAAGGCTATCGAAGATACTACGCTCTTCGTTTTCGCCTTGTACAATAAATTCACGTTCAAATCGGTCGGCAAATTTAAGGTAAGCCAAGTCGGTATCACTTAATGAGCTTTCACCAAGAATAACTGCTAGCTCACGAACTTCTACACCACGGGCATATGCTGCCGTTAACTGAGAGTCCATTGCACTGTGGTCATCACGAGTTTTACCATCACCTTGAGCTTGCCCTTTAAGACGGCTTAACGATCCCATTGGAATAACTGGTGGGTAAATTCCTTTGTTGTGTAGGCCACGATCTAAACGAATTTGTCCTTCGGTAATGTAACCAGTAAGGTCGGGGATTGGGTGGGTTACGTCGTCCTCTGGCATGGTTAAAATTGGAATCTGGGTAATAGAACCAGGATTCCCCTTAATTTTACCAGCCCTTTCGTACATGGTAGCGAGGTCGGTGTAGAGGTATCCAGGGAAACCACGACGACCAGGAACTTCTTTACGGGCAGCTGATACTTCACGTAGAGCTTCACAGTAGTTTGTTAAGTCTGTAAGAATTACGGTTACATGGTAACCTTTTTCGAATGCTAGATATTCGGCTGCGGTTAATGCAAGACGTGGAGTAGCAATACGTTCCACTACTGGTTGGTCCGCAGTGTTTAAGAATACAACTGCACGACTTAACGCTCCAGTTGCTTCTAATTCTTTTTGGAAAAACTGAGCTTCCTCGAATGTTACACCCATGGCACCGAATACCACGGCGAATTTTCCTTCTTCTTCTACCTCACCTTCCGCAGATGTTCCTTCGGTTTTTTCTTTCTCGGTAAGCACACGTAGTTGACGAGCAATTTGAGCAGCTAGTTGATTGTGTGGTAAACCAGCTCCAGAGAAGATTGGTAATTTTTGTCCACGAACCAGTGTGTTTAGTACGTCAATGGTTCCAATTCCAGTTTGCATAAAGTCATCTGGAAATTCACGACTAGCTGGATTAATAGGTGCACCATTAATATCAAGCTGCTTTTCTGCAACAGGCATGGGTCCGCCATCAGCTGGTTGGCCAGATCCATTAAACACACGACCTAAAATATCTTCACTGGCACCAAAGGTAAATGTTCGACCTAAAAAGTGAACTTTTGTTCCTTCTGTTTGGGCTCCCTGCGTGCTTTCAAATAGCTGTACTACCGCCATATCACTACGGGCTTCTAGCACCTTACCTAATCGCTTACTACCATCTGGTAATTCTACTTCACATAGTTCATCAAAAGAGACACCTTCTACTCCTTCCACTACAATTAGTGGTCCAGCAATAGAGGAAACAGTTTTATAAGCGGTTGGCATATTTAAAAGGTTAAAAGTAATAATTTCGAACCGGAATACTACGGGTAGACGTGGTAATAATCAAGAGGTTTTTTGATAGTGGATAGTGGTTAGGTTGTAGTGAGTAGTGCAGTTAGCAAAACAAAGCTTTGTCATCTGCACCACTCACCATCCACAATCCGTTGTTAAAAAAATCTCTATCACCTCTTTTCTTTCTTCACTTTCTTCCACTATACTTCATTCCTATGAACTCTCCCTTTAAAATTCTTACTACAGTTTTGCTGCCAATTATAACCTTTCTTTTTGGTTTAACGCTGGCAACTAATCCAAATGTTAAAGAGTCTATTTCAGACTCCCTAGGTGTGGATCTTACACCTCAACAACAACAAAAATTTAGCCTTATTGATGAAGTGACAAGTCTCATTGACCAAAAATACGTAGAAAGTGAAACATTAACAGAGGAAATTATTGAACGTGGAGCGGCAGCAGGAGTTGTTAGGCAACTTGATGATCCTTATAGCATCCTACTTACTCCTGAAGAAAAACAAGACTTTGATGATAGCTTAGGAGGAAAACTAGAAGGAATTGGCGCAGAGCTTACATTTCGTGATGGTTTAGTTGTTGTAGTATCACCATTAAAAGGTTCACCGGCACTTGATGCTGGACTTTTACCAGAAGATGTTATTACTGCTGTTGATGGTAGAGAAGTAGGGGATGACAGTTTATTTGAGGTTGTAAAACAAATACGTGGACCAGCAGGGACTGAGGTGGAACTAACACTTTATCGTGTAGGTAGCGAGCCATTTATCATTCCTATTACTAGAGCAAATATTGATATTCCAAGTGTAGAATCCACTATTATTACAAGAGATGAAAAAAATATTGCTCATGTAGCTTTAAACAGGTTTGGCTCTGGTAGTATTGATGAGTTAAGAACAGTGTTGACCACATTTGCTGATACTAAGCTTGATGGAATTATTTTAGATATGCGTAATAATGGTGGAGGATTTTTAGGGGGTGCAATTGATTTAACATCTGTGTTTTTAACACAAGGAAAGGTAGTAACTGTTAAACGCCGTGGCGACGATGAAGAAATTCATTTTGTAAACGGTGCTACTATGGCACCCGACACTCCGTTAAGCATTTTAATTAACAGTGGAAGTGCAAGTGCGTCGGAAATTGTTGCTGGAGCATTACAGGACCATGGTCGTGCCACCATTATTGGCCAACAGAGCTTTGGTAAAGGAACAGTGCAAGAAGTTATTCCATTAACTGATGGTAGCAGCTTGCATTTAACCATTGCTAAATGGTTTACCCCGCTAGATAGAAGTATTTCGGAAGGTGGTATTACACCAGATATTGAGATTGAGCCCCTAACGCCAGAGGAGATAGCTGCTCTTGTAGATGAAGAAGGTAATGCTCTAGAGGAAGCTCCGGATGTTCAGTTGAATAAGGCAATTGAGGTATTGTTGAAATAACTTGCTTTAAGTAGTCATTTTCTTTAAAGTCTTATCTTATGACTTTAGAAGAAAATGTTATATTGTTGAGAAGTATAGATAACGATTCTAGGCATCATTTTTGTGATATAAAACATGAAGTTAGATTGTCAGAAAAATCTGCATCTAAACTCGCAGCAAGAGAGCTACCTATTTATCAAGGGTTATATCCACCTACTTGCGATGTATACCCAGGAAGACTACCTGGTATTGGGTGTGTGCATCAAGACAGGTTTAGATTTGCAATACGTTCTGTTTTATGGAAATTTAGATCAGATGGATACTGCCCTCAAGAAGCTAAAGAATTATTGGATAGTATTTCACCTATTAATTCAGAATTAAAAGAGCTCGATATTCAGATGAATAACACTAACTCAAATGAAGATGAAAAAAGGAACCGTATTAAAACGAGACATCGTGAAATAGTAACGCAGCTACTTAGCGTTAAAGACGCTGTGTTAAGAATGGCTGATAATTATCCTTATCAAACTTTATAGTTAATCTTTTTTTGAATAAATTATTTGTTCAATATTTTTACCTCTGATAATGGTGTTAAAAAAGGCTTCTCAATAATTTAATTGAGAAACCTTTTCTTCTTTTTCTACATTTTTAACTTTCGCTTAGCGTCCTACCCACTCACTTACATCAATTGGACTCCAGTCAAAGAGCTCGCTGTCGTTAAAGAATCGGGCTACTTCTTCAGCTGCAGCTTCTGGTCCGTCACTTGCGTGCGCAATGTTGACCATCATATCTTCACCAAAGTCTGAACGAATTGTTCCTTCGGCAGCTTCTTTAGAATTTGTAACACCAAGCATGTCACGCATAGTTGCAATAACATTGTCTGCCTCAAGTACCATAGCAATTACCGGAGTAGTGCTCATAAATCCTTCTACAGAAGGGTAAAAAGGCTTGTCAGCAATATGGCTGTAGTGTTCGCGTAAAAGTTCAGGTGTTAATTGCATCATTTTCATACCAATGATTGCAAATCCTGCTTTTTCAAATCGGCTAAGAACTTCTCCACATACTCCTTTAGAAACGCAGTCTGGCTTTAGTAAAATAAGTGTTTTTTCCATAATAATAGTCAGTAAAAAATAATTGCTGGTAGTATAAGGGTATTTAGTTGGTTTGCAATACTTAGAGATTGTAGATATTTTTTACAGAGTGGTTAGTGGGTAGGGTGTAGTAAGTAGTGCAGATAGTATAGATCGATATCAATGTTCTGCACTACTTACTACCAACTACTTACTGTTTAAAAAAAAAGCTTCTACAACTTCTAAAAGGCTTTCCACTTCTTTAACCTCTTACTCAATCTCCTTTAATAATTCTTCAATAAAAGCATCAGGGTTAATAGGAGGCGTCTCAACAGAGCTAGTAGAATCTATATAATCTTTTGGAGCGCTACTTGGTGATACCTTGTTATGCTTACTAAGATCTACCTGTAAGGACAATTCACTTTTTTTAGGTGCTGGCGATGTAATATTCCAGCCAATACGATTTATGTTAAAGGTAGTTGTATCTATCCAAAGCTGGGCATCTAGCGTTACACCGGTTAACGTGCTTAGTTGTGGCAACACTTCTTTGCTAAGGGCAACATTAAGATGATGGCTACTTTGTCCATTTACTTCGGTGATACCATTATAGCTTTTTGTCTTGTAAAAATCTGGATTAATGTATTGCATTCCACTACTAATGGTATTTGTTTGCGGTATTTTATACCAAGTGGAATTATTTTTTTGCAATTGCAATTCTAGCTCGGGGTACATTAGATCTTTTGTTTTATAAAACGTAGACTCTTGGTCCATAAAAACTTCAACGGTACCATTAATACCGTTTGTTGTTACGCCACTGCTGCTGGCTTGGGTGGTAAAGTTGGTTATTAATTTATATTGCTGTAGGTCGGTTATAACATCACCATTGCCGTTAAATCTTATAGATTGAGAATTATCTGAATTTTGATTAATCATAAGCCCGCTAAACTGAACGTGGACAGCGTTAAGATTTTGCATTTGTAGCGCAGCGTTTTGTAGTATTTCTTGTGGATTGCTTGTTGTATTTGCTGTTGTACAAGCTGATAGCAATAGAATAATAAGGATAAGAGGTTTTTTCATACCAGCAAAGTATAGCGATTTTTTTTACACTTCATAGCTTAGGAATTTATTGTAGATTGGCAGCTGGAGTGATAGACTTTAGAACAATGAGTGTTCGCCATAATACTTTTCGGCTAGTTACTGTTCTTTCTTGTTTATTAATTGCAGTATTTTTTGCCAATATTCAGCGTGAAGATAGCGCTCTTACCGGATACGCAACTGGTCCTGGTGGATGTGCCTACCCTGACTCTATTACCCCTGTAAGTCTTGACATTAGTGCTCCAGACAATACAAGTATTGTTATTGATTATGGAGCTCCTGCTCTTATTTCGAATGCGAATGCTTCTACTATTTTAGTGCAAGCTTATCAACAAGGAGAAAAGGCTGGAGATGCTGTTATTAGTGGTAACGGCACTGAAACTATTACCATTAATTTTAATACTGATTTTCCGTTAGGGGCAGACGTAGAGGTTATTATTACCGACCAATTAAATATAAATGTTGGTGTTGTTAGCTGTCCTTATGTTTGGCGTTTTACCGTGGAAGCTCAAAGTGGAACAGGGGTAATGGCTAATATTTCAACCGTCATTGATAATGACGCCTCTAGTGCATTATTTGGCGATATAGATCTTGATGGAGACCAAGATTTAGTTGTCTTTGGTGATGATAATGATAGTACCCTTGAGACATATGTTAATAATGGCTTAGGATCATTTACCTTTCACCAAGGCTTAGGAAGTTCTGCTTTTGGAGGCGGGGTGCTTATAGATATTGATAATGATGACGATTTAGACTTAATTGCTGGTATCACCCGTGGAGTTACGGTGACCAACTATATTGTTTACTTTAATAGTGGCGGTCTTTTTTCTACTTCCCCCAGCTTAGTTTTTAATCGTGAGATATTTTCGATGACAGCAGGGGACTTTGATGCAGATGGAGATGAGGATTTTTTTATGTCTGACACCCTTAATGGCTCTGCTATTTACGCGAACAATGGCGCTGGTAGCTTTTCTATTGCTTCTACATTAACAGGGGCTACGTATAATTTAGCCCATGCTGGTGATGTTGATAATGATGGTGATGTTGATATTGTGTTGTCTGACGGCCCAGACTTACGAACGTTTTATAACAGTGGAACGGGTTTATTTTTAACGAGTAATACCGTTTCTACTTCGGCTGGAGTAGTGGCATTAATAGATTTTGATGAAGATGGATCCTTAGACCTTGTACTTGATGATGCAACGCTTGGTTTTCCAGGTGGTGGAGCTATACTAAGCTTCCCTGATCCTTTTACCGAGTTTTATGGAGTGGCAGATTTAAATGCAGATGGCCACTTAGATGTAATGACTGACCTTGGGCCTTATGCTCATGATGGTAGTGGTGGCTTTACACTTATTGATTCTGGCGTGGTTCCACCACAAGCATACATCCCTCGTATTGCTACTGCAGATGTTAATGGTGATGGAGACTTAGATATGGCTTCTTTAGCTGAGCCTTATGGTGGGGGCTCTGGGACTCTCATGCTTTATTTTAACGATGATAGCCTTCCTGCTATTCCACCGGTACTTACGGATGTTTATCCAACAGCAGAAACGCACACTGGTGCTACTAATACTAATGTTACTGCTACGTTTGACCAATTAATGAATGCGGCAAACAGTAGCACGCTTAGAGTTCATAGCTTTAGCCAACATGGTTTTTTAAGCGATACTGGAACTTATAGTCTAAGCAATGGAGACCAAACAATTGAGTTTGATTCACTAGAAAACTTTATGGCAGGTGAAAAAATACAAGTTACCCTTAGTGGCGCCACTAACACTGGTGGTGTGGCTTTGGCCACTCCTTATAGTTGGCAATTTACAGCTGCTACTAGTTCTGGTAACGCATTGTTTGGTAATAAAAATATGTTAAGTGGTAACACTTCTTTACATCTAGCTAAAGGTGATGTTAACAGTGATGGTAATATTGATATTATTATAGGAACTACTGTATATTTAGGTGATGGTAATGAGGCTTTTACTTCTAGTATACCTATTACTGGTGCAGCAGAAGGCAATATTCGCTTAGCAGATTTAGATAATGACAATGACTTAGATTTAGTAATTGATGGTCAGGATGATGGCTTTACAAATGATTATGATACAAGTACATATCTTAATAATGGTGCAGGTGTCTTTACATATTTAGGTCAAATTACCACGGGGCCACAAGGCAATAGTCTCCATGTTTCAGATATGGATTTTGATGGCTATTTAGATTTACTGTTTACCCCTACTGCAGATTCTACTACCTATATTTTAAAAAATGATGGTACTGGTTTATTTAGCCCTTATAGCACTGTTAATATTCCAGGAGCTTCGGCAGCATACCATACTACAATTTTTGATATTGATAATGATGGCGATATGGATATTGTTAACCACGGAGAAGCTGGAATGGAGCAAACATATATTAGCACTAACACAAATGGTCTTGGAACAACTTGGTCCACCGTTGCTATTAATGATTGTGACATTGAAGCCATTTATAATGGTGATGTTAATAGTGACGGTTATGCAGACTTAATTCATAATTGTGATGGCGATACTATGGTATCGCTTAATAATACAGATGGTACATTTGCGACTGGCGCTGTTATCTTTAGCGGTTATGCTCTTGTAGGCATCAATGCAGTTGGGGACTTGGCTAACGATGGTACGTTGGATCTAGTTTTAACAGATGGTACCTCTCTTTTTGTTTCCATAGGAGAAGGTAATGGAGCTTTTATTTCTCCAATAGCACACACTTGTGCAACTAGCGGTAGTACTCTTTTAACTGATTTTAATAATGATGGTAGCTTAGATATTATTGTCTCGGAAACAGTTGGAGATACCTATTTATTAACCAATGGTGCCACAACGTCGTGTGAGGTTGTGGCCCCTGATACTATCGAGTTAGAGTTTACCAATGCGATTGATTCTAACGTGGAGTCAGTGAGCAATCCGGCTCTTACATTGACAGTATCAGGTGGAGTATTAGCTTCTGCTGCCAATGTTGATGTTAATATTGTCGGTGGTACCGCTGCTAACGGAGTGGATTATACATTAACTGGCTGGTCTGGCACTGGTCGCACAATTACCATTCCTGCTGGCACATACACAGGTCAATTAATTGCTGTGCCTGGCATATTTATTAATGAAGACACCGAGGTAGAAAGCGATGAAACAATTGCTTATAATTTAACGACTGCCAGTGGTGTTACCATCGGTGATGCTGATGGTACGGATGGAACAGAAGACATCCATACTTACACCATTTTAGATAATGATACTGCTCCAGATACTATTAACATAGAATTTACTACTGCTACTGGTAGCGACTTAGAAGCTAGTGGCGGCAATCTGCCAACTCTAACAATTTCTGGAGGAGTGCTTAGCGCCACTGGTAGTGTTCAGGTAGCACTCTCTACTCCTTACACCGCTATCCATACCACAGACTTTGCCTACAGCGATCCACAAACAATTACTATTCCTGCTGGTGCATACACTGGCCAAACTATTACTATTCCAACCTTGGTTATTAATGACGATAGTGATGTTGAGCCTGATGAAACAATTCGCCTAACACTACAAACAGCCTCCGGTGTTACCATCGGTGATGCTGATGGCACAGATGGAACAGAAGACATCCATACTTACACTATTTTAAATGACGATGTTGCTGACATTATTAACATAGAATTTACTACTGCTACTGGTAGCGACTTAGAAGCTAGTGGCGGCAATCTGCCAACTCTAACAATTTCTGGAGGAGTGCTTAGCGCCACTGGTAGTGTTCAGGTAGCACTCTCTACTCCTTACACCGCTATCCATACCACAGACTTTGCCTACAGCGATCCACAAACAATTACTATTCCTGCTGGTGCATACACTGGCCAAACTATTACTATTCCAACCTTGGTTATTAATGACGATAGTGATGTTGAGCCTGATGAAACAATTCGCCTAACACTACAAACAGCCTCCGGTGTTACCATCGGTGATGCTGATGGCACAGATGGAACAGAAGACATCCATACTTACACTATTTTAAATGACGATGTTGCATCGTCTAGTTCTAGTAGTTCTTCTTCTAGCTCTAGCTCTTCTAGTGAGACAGTTACATTAGGTAATACTGGAGGTAGCGGTGGTAGAGGTGGTGGAGGCGGCGGTGGAAGTAGAGGCGGTGGTAGCGGTGACTCAAGCCCTAAAAATAATGAACTAAATACGCCTACAGAAGAACCTCTGGCTGATATTCCACCAGTTAAAGAGTTGCCTACAGAAATAGTACCTCCTGTTAAAACGCCAACAAAGCCAGTTGTTTTATTTTCTCGTAGTGATGATATTTTTAAAACAGACGCTAAGCCTGGAATTGTTTTTTCAGAAGACTCTGGATTTAACGCGCCAGTGGAAGTTGTTACTGTTCAAACAGATGAAACTTTTAGTGTTTGGAGAGATAGTAATAGTCAGGCTTCAAATAATGTAGTTGTAAAAGCTATGCGAAGAGGTAACACTACTAGCCAAGAAGCGGAAAAACAATTAGGTATTTTCTATGGAAACACTCCAGGTCTTAAAGAGTCTTCTGTTAACAGTCAAATTACTTCTGCTACAGTTGTTCCAAAAATACACCTTTCTACAAACAATCTAAGTCCGTTTGACTCTGATATTGCTATTAATATATCTACGCCTTTCACCTCTCTTAATTTTACTAAAATTGCTGCTGAAAATAAAACACCTCTTGACCAAAGTCCATTTAGAACTGCTGATGAAGCACCTGTAGTTAATCTTGTACCTATTTCTGTTAATGCTAGTAAGAATGCAAACAGGTAAAATGGTTTATAGTTGCTCGAATAGATTAATTTCGGGTATAGTAGCAGTAACTTTTTTTGTTTAGTTTATGAAGCTTTTGCAACATCTTAGACATGTAATTGTAGCCATGTTGCTACTAGCAGGGATGGTTGTATTTGCTAATCGTATAAACGTAACATCTTTAACTGGTAATGTTGCAGTGCAATATGAATGCGCTTTATTAGAAGATTCTTCAGCCTCAGCTAATTGTGACCGTACAGTAGGCGGGCTTTGTTGTCCTACGTGCCCTATTGGTTTAGATGGCGAGCCAGATTGTGGCGGTGGTACAAATAACTCTTGCTCTAATCCAAATGAGCGTATGGTTTGTTACCAAACCGTTGATGACGAAGGAGTGCCTGGTAATGTGTGTGAATGTGGAACTGGAGGGAGTACAGGAGGAAGTAGTACAAATAGCAGTACAACGACCGGCGGTTGTGGCGATGGCTATGCTAATGATAGAGCTATTGCTGCCCAATGCGTTACGGCACCGGGAGAGGATGCCCCTTTAGGTTGCTGTTGTGATAGTCCTGGTGGCTGTGACCCTAACCCAATAACAGAGTGCTCAGCGGGTTATGAAATCCCAGGTAATTTAAGAGCGTCTGCCCTTTGCCAAGTTGGATTAGAAGGACTTAATGTTGGTAGTTGTTGTTCTGCCTGCCCTGGTGGTAATTGTAGTACCAGTGGTGACGATGGTGGTGACTGCTCTGATCCAAGTGACCCAAGTTGTATGCAATGTCCGACTGGCTATAAAGAAGTTGTAGCATCAGGAAATGGCGTTGTGGCTCAGCAAGCAGACTGTGCAGTTTTACTTGATGGTGGAAATACTATTGTTGGTGATGGCGTTTGTTGCACTGCTTGTAATTCGCCTGACTGTTCTGATGGTGGTACTAATGCTGGTGATACCACCACAACTGGTTGTAATGAGAATGATTTTAGAATTCTTTCTTATACTTCTGCTTTACCGAATACTGCTTACCAATCTGCTGATGGTCAAAATTGCCTTCCAAATACCTGTACAGACCCTGCTGGTTGCGATCCCTGCAATGCGTTAGGGTATTCTAGTAGGGTAACCTCTGTTTTTTCTGCTTCCCTTATTAGTAATTCTGCTCTGGTGCCACTTGTTACTTTTAGTGATGGTGTAAATACTTATGAATGTTCAGAATGCGAAGAAGGCGACCCAGCCTGTGAACCAATTGTTGATCCGTGTGGCCCTAATGGTATTATGGATTGTCCATGTCCCGTTGGTCAAACTCGTAATCCTGCCTCGGGATCTTGTGAGCCGGTAAGCTTATCTTCTTCAAGTTCATTTTCCTCAAGTTCTTCTGTTCGCTCTTCATCCTCCTCTTCGTCTGAGGTGTGTACTACAGATTCATCTTGTGATGACGGCAATGTTTGTACCACTAATAGGTGTGCCGGTGGTGATTGTCGAGCATACCCAAAAGCTAATTGTTGTATAGCAGATTCTGATTGTGATGAAAATGAAGTGTGTGATACAGATGATAATACTTGCATAGAAGTAGAATGTACAAAAGATAGTGACTGCGATAGTGGAGAACAATGTAACTTAACAACAAACACCTGTGTTGAGCCTTCGTCTTCTTCCTCAAGTGTTTCGACATCATCTAGTTCTTCTTCCTCGTCCTCGTCTTCTTTTGCAGAACAGTGTACTAACATTATGCCATGCCAAGGTATTACAACTAATAAAGGTTGGTGTTCTTACATGCAAGAAGTTGCAGACCAGTATATTCCAGATCTTTATTGGATTTACACACCACCTACTTCAGAATTTAATCAATATGAAGGTTGTTGTGATTGTATTGGTGACGATAGCGTTTGCCCAGGAGGAGGTACTACCGGTGGTGATACTGGTGGTGGTCAAATGGCAGTTATATTTGGCGATAAGCCATCTACTGGGGTAGTATCAGGACTGAAGCTATCTACGTTTGTTATGTCTTTAAGCAATGATCAATCGCAGGCTCTTGATTTCTTCGATTCACCTGAATTTAAAGAATTAAGTCCAACAGATCAAAAAGATCTTATTAATGCATTTTATGATAGTCAAAACGTCGAAGAGTTAAATATCTTCCTTCGTTCCATCGGTCTTGTTAGCAATGCTATCAGTTCACTTTTTTCCATTTTTAACTAATGCCAGTTCTTCTTAAATTTCTTATCGGTATTTGTATGGGTCTTATTGTAGGTGTTTTTATTGGTTTAAGTGTTCAAGGCGGCACAAAAGCTCATGTGCCATTATTCTTTTTACAAGCACTACAACAATTAGATGGCCTAACAGCAGAAGCGCAGGCACCAGAACCAGAAACGTATAGTGCAGACTTGCTTTTGTCTGCTTTGCAATATGGCCGTGGAGACCCTGATTCTAAAACGTATATTATTCAGTATGGTAGCTTAGTAGAGCCTTATGCAGACTTACAAGTACAAGTATTTAAACAATTACAGACTGTTTTTCCGACTGAGCTTTATTGGATCAAGCGCCCATACCCAGTAGAGTCGATTCCTGAAAGTCAAAAATGGGCAGAACTTAATGCGTGCTTGCGAGAACTTAAAGGAGAGCAAGCTAGCTGGGATTTTATGTTGGAATCGTTACATAATGGTGACGTTACATTGTCTACGCTTGAAATTATTGCACCACGGTTTGGTGTGGATCCTGTGCAGTGGATGGCTTGTGTGGAGCAGGGTACATTTAGCGATGACATTATCAACACAAAGCAGTCTGCTATTGATGAATGGAATGTTACGGTTTCTCCAACAACATTTGTCGTTAACACTCAAACTAATAAGCTCTATCGTTTAGAGGGTGCTTATGGGTATACTTTCTTTAAGAATCTTTTGGAGCGCGAAAATTTTGTGAATACAAAATAATAATTTATGAATTTGTTTAAAACACTATCGGCTAGAACGGCAATGTTAACAGCCTTACTTGTTGCCGGTGTTATTTTTGTTGGTTATCAATTGCTTCAGCCTACAACTTCTATTCAAACATTATCGCTTGTGGGCCAAGCTGGAGATAATGATATTGTCCGAGTAGGAGAGGGGGAGTGTAGCTTGGTTGATATTAATCCTGCTACTGGCCAGCGTGATTTATGGTGCTGTTTAGATGAAGAAGCAGCTTTTCGTAATGCATTAAATTTAGCGGCTGATAATCAAGCCTTGTTAGACCAGGTACTAGAAGAGTACCAGGATTTTATTGCAGCCATTGAAGCTTCTGAAAGCGGTAATGATAACTCATTTTTTGATGGAAGCTCTTCAACTGCGGATGATATTATGAGCTCCGTTATCTTTGATGATAATAAAAACTTATGGCTTTATAAACGCCACTTATCACAAGCAAGTCCTTGTGGAGATCAAATTGCCTGTGAAACTTGTATTTCTATTAGAGATCGCCGCTTAGACTTTGATGGAGACGGTATTCCTGATGATAGTGATATTGATGATGACAATGATGGAATTTTAGACCAAACAGAAGGTGCCTGTGCTCCAATTGGTGAGCCTCCTTCTGGTTGTAATGATCGCGATAGCGATAGCGATGGACAGCCTGACTACCAAGATATTGATAGTGATGGTGATGGTATTCCAGACAACATTGAAGGACAGTCTACTATTGGTTACATTGCTTTAGATGCAGCAGATGCTGATCAGGATGGATTAGTTGATGTTTATGAACCAGGTATTACTCCCTTTGATACCGACAGTGATAACACGCCAGATTACCTAGATATTGATACTGATAACGATAAAGTTACTGATGATATTGAAGGTCACGATGCGAACAATAATGGTAAGGCTGATAATACAAAAGCGAATACTGATAATGATAAAGATGGACTTGATAATAGCTTTGATACTGAGCCATTACGTAGCGCCTTTGGAAACCCTGCCGCTAGTAATGCGGCGCTTCAAAATACTGATAGCGATGATCAGCTTGACTGGCGTGACGCAGATGATGATGCAGACCTTGTTGCCACAATTGATGAAGATGTTAATGGCAATAATGACTACAGTGACGATGATGAGGATGGAGACCAGGTGCCAGATTACTTAGATGCTAATGTTGACGACCCCGTAAACTGTGTTGATACCGGCTGTCCGATTGGTCAAACTTGTAATCCGCTTACCGAACAGTGTGTAGATCCCGAATGTACAACAGATACAGATTGTAGTGATAATGATCAATGTACAACAGACACTTGCAACAACCAGCTTTGTACTAATACAGAAATTGCTGATTGTAGCACTTGTACCACTTCTGCAGATTGTGACTTAAACCAAGTTTGTAACCCAGACACCAGTCTTTGTACTGATGGCTGTACAGACAATAGCCAATGTTCTACTGGAGAAGTTTGTCTTGATGATGGTACCTGTGGTGGTTGTACCACTTCTGCAGATTGTGACTTAAACCAAGTTTGTAACCCAGACACCAGTCTTTGTACTGATGGTTGTACAGATAATAGCCAATGTTCTACTGGAGAAGTTTGTTTTACTAACGGTGAATGTGGTGGTTGTACCACTTCTGCAGACTGTGACTTAAACCAAGTTTGTAACCCGGACACCAGTCTTTGTACTGATGGCTGTACAGATAATAGCCAATGTTCTACTGGAGAAGTTTGTCTTGATGATGGTACCT
>CAYSVN010000010.1:2379-6512 GCA_964434585.1 uncultured Candidatus Peribacteria bacterium | reverse complement strand
AGAAGTTTGTCTTGATGATGGTACCTGTGGTGGCTGTACCGCTTCTGCAGATTGTAGTGGAGACCAAATTTGTGATCCTGATACCAGCCGTTGTACTGATGGTTGTACAGATAATAGCCAATGTTCTACTGGAGAAGTTTGTCTTGATGATGGTACCTGTGGTGGCTGTACCGCTTCTGCAGATTGTGACTTAAACCAAGTTTGTAACCCAGACACCAGTCTTTGTACTGATGGTTGTACAGATAATAGCCAATGTTCTACTGGAGAAGTTTGTAGTAATAACGAGTGTATACCTCAAGAATGTAATAGAGACGAAGACTGTACCAATGGTGTTTGTGATGCTGGAGCTTGTAAGTTTGTTGGCTGTGGCGATGGCATTGTGCAGGCAGGTGTTGAGCAATGTGACGATGGTCCTACTAATGGTAATAATCCAGGTTCTTGTCGTGCTGATTGCACCTTGCCATTTTGTGGAGATAATGTGATTGATGGTGGTGAATATGGCGAAGTTTGTGACAATGGAGGTTTTAATTCTAATGACCCTAATTCTGTATGTCGTCCAGATTGTCAGCCTGCACGTTGTGGCGATGGAGTAGTAGATAATGAGCTTGGAGAAACTTGTGAGCCTGGTGCCACTGGTAATGGTTGCCACCCTACACTTTGTACATTAACAACATTTAAGGAGCAGGAATGCTCTGATGGTATTATGATGACTCCAGAACAATGTGATGACCAAAATAAAATTGCGGGTGATGGCTGTGACCCTGTTTGTGTTCGCGAAAATCCTTTATGTGGAAACGGTACCCTTGATGATGGCGAACAATGTGATGATGGAAACCTCGCCAATGGTGACGCCTGTAGTTCAGTCTGTGAGATTGAAGCTTACCATGGGGCAGGTGGGTTGTGTGGTGATGGTATTGTGCAACGAATTTTAGGTGAGCAATGTGAGCCTTCTTTGGAGCCAATTGATGCTACACGTTCTTATTTCTGTACAGATAGCTGTCGACACCGTTCATTATTCTGTGGTAATGGTTCAGTTGACGTTGGAGAGGAGTGTGACAATGGACCATTAAATTCTAGTAATCCTAATGACCTTTGTCGCTTTGATTGTGGTGTGCAGCGTTGTGGTGATGGCATTATTGATGATCTTTTAAATGAGACTTGTGATGACGGTAATAATTACGATGGTGATGGTTGTAGTTTTGAGTGTGTTATTGAGCCAAGTGAGGCAGACGGTAATGTGATGGTCGGCTTAAGCTTTTTAGCTTTAAATGGTGAGGCTTGTTACAATAACAATGATTGCCAGTCTGGTAGTTGCTTAGATGGAACCTGTGTAGGGTGTAGTGGTAACGATGAATGTTCGACAGGCCTTTGTCTTAATGGTGCTTGTCGCTGTAGTGGTAATGCAGATTGTACAGATGGGTTCTGCATTGAAGGTCAGTGTCTTGGTTGCAGTAGTGGCGAACAGTGTGCGACCGGTTTTTGTGATGAGTTTGTGTGCCAAAGTTGTAGCAGTGGTGACCAATGTCCGTCTGGACGCTGTGAAGCTGGAAACTGTGTTTGTGATAATGATGGCGAATGTCCTAATGGGCTTTGTTTGGATAATCGTTGCTTTAACGATATAAGCTATGTGCCAATTACCGGAGTAGACAATAGTAACCGACTTGGAGATAGTGGCCCTGGTGCTATTGCTGTGGTTGCAATTGGTGCTGCACTTGGTTGGGCATTTATGAGAAAGCGTGAACGTATTTAATATGAATCATCCATTTGAACGTTACCGTGAAGTTGTAGATGTTGAAATGCTGCGTAGCATGGCTACTGAACGCCTAGTGCCTTCTATTCGTGTAAATACTCTTAAATTTTCTGTAAAAGATTTACACCGTTGGGCAAAGCTTGAACATTGGAAATTAACCCCATTATCCTGGGACAGAGATAGTTTTTTTATTGAACGCACAGATCGCTCTAAGGCACTTGGACATCATGCTTTGCATTTAACTGGTAATATTTATATGCAAGAAGCTGCTAGTATGCTACCTGTTAGCTTACTTGATCCTAAGCCAGGAGAAAGTGTGCTAGATCTTTGTGCTGCTCCTGGGAGTAAAAGTACGCAAATTGCTGGTAGATTGCAAAACCAAGGTGTCGTTGTTTGTAATGATCCATCTTCCTCGCGAGTGCATACACTTACAGATGCTTTACACCGTAATGGGGTTTATAACAGTCTTGTTATGAGGCGTAGTGGTGAATGGTATGGCCGCAGTACTGTGGAGCAATTTGACTGTGTGCTTTGTGATGCTCCTTGTACCGCCCAAGGTACTTCTAGGCGGGATAAAGACGCATTAAACTATAGTAGTGATCTTGGCATTATGAAAGCGGCCAAGGTACAAAAAAGACTACTAAGCGCTTCTTTGCATGCTTGTAAAATTGGTGGGCGCATTGTTTACAGTACATGTACTCTTACATGGGAAGAAAATGAACAAGTAGTTGCTTGGCTACTAGAACACTTTGCAGGACAAGTAGAATTGGTTGATCCTCAAACAATAATATCACCGCATCTTACCACGTGGGATATGAAGCCAGCCTTAAAAGCCTCTACCAAAATGCAAACCTTTTTATGCAAAAAAGGCTTGCTTAATTGTGATGATATGCCACTTCTACGCTTATGGCCACAAACAGAAAATACAGGTGGATTCTTTTGTGCTGTCTTTAAAAAAATAGCTCCTACCAATACCCTAGAAAAATTAAAAAGACCTAAGGTTGTACGCGAACTAAAATCTAAAGTGTTTAAGCGGGACCTTACCGCTGGCTTACAAAAACAATATGGCACTACATTGCCTGACAGTACTCAACTATTTGAAGAAAGGGGATTGCTGTCTTTTACAACAGAGAGCACTGCAAAACACCCATTGTTTTCCCATAGTTTTGTAGCAGGACTGCCGCTTGGTAAAATACATAAACATGAACTTTCACTAGGTTACTTAGCGACATTGCGTTTAACAGGCTACCATGAAGCATCTGTTATTATCTTAAGTAAACAAGAACTCGATGATTATTACCACGGTAAAGACTTACCAATAACTTACAAAAATGGTATCTACATTTTACAATTTAACAGCCTTACCATTGCTCCGGCAAAAGTACGTAATGGCGTTATAAAAAATACATTACCTAGAACAGTTATATTGTAGCTTAACCTCCTAAGAATAACCATATTCTCCACATAGCATTATAAACCGCCTGGTTAATACGTTCTTGGAATTTTACGATAACGTTTGTAAAGATATTTTGATTCTCCTCTTTACTTGCGCCAAGGTCTGATTTTGCAAGGAACTCCCTTGTTAGCTCTAGCCTGTCTTCACTCGTAAGATTATCACCGGATTCTCGTAAAAATTCTACTAACTCAGTAATGGTAGATACGTCTTTACTGGCCACAACATATTGGTTATAAAAGCCACCAGCAATAAAGAAGTTTCTGCGCCCGCATTCTCCATTAATAGAACATTCTCCGTTTGCGCAGCAATCTTCATCTGGGTGACAATCTCTATCTACTGTGCAGCTACCTCCTGGACAAAACCCATCTACTGTACATAGTCCATCTTCACAACATGTCTCGCCTGGCTGACAATCGTTATCTTCGATACAACTTCCTCCAGCACAAATACCATTAATACTACAGCTGTCATCCTCACAGCAAGTTTCACCTTCTATACAATCACTATCCTCGCTACAGCTGCCACCTTGGCAAATACCATCAATAGTACAAAGGTCATTATCACAACACTGCTCTCCTGGTTGACAGTCGTTATCTTCTATACAACTGCCGCCCGCACAGACACCTTTAATAGAACAAGTGCCGTCAGGGCAACAGGCCTCCCCCGGCTGGCAGTACTCATCCTCTGTTGCTTCGGTACACTCGTCCCCAGGGCAAGCGCCATTAATAGAACAGGTGTCATCTCCACAACATCGTTCATCTTCTCCGCAATCATTGTCCTCACTACAACTTCCTCCTTCACAAAACCCATCAATACTACAAGAGCCATCAGGGCAGCATGCTTCTCCTGGCTGACAATCTTCTGTCTCTGTTTCTTCGGTACAACTTCCTCCAGCACAAATACCATCGATAGAACACGAACCATCCT
>CAYSVN010000010.1:0-2279 GCA_964434585.1 uncultured Candidatus Peribacteria bacterium | reverse complement strand
CTTCGCAACAATTCTCTCCTAATTGACAATCGTTGTCTTCGGTACAACTTCCTCCAGCACAAATGCCATTAATAGAACAGCTGTCGTCCTCACAACAGGTTTCACCTTCTATACAGTTATTATCTTCGCTACAGCTCCCGCCTTGGCAAATACCATCAATAGTACAAAGGTCATTATCACAACACTGCTCTCCTAATTGACAATCGTTGTCTTCGGTACAACTTCCTCCAGCACAAATACCATCGATAGAACACGAACCATCCTCACAGCAATCCTCACCTGGCTTACAATCACTATCCTCGCTACAGCTGCCACCTTCACAGAATCCATCAATACTACAACTGCCGTCTTCGCAACAATTCTCTCCTAATTGACAATCGTTGTCTTCGGTACAACTTCCTCCGCTACACACCCCAAAGATTGAGCAGCTGCCATCTTCACAACAGTTTTCACCATCTGGACATTCATTATCTTCGCTACAACTTCCGCCATCACAGAACCCGTAAATAGAACATGATCCATCAGGACAGCAAGACTCACCATCACAATCAGTATCTTCTGTGCAACTACCATCTGATGATGAACTACTCGATGAGCTAGAACTTTCACTAGAAGAGCTATCAGAAGAAGAGCTACTAGAAGAGTCAGAGTTTTCACTAGAAGAGCTACTAGAAGAGCCGCATGGCACATCATAAGGATTACAGGTGTATTTTCCTTCTGCCCCTGGCTCGCAAATGTATTCTGTGCATTCTGTATTCATTCGAGTACATATGTAACCTCCTCCTAAGCGACAATCTTCTACTACAATACAGGTAGGATTATCTGGTGGACAGCTTGAAGTACTACTAGAAGAGTTATTTTGGCATTCACATACATCACAAATTGGTGGATTATCATTAAGACAACATCGAGGAGGTCCACCATCGGCACATACTGGAGGGCCAAAGCTAGAAGAGCTACTACTAGATGATGAGCTACTACTAGATGATGAGCTACTACTAGACGATGATGAGCTAGAGCTTTCATCTGACGAGCTATTAGATGATTCTGAAGATGAATTTCCACAAGGTTGTTGCCATCTTTTTCCTATACAGTTTCCACCACCAGGATTACAGCTTTCGCTATGGCATGTTTGGAAGCCGCCTGCACACTGCGAACAAAGCACTTCTGTTCTACATCCAGGGTTACATGCCATGTCAGTTGAAGAGCTATTGCCTGCAGATGAGCTGCTAGTACATTCCTCTGCAGTTCCACCATCTCTGTAGCATTGACACCTAAGACAGGCATCATTATTGCCACTATCAAACTCAGCACATAGATAACATTCAACTGCAAGCAAAGCTTTAAAATCCATTCCTTGTTGAGTGCCTGCATTCCTAAAATGATTGTTGGAGATGGCAACAATAAGCAGTAAAACTACGAGCGGTAATGTTAAGAATTTTTGCTTAGCACGCATGATGCTGTAATAGTACGACAACTTGACGTAAATGAACATAGTTTCTTACTACTTTTTTATACAACATAGGAAAGATATTGAATTTCGTTTTAAACAATAATAGTATATTTGTATGAAATTATTTTTAACAGCTCTTTTTGCTATCACTATTATTGGCTCTGGTAGTATTTGGTATATTGATGCTCGATACGATGAATTAGCTGCTGCTATTGCACCATTGCAAACAGTGAATTACGACAATGGTCTTTCAATTATTGAAACTCAATAAATTTAATTAAGTAAAAAATTCCAAACAGTTAGCATTGTTTGGTAGACATTTGCACTTACGCTTGCAATAGAACCTAGTACAGTATTTACCGTATTTTCAAATGTAAATTGGCTATTAGCGCTATCTGCTAATGGGGCTTCTTGTAGCCAATTTCTAACAAGCTCAACGCGTTGTTCTTTTGGAATGTCGCTATTTTCGTCGTTTAGGAATTTAATCATTGATTTAATATTAGCATCACTATTTGCTCCCCAAATACCGAACTTAGTTCCCCGTGTTAGTCCGTAAATTAAAAAGTTAATTGCGCCACCATCATCACTGCTAATATCTCCATCATCACCTAAGTCACCAAGATCTCCTAAGTCTCCAATGTCGCTAAAGTCTCCAAGATCTCCTAAATCTCCATCATCACTGTCCGTTCCTAGATCACCCGTATCTCCATCGTCATCACTTCCATCATCACTGTCCGTTCCTAGATCACCCGTATCTCCATCGTCATCACTTCCATCATCACTGTCCGTTCCTAGATCACCCGTATCTCCATCGTCATCACTTCCA
>CAYSVN010000009.1:0-28537 GCA_964434585.1 uncultured Candidatus Peribacteria bacterium | reverse complement strand
TGATGTTTTCTTTTTAAATGAATGCCGTAAGACTTCGGAGAGCTATTTTATATCATTACTATCTTTATAAGCCATTTTTTGCTATAATAATATGATGACCGAAGATGAATCTAATATTGGCCCACGTCGCATGAGCTCTGTTGAGTGGGAGGCGGATGTTAATATGGCACGCCTAGATGCGCTGGTGACCCAGAAAGATAAACAAGCTGTTGATGCCGGATTCCAGTATGGAAGGCCTGAATCTAATAAAAGCTACCAAGGCACAACTGGACATGAATTTGAATGTTTTTGTTTAGCTAGTAATCTTGAAGGTGCTATTAAAGTACCTCGAGCTGATGAGCTTCGTATTATTGAGGAAGATAATGATGCAATTAGCAGCGCGATGAGGCAAAGTTTTTTTGCGCGTGAAGATGACAGTGAGTCATATTATGATCATCGATTTGAATTATTTTCTGAATGGATGGCCGACCTACATGACCAGGTTATTGCTACTCTTAAACAACGAAGCACATTTGAAGGACTTGAAGCACAAGGGCTACACCTTGATAATCTTGTAAAATTTGTACCCTGTGTTGGAACCCAGATGGATGTCCATAGAGGAGTGGATTTTATGATTGTGTTTCATGACCCAGAAAAATACGGAGAGGCTAGAAATACAGGCTTTACAAGTCCAGATGCTTCACATCAACCTAAAACAATGGGCAGCCGTGAAGCTGTTTATTGGGACCCGGAAGCAGACACTATTGTTAATATTGATTTAGCTGCACACCTAGCTACCAAGTTGCATTTTGCTGGAGAAAATGAGGAAGAGGTTACGTCTGATATTATTGCCACAAAACAGCAGGTGTTAACTCATTATTACTTAGATAATAAATTAGAGCGTAATGGGATTGAGCAAGACTACCAACGTAACGAAAACCCTATTCGACAATATGAAGGTCGACACAAGGAGCTTGCCAACCGTATTGTAGATGTTTTAGAAATGAAAAGTGGACAACTTGGTATTGAAAAAATGCGTCATCTACATAATCCTGAAAAAGAAAAGGTTGCACACGTAAAATGGGTAGAAGACCTTACAAGAAAAGAAACAAAACGATTGCTAGCATCGCGCGCAATTGCACAAGAAAAAGCAAAAGCTAGGGATAAAAAATCAGAGGCTCAAAGTAAAGCTACTAAAAAAGATAAAAATAAACGTAAATCTACCCAAGGCGCAGACCTTGGACTAGAAGGTGTAGAACTACAAAGATATTTAGCTAAAAAGAAAACAGCTGCTAAAAATAAAAAAGCAGATAAAAACCAAAAGGGGTAAATTATCTATGCTGCTGCGGGACCATTATTGTCTAGCCGGGAATAGACTGCTGTTCTTACCAATTCGATCGTTGGGTTTTTTGTTAATAAATAAGGCACAATGTCATTATAATTATTAATATCTGGATTATTAGCTTTTATTTTATCAACAAAAGCTTGAACTCTTGGTAAGAGCATTTGATTATCTGCAACGTCTTTTTTAATCATGGCTGTGCTTACACCTAAGCTTGAAAGCAACCTTACCCTAGTATCATTTTCTAATTCTCCAACAACTAGATCAACAGCGGTATGCAGAGCTCTTTTAGCTACTTCAATAATAAGCTGATCTTCTGCTGTTAATTTAATAACATCTGGGCCAGAGGTTTCTTTACTATCCATAGTTTAATATTATTCACATCTAAAGGCCTGTTGTCAATGTTATTGAGCTAAAATATTATAGGTTTCTTGCTTTAACTGCTCTGTTACCAATAATTCAACCATGCCTTTAGTTGGCTGGCCGTAATAAATAACTGAGCCAAGCGGTAAAGTTAATACTATTACAGGCGAAGTTAAGTCCTCTTCGCCTTCTATTTTAATGTGCTTTGGTTCTACTTTTTTACTAATGGTGGGAATGCTATCTATTATGGACTTTGATAATTCTTGTGTTATTTCTCCAGGATTATTTGCGATAGTATCATCTGGATTTATTGCTTCCAGTACTGCTGATTCATACTGTTGGCGCCGGGTTTTACCGTCATATACTCCTAAATTGTATTGCCAATGATTGTTGATAAACCGCTCTAAGCTAGCGTCACCTACCACACAAATAATACCTTCTTGTTTAGGCTGATTAACAATATCGCCATGTTGCTGGGTCAAAAATTCTCGAGCAGTATCTGCTAGTGTTATTGTTTTAAGTAAGATATCTCTATAGACATTTCCATTCCTACTAATATCTCCAGACCGGACTCTACTGCTAGAAATTACTCCGCCATACTGGTCTTTCAGTAAGCCGCAAATGTGTATTGGTAACTTAGGCAGGCTAACTTCTTTACGTTTAGCATTAATAGTATTAGCCCCTTTTATGGTTACCTCTGTTACGGCAATAGCATCAATAGTTTTATCGTCAGTTGTGGGCCCATAATCATCTGCAATTTCTACTACACTAGCGTTAATATCCTGCTGTTTACAAAAAATTTCCATGGCTGCCATACGTTCTTCTACCGGTTGTATAAGCCGGGCATGTTGTTTATATAGTGTTAACTCTTTAGCGGTAACACCAATTAATAATTGCTGCCCCAGTTGCGCTGCAAAGTTTATAAATTTTTTATGACCGATGTGCAGGCGGTCAAACGTTCCACCTAATGCAATGGTGTTATATAATTTTTGCATAGTTTTGATAATTAAAACCGTGTCATCCTGAGCTTGCCGAAGGATCACGGTTCGGCAGGCTTACCGTGACACCTAGTAAACTTCCTCTAGATAACACGCTTCGCAGTAAATAATTTCTGGCCTCTCTGGGCTATATGTTGTTTGAACATCTTTAGCGCATTTACCACATTGGCGTGCATGTAACTTTCGCGGCATGCGTTTGTTAAATCGAGTATCATAACGCTGCTCTGGGTGCAGCTTTGGAACTGGAATATTGTGGCGTCTGTAAAACTCTAATTCTTGTTTAACAACTTTAAAAGGCCGGCCAGAAACCTTACAGGTAATCGCCCAGTTTAGAATGTCATCAGGAATATCGGCAATATTATCTGGTAATTGATCAGCAGGAATTGTTTTGGTAACACCGGTCATATTGTCTTCTTTATCACGCCACTTTAAACCGTTATCTAACACCTCTTGTTTTGTAAGAGGATAAAATTCTTGGGCGCTGGTTTCGTTATAAGGGTATGGACACATAGTGGGAGGGAAGAACTCTCCCCACTCACCTGCTTGTTTCATCTGCTGCGTAATATGTTCTACGGTTTTATAGTAATCTTCCTTAGAATACTTCTTATTTAAAATACAATACTGTGCATTTTGTAAGCCAGTACAGGCAAAACAATGTAAGCATTTTTTACAGTCGATACTATAAAAAACATTTTCGCTATCCCAAACACCAATACTACAACCCACACTTTGTGAGCGCACACTAGACATGGTGTTATAGGTAAGTTCGGACCAGCCAGTATGGTATTCGTTAATAGCATCTTTTGTTTCGGCGTCGGTTACGTTCATACAGTCTTCGGACTTACTTACTCCAAAACAATTAACACAATTGTTAGAGTTAATAATAAAATCCCCTGTACAGTTTTCGCTACTTTCCTGAATAGAATATAGGTGCGGATGTTTAACCTTCAGTGCTGTTACATTACTCGTTATTTCTTGTGTCTGTGCAGATTGATCTTGAAGATATTGTTTTAATTTTTGCTCATACTCTTCTTTGTTTAGCTGCTGATTGTACCAGCAGTATTGTTTTTGCCTTAAGCCTACACACCCAAAACAATCGCGACAGCTACGGCAGTCAAAACAGTGGTAACAGTCCGAAGAACTATGGGTAATTTGGCAATCGGTACAATGGTATGACTCATTACAATCCACACAGTTATAACACTGCTCGCAATCTATACAATACATGCAGTCCATTACATCGTTACAGCGCATGGTCCAGTATGAGTAAAACACGGTTTCCGATGAATAACAGCAAAATGTAAGGTAGGAATCATTAGCCTCAAAAATGTAGTTAGCATAATCACAATTGGTAACATTCCCAGCTACAAGTGCTGCCTTAGGTACTTTATCGTGCAATGCCTCTAATTGTTTGAATATTGAAACTTCTGGATTGTAATCCATGGCATAATCGGCTGCATTCCAACCATCACTCCACCACTGCTCTGTTTTATAAACTGGGAACGGTACATCTGCTGTGTAGTGGGAAAGTATATCCTCACCGGTTTTATCGCACTTACGTTTGTGTAATGTGCGTTCGTTTCGCCAGTGCATTTTATGCTGCCAGTTACAATCGATGCACGTTGTACGGTCTGGCATAGTTTGCACCTCGAACGAGTTATTTATTTTTTGATAGAGTGTATTTTCTGCCTCGGTAATTTCAAACCCTGCGCCACAAATTTTACAGTCTTTTTGCATAGCAACATTGTAGCTTAGTTCAAAATTTTATTATAGCTATCCTAAGCAAATTTAAATGTTATGCTAATAATATGAATTATATTTATATTGCCTGTTTTTTTTCTCCTTGCTTGTGGCACTACCAATCCAGAGGTTTTTGATGTTATTGGTACCGTAGCAGATAAAGTAGTTCTTGAAGTTCCTACTGAAGATACAAATAATAATCCAATTGAAACACACCCATCTAAACTAGACGTAGTCCACCTAAGCACTATGAGACTAGAAGGCTCTGACTTACTACTAGAAAGTGTCCTTAATGATAACAGTAGCTATACCCGTTACTCAATTTCTTATATTGGTAACACTTTAAAGTTAACCGGTATTATGAATATTCCTAAAGGTGATGGACCTTTTCCTTTGTTAATACTAAACCACGGTTATATAGACCCTGCTGTTTATACAAATGGCCGAGGCTTAAAGCGCGAGCAAGACTACTTTGCGCGACGAGGTTTTGCTGTTATTCACCCAGATTATCGTGGACATGCTGGGTCTGACCCAAGCCCTATTGGCGATGATGTTTATGATGCCAGCCTAGAATATTCAATGGATGTAATGAATGCTATTTTGGCTGTTAAAGATGCCAACTTACCAACCGTTAGTACAGAAAAAATTGGAATGTTAGGGCACAGCATGGGTGGTGGTGTTACGCTTAATATTGCTACTGCACGTGCAGATTTAATAGATGCCGTTGTATTGTATGCACCTGTACATGCAGACGCATGGCAGAATTTTACCAGATGGCGTGATGATGAAGATGGTAATACCAAAACGCGTGATGTTCTTGGTTCGCGAGAAACAAATCCAAAGAATTGGGATAAGCTTTCCGCGCAGACATACTTTAAAAATATTGATGATCCTATATTAAATTTTCATGGAACATCTGATGATGATGTCCCTCTTAGTTGGTCGGAAGATTTAGCAAATAATTTAAATGCACAAAATAAAGTTAATAGACTGGTTATTTATAACAATGAAGAGCATGAATTTGGAAGAGATTGGCCTGATTTTATGGCACAATCGACAGAGCATTTTAAAAAGCATCTTACACCTAAGCTTTCAACGCTTTAGGTTGTTTATATTAATAAACCTCACTTAAGTAACACTCGTCACAGTATACTTGTTCTGGGCTATCTGGGCTATAGGTTGTTTGGATACTTTTAGCACAATGGCCACAATTACGCTGGTAAAATTTGCTAGCATTTTGCCGAGCGCGCAAAGCTTGTTGCCGTTGGTTTGGGTGCCTATGTGGAATAGGTAAACCTTTAGAGCGGTAAAAACTAAGCTCCTGCGGAATTAATCTAAATAACCTTCCATCTTCCTCAGACTTAATAACATAGTTCAACATATCATCTGGTACAGTGGTAATATCCTCTGGTAAACGGTTGGCTTCAATAGCATTTATGCCACTGGTATCGGTGTCTTGGCTATTAAACCATTGTAGGTTTTTTTCTTGTACTACTTGCTTACTTAATGGAAACTCGGCCATTGCCTTTGATTGATTATAACAAAATGACGCCTTTGCGCTCGGAAAAAACTCTCCCCATTCACTAGTAGACTTCATATGTTCAATAATGCGTGGCACTAGTTCTTCGTACTGCTCTTTGGTGTACTGTTTATTTAAAATACAATACTGTGCACTTTTAAAACTAAAGCATCCAAAACAATTATCGCTGCTGTGCCCATTGTCGCAATAAAGTAGACTATGGCACTGGTATGTTAAATTACAAAAACAACTACGACTTAAATCAACAATCCCTTCGCATTCATAGCAAAGCTCCATGCCACTGCCCCTTGTTAAGTCGCAGCAATTTTTATTATTGACAATACCTTCGCAGAACATGCAGTCTTCTATATCCATACAATTAAAACAATAATGAGCATTTTTGGTATTTTTTAAGTAATCTCCTATTGACTGTTCGGTATTAACATTCCAAGTAAGTCGTTTTGGAATACTTTGTTTTAATTGCTGATATTTCTCGTTAAATTCATCACGATACGCTTTATTGGTTTTTAACTTATGCAGTGTTTCTTCGTACTCTGCAAGTTCAACAGGTTCGTTTAAAATGTGCAAAGCTTTATTTTTTAAAGATACACAGCCAATCAATTGTTGACTGTTATTGCAATCAAAATTTAGGTAGCTATCAGTTAGATCGATACACAAATCGAGTTCGTCGCTGTTATAACACTGGCGTGAGTTGTTACAGTTGTAACAACGGGTCATATCAAAGCACATAAATAGGTCACTACAACTCGTACAATTAATTGCCCAGTCCGAAAAATACACGTCCTCGCACCCTGTATTAGAACTGCACATATACCCATTTTTATTTTTAGAACTATGCACGGTATACTCCGAGTTTTCACTTTGGGTATTAAAAATACAAAGCCTTGGTACGCGGTTTTTTAGCTCATTAAATTGTTCAAAAAATGGTCGGTTAAAATCATACTCTTGGCCAAAGCTCGTAGCGTCCCAACTGTCAGACCAAAAACAATCATGGCAATACACAGGGTAAGGCTTATTGGCATCATAAATCGATATCACATCTTTTTTGCAAGAGGTACAATTGTTTTTGTAGTAATTGCTATCGTTACGATGCGTTAAACGCCGCTGATGTCGACAGTCTGTACACAGGGTTGGGTCTGGCAAATTGTATGTAACTCCATTTATTACAGGTGCAACAATATCGAGCATTTTTCGATGCTCTGGCGTTACCGTAACCACTACACTACAACTACTACATTTGTTTTCCATAAGGCAAAATTTAATAATATATTGCAATAATGCTAATAGAATATTATACTACAGACTAGTGTTCTTTTTTTTGGTACAACATGAAAAAAATTACAGATTATTTACAAAAAATTGGCTTAAAACAAAAAGAACAAGCTATTTATGTGGAGCTTGCAACGCTGGGGGTACAGCCGGCTTCAGTTATTGCAAAACGTTTAACACTTAACCGGGTTGTTACCTATAAATACTTAAAAAAAATGGCCCAGCAGGGCTTGGTTAAAATTTATGTGCGCGATGGCACGCAGTACTTTGGTGTAACAGGTACTGATGGTATTAAGCAATACCTTACCCAGCAAGCCGAGACGGTTGATGAGCTTTTGCGTGAAGCTGATGATGTTGAGCAAGAATTAAACCAACTTACTACTGGTGACGGTTTTATACCGGCCATCGAAATTTTTGAAGGTAAAACTGGTATGAAAAGCTTGTTTAGGAATTTACTGTACGAAGCGAAACAAACCGGGGTACACCGCGTGCGCATGCTTACAAGCAATACGTTTGACCAGCAATTAAGTGGTATAAAACACACTAAAGATATGGAGGAATTTTTCCACGATGCGCAGGATGCACAGTTGTCTGTAGAAATTATTGAAGCTTCTGGAACGTTGATTCCAGAATATATACGTAAATTGGACCCCGAACATTTTATTCCGGCGGACTTCCCGGTTGTTAAAGGTGGCACTAATGTATTTTTAGTAGGCACTGCTTTGTACCTAGCTTGTTACGGAGATAGTGATGTTGGCCTTAAGGTTAAACAAGAGCAAATGGGGCAAATTTTTCACTTCTTTTTTGATGTTATTGGTAAGCAAATAGGCGCTTAAAAAAGATCTAATTTTGTCTATATTAAAATTTTAAAATGTAATGGTGAGCCTGTCGAAACATTGACAATATTTATTATTTTGTTATAATAAATTTATATTACTTGCAAGTACTATCCATTTTTTGCTAGTATTTAATCTCTTGTTCTTTTACACCGTTACATCATCACCTGTCTTCTGTTCCTACGGAAGGGTTCAGAAATCAATTTTGTTGATTTTTGTATCCAGGAAGGAGCAGAAATCACGTGAACAATAAAGGAATAATATGGGCCACAAAAGAAGTAAACATGCTAAAAAACAGAGCTTTCCACCCTTCATTAAACACAAAGTAAAAATTGCTCTGAGCATTCAGCCCGTTTTGACTTTTCGAGCATGGGGGCAGGTCTCCCAAGCTTACAACGATGTCTTACGAGAAGATAATCAGGGCGCTACAGCCAAATGGGTGCATGAATTGCACACCGCAGCGCAGGAAATCATTGATCGCAAAGTTGCGACCAGCGAACCTGCCATGGTTTAGCTCCATGATTCCATGGTGTTCACTGGCGTCGATTGAAACAATCGACGCCTTTTTTTACAACTAGTTGACAATAAACTTTAACTATATATAATATTAATACAAATGACATGTAACTATATTCTCCTGGGCTTTATTAAGCTAAACCGTATTGGTTAGGGAGTTTTGTCATCATTAAAATAGTCGACACTTATGCTCCCTGCCAGGAGCTTTTTTTGTTCTTTTACAACAACGCTTACCACAAAAAAGTGTGCTGGAATGCACCAAAATTGATGTATTCCGACCCACTTTCGGGCAAAAAAGAAAACGCATGTATAAGGAGAAAAACATGCAAGGTAAGAGAATGATTGCAGCAGCCAAAAGCCAAATTGCGAATGAGCGAACGTTGGAAATGGAGAAGATTATTAAATCGTCGCCTACTCCAAAGATTGCTTTACGGACCTGGGCGGACTTCAAAATCCGCAAAAATCAGCTGCCAAAAGACCTTCCTGGTAGCTTTCTTATTCCAAGAGTGCTTCAACAAGCACTTGATACTTCGACCCAAAGGGTCCATATATCGGAAGAAGAAGCAATTTGCGAAGGCGGTCCTGATGGGACTGAGTTGTTACCGGCGCTACGAACGTAGCGCCTTTGCCCCGTGTGGGTTCACCGGTCTTGCATATTCGTATGCAAGACCTTTTTTAATTTCTATTGCTTACCAACCTTGGCCATTATCTAGTATTTGCAGGTAGTGGGCGTCTAACAAACCGGTGGTAAATGGGCTATTACGGCAATAGTAATGCACAGCAGTACAATACTGTAAGCGTGTTTACGCTTGCTAAAACCAATATAGATGGTCAGTACTGCTAATACTATTAATAGATACTGATGAATGGAAGAATATACTGTTTTTTTGGCTTCGAATTCTGTAACGTATCCATCTGGAAAACCAAGCTCGCTTAATTTTAAATAGACTGCACCTGCCTCTAGTAGCATTACAAGGGCGCCAAATATGCTAAGTAATTTTGCTTTCATAATTACAGCATAGTGCAGAAACCTACTATACAAATACAAAAAAATCCGTACACTACAATCTCTATGGATCATGGAGCAGTTATTTTACGGTTTGACGATGTGTCTTTTGACTATGGTCACTTGCACCCAATTTTAGAGGAAGCTAGTTTTTCGATTCGCGAAAATGCAAAGCTAACCATTGTGGGGCAAAACGGTGCTGGTAAAAGCACCATATTTAAAATGATGACTGGTGAGCTAAAACCAACCGATGGTGAAATACACTTAAAGCGTAAGGCAACGATTGGGATTGCTAAACAGGTAGTATCACCAGAAGACTTAGAACGTAATGTGCAAGAATTTTTTGAACATGCTTTTGATGAAAAAAAATATGATATTGAGCGTGATATTAGTAGAGTGCTTGATGTTGTGAACTTAGTGGCACCACGTGATAAAAAAATTGCTGCCTTTAGTGGTGGGCAAAAAGCGCGCCTACTACTGGCCTATGCTATTATTCAGGAGCCAGATATTTTACTACTTGATGAGCCAACTAATAACTTGGATAAGGAAGGAATTGATCACCTTACTGGTTTTTTAGTAATGTACCCTAAAACTTGTATTGTTATCTCGCACGATGCAGACTTTTTAAATAGCTTTACCCATGGTGTTTTACACTTAGACCAACACACTAAAACCGTACAACAGTACGTGGGTGACTACTTTGATGTGGTAGAAGAAATTGAAAAACAAATTGAACGCGACCAACGCCAAAATACCCGTATGCAAAAAAGTATTGCTGACCGTAAAGATAAAATTAACTTCTTTGCTAATAAAGGAGGTAAAATGCGTAAATTAGCTAGTAAAATGCGCGACGATGTTGCAGACGCTGAAGCAAATAAGGTAGATGTGCGCCGTGAGGAAAAAACTATTCCTGACTTTACGATAGAAATGACACCTTGCAGTGCAACCCTTGCCGATATTAAAACGGTAACCGTTATTAAAGACCATGAGCCAAAAAGCAAAAAGGCTAATGTTGTTGTGCGCAAGCAACACCGTGTACGTATGACGGGGCCAAATGGAATTGGTAAAACAACGCTACTGGAATCACTAGCTAACCGAACAGAAGCCGGTGCAACGATTGACCCAAGTGTAAATGTTGGCTACTACCGCCAAGATTTCTCGGGGCTTGATATGGCAAAGTCTGTATTTGATACCCTAGGCGAGGTAATGGATTTACCAAAAAATGAAGAAATTTATAAAGCTGGTGCCAGGTTTTTACTAACAGGCGAAACGATGAAAAAGAATGTTGGTGCCCTTTCTGAGGGGCAAAAAGGTCTCCTTTGTTTTGCACGATTTACTTTACAAAAACCGACGTTACTTATTTTAGATGAACCTACTAACCATATTAATTTTAGGCATTTGCCCGTTATTGCAAAAGCGCTTAATAAATTTGAAGGTGGCATGATTATTGTAAGCCACGATGAAGAATTTATGGACCAAATTACCATTAATGAAGAGTTAAACTTGGGACTGCTTTAATATAATTTTTACAACAGCGCTGTTGTAAGTAAAAATTGCTACAGCCGTCTTAACGTTGTACTATTATTAATGTTATGAACATACCTTTAGCAGAACGTATAAGGCCAAAAACGCTTGAAGACTATATTAGCCAGCAGCATTTAGTGGGTGAAAATGGAGCTTTAACTGCTCATATTAAAAGTGGTGTTATTCCATCACTTATTTTATGGGGACCTCCGGGCATTGGCAAAACAACGCTAGCAACTATTATTGCTAAAGAATCAAAACGACAATTTTACACATTAAGCGCTATTAACTCTGGCGTAAAAGATATAAGAGAAATTATTAATAAAGCCAAACAAGGTGCTGATTTATTTGCAGCAAATAATCCAATATTATTTATTGATGAAATTCATCGATTTAGTAAATCGCAGCAAGATTCCTTACTGGGTGCTGTAGAAAAAGGTTGGATAACGTTAATTGGAGCCACGACCGAAAACCCAAGTTTTGAAGTTATACCTGCTCTGCTTTCTAGGTGCCAGGTTTACATACTTAATGCTTTTGATAAAGAGGATTTAATTGCACTACTAAACCGGGCCACTACAGAAGATTCCATTATTTCTAAAAAAACAATAGAGTTAAAAGAAACAGAGGCTTTATTACAGCTTTCTGGTGGTGATGCTCGTAAACTCCTTAATATTTTTGAACTGATTGTTGATGCAGAAGACCAACCTGTTGTTATTACTAATAAAAAAGTGTTAGAAAAAGTACAAAGCAACCCTGCCCGTTATGATAAAACTGGCGGACAGCATTACGATATTATTTCTGCTTTTATAAAATCTATCCGCGGTAGTGACCCTAATGCAGCGGTTTATTGGCTTGCCCGGATGATTGAAGGCGGTGAAGATGTAAAATTTATTGCCAGACGTTTGGTAATTTTAGCATCAGAGGATATTAATAATGCCAATCCAAATGCACTACTGTTGGCAACTTCAACGTTTCAAGCGGTCTCGGTTATTGGTAACCCCGAGTCGCGCATTATTTTAAGCCAATGCGCAATATACTTAGCGAATTCTGCCAAAAGTAATGCTTCGTATATGGCTATTAATCAGGCTCAAGAATTGGTAAGGCAAACAGGAGACTTGCCAGTACCGCTACATTTACGCAATGCCCCAACATCATTAATGAAAGACCTAGATTATGGTAAAGATTACCAATACGCCCATAATTATGAGGAGAACTTTATTAACCAAGAATTTTTACCTGATGAAATTAAAAATAAGAAGCTTTATGAACCAGGTGATAACCTAGCAGAACGTACTACTAGAGAAATATTAAAACAACGATGGCAGGGAAAGTATGAATATTAGTAACCGAGGGATTATTGTTTTTCGCGTCCAAAATCATCTTGTAGTCGAATAATATCCTCTTCGTCTGATGGATTGCTTGCATCGGTATGTTGCCAAATTTCTGCAATAACTCCGACGTTATCGAGCCCAACTAAGCGGTGACGGATACCAGTTGGTAATGTTATTAATTCCCCTACTTGGTACGTTTGCAATTCGCCTTCTTTGTTTGTTTCGGACATTACGACACCAACAGGACCCTCAACCACTCGCCATAATTCGCTACGACGGTGGTGGTACTGCCACGAGAGTCGCTTGTCTGGTGCAACCATTAATATTTTGGGCTTAAGATCTAAAGTTTTATCGACAGTTTTTAAATCTATATTGGCAAAATACTGACTAATAAACTTTTGAGCTTGTGACTCCTCTAACGCATAAAATCCTCCCCAGGGTCGGTTAAGATCTTGGTAATCTACGGTGAATCCTTGTGACTCTAGATTCTTTTTTATACTAGTAAAAAATTCTTTCATAGTAATATCATAACCAGGATACTTTATATTGTATAGACATGGATTGATGTTTCCTCTGGTGATTTTTTATATGTTTTAGAATCCCCTGGCCAATTTTTTATCGAAAAAATGTAGGAAATAAATGTTGCATCTGGCTTCATTTCTTTTAATAATTTTTGTTGTACTTTATTTTTTAATGTTTTAACAAGAGCATATGTGTAAATAACATCTATATTTTTATAATTAAAGTGTAATGCGTTTCCATATTGTATTTGCAAATTACTTGGGCCTGCTAAAACTGTTTTATACTTAGTAAATATATAAAGTGGCCATGCCAACTCTATGCCTATTGCTATTGTGCTAGGGTTATGTTTTGCAACATAGCTACATACTCTACCGGTACCAGCACCCATTTCTACAAACGTTTGGCCTGGTTTTAAGTTAGCAATGGTATTGATACGCTTAAGATCTTTTTTACGAGTATACGCCAGTGGTGCTAACGATGAACCAGCGTAGAATAATGATAAAAAAAATAAAAAACCGATAATAGCAATGTAGAGCATGTGCAGTAAGTATAACGGTAATTGTCACTGTTTGCCCCTTTAGCTTTTAACCAACAGTTGTTATAGTAGACTTATACTTTATTATCCTTTGTTTATGAAACAATTTGCACCGCTTACTTTATTACTACTATTAACAATAAGCTTGTCTGCCTGTGGTAATACTGTTGAACCTAACCCGCCTGTTACCAATACGCCAACAGTAGTACAGGATGGCTACACTGGGTTAAGCATTAAGGATGCTCGTATGAATGCGCTTGAGCAAGACACAATGTTTAGAGTGGTTATGGAAGACGGTGAACCACAAATGGTAACAATGGATTTTTTACCTGGGCGTATTAATGCCACAGTTCAAGATGGTATTGTGGTAAGTTATGAAGTTGAAGGAAGTGACCTACCACTGGTAGAAGAACCAGAAACTGAGCGTTATAACAGTGAAAGTTGGAAAAGCATTATTCCTGAAACTTGCACCTCGTACTTTGATGGTTGCAATAACTGTTCGCGGACAGCAGGCATTGAGGTAAGTGCTTGTACAAAAAAAGCATGTCAGCAGTACCAAAGGCCAACCTGTCTAGAAGAAATTGTTATTGATGAACCAATTCCAAAAATTCGTAGCGTTGATTACATATGTAATAATGATAAAAAATTCACTATTTATTATGGAGAATATAATGCAAAAACAATTAGTGCTAACGATATTATACTTGTAGGTTCACAAGAGCATTTACTGAGTAAGATTGCATCTGACGATGGTGAAACCTACCGTAGTGAGCAAGGTTTATTATTTATTGATAATGGATTACACGTAGAATTACTAAAAGACGATGTAGTGCTTTACGCTAAATGCACAGCTAGTTAATATTTAAGTTTTTACCTTAAAAAAAGTATATACTCTAACTAATGTAGCTATATATAAATTCAATTTTATGGAATTATAGTATTTTATTTTAAATGAAAAAAATTTGCATTTACAAATTATTTGCTGTATAAACTTCCTACATTGAAACATCCAGTAGAAATCTTGCGGCAATATAACCTTAAGGACACACAGTCTCGTCGCTTGGTGTTAAAGGCATTTATGAATACTCAAAAACCATTAACCCAAAAGGAAATCTACAAATGGATTTGTAACCAAGACGCTACAACGAACCTTGTAACCGTCTATCGTACTCTCCAGCTATTTAAAGATGCTGGTATTATCCATCGTCATCCCAGTTCTGGAGGCTTCTTGCTTTGTACTGTTGATGACGATGGCTGCCATAGTTTTTTAAGTTGTAGCGATTGCGGCAAAGTAGAAGAGTTTTGCGATGTTCAATGTTGCTCTACTAAATCTACTATTGCTAAGCGTGCTGGCTTTACGCCAACCGAACATGTCAGTGAAATTATTGGAGTGTGTGCTGCTTGCCTATAAATTTTTGTCTTTTTTTTCCTCTCTTTCCTAAATTATAATGAAAAATTTTTTCTCTCTAAGCTTCGTTGTTCTACTACTTGCTGCATGTAGCTCTAACAACCCAACTACTCCAGCAGTAAACAAAGTACCTACCCCTCAGGCAGCGGTAGAAAATACAGCAACTGATAATAAGATTGTTATTGCAACAAGTTTTTACCCACTTACCCACCTTGCCGAGCAAGTAGGTGGTGGTTTAGTGACTGTTCAACAAGTTGCTACTGTAGGAATAGACCCACACGCCTTTGAACCATCACCAAAAATTGTTCAGCAGATGTTTGAATCTGACCTCCTTATTTTTAATGGCCAAGGTGTAGATGCTTATGCAGAAAGTATTCACGAAGAGGCAAAAGATAATGGTGTCCGTGTACTAACCGCTACCGAGTTAGTGGAGACTCTTGCTTATGAAGAAGAAGGACATGACGATCATGATGATCATGAGGAAGATGAACACGATGATCATGAGGATAAACATGAAGATGAGCACGATGATCATGAGAAAGAAGGGCATGATGACCATAGCGATCATGAGGATGAACACCACGATGAAGAAGGGCATGATGACCATGAAGGCCACGATGAGCACAACCATGGTGAATGGGACCCACATGTATGGCTCGATCCACTACGTGCAGAATTAATTGTACAGGCAATTGCAAAAGAATTAGCGGTTATCCAGCCTGCTAATGCTGATCAGTTTCAAGCAAATGCGGATGCTTACGCTGCAGAACTACGTTTATTAAACTCTGATATGCAGGCAGGTCTCTCGAGCTGTAATTTGGATGCAGTTATTGTTTCACACGATGCTTACCGTTATTTATCTAATCGTTATAATTTTGCAACGTTAGAAATTGCTGGACTTTCACCTAGTGTAGAACCAAGTCCTGCAAGACTAGCCGAACTTACTGAAATTGCAGAAAGAGAAGGTATTGCTCATGTGTTTTTTGAGACCCAGGTAAGTCCAGCACTTAGTGAAACCTTAGCACAAGAAATAGGAGCAGATACTTTGGTGCTACACTCGCTTGAAGCCTTAAGTGAAGACGAACGACAATCTGGAAAAACTTATATTGACTTACAGCGCATGAATCTTGAGAATCTGCGCACTGCCCTTCAATGCTCATAGATAACGAACATGCAATTTCGGCTAACAATGTAAGCTTTGCTTACAATGGTTATGATGTGCTTTCGGATATCTCGCTTACTGTTAAACAAGGAGAGTACGTTGGTGTTATTGGGCCTAACGGAGGTGGTAAAACAACATTCTTAAAAATTGTACTAGGCTTGCTAAAACCAAATAAGGGTTCACTCTCTTTGTTTGGTGAGCCGCCACATGAGGCAAGGAAATTTGGACGCATTGGTTATGTTCCACAGCGTGCAACCCAGTTTGAAAATCGGTTTCCAGCTACCGTGCTAGAAGTGGTGCAGTCAGGACTTTCTGCTGTACCGAGCTCTAAAAGAGAGCCCAATGCTGTACAAAACGCAATGGAAGTTACCAATATTACAAATATTCAATCGAAACCAATGTATGAGCTTTCTGGTGGACAACAACAGCGGGTATTTATTGCCCGCTGCCTTACCGCAAAGCCAAAAATGCTGCTTTTAGATGAACCTATTACAGGAGTCGATACCCCTTCTAAAGATCGTTTTTATGCACTGTTACGCGAACTAAATACAGCACATGGTATTACTATTTTATTTGTAACCCACGATGTGGATACTATTGCTAAAGAAGTAGGCAAAGTGCTGTGTCTTAACCAAAAAGTTTGCTGTCATGCTTCCCCACAAGATTTTTTAAAGAAACACGTGCTTGATGAATTATATGCTAGCCCCCAACACAGCCATGCTTGAGCACTCTTTTATGATTCGGGCATTCTTAGCAGGGGGCATGATTGCCTTGATAGCACCAACCATTGGTATGTTTTTAGTACACCGCCGTATGAGTTTTATGGTAGACGCCCTAGCACATGTTTCGCTTAGCGGTATTGCTCTTGGGTTTTTACTGGCTTGGAACCCCATTGCTACCGCAGTAGTTGTTACAATGCTTGGCGGGCTTTTAGTAGAATATCTACGTAAAGGCGGTAAGTTAGAAGGCGATAGCGCACTGGCAATACTGCTTTATGGTAGCCTAGGCTCTGCCTCTATATTACTTAATATTGTTAAAGGGCCAGGCATTCAATTAGAAAGCCTATTATTTGGAAGTATTTTAACCGTTCAACCGGCTGACTTATGGTATATTTTAATACTTGGCTGCATAGTAGCCATTACTGTTATAAAATTTTATAAACAATTATTTTGCCTTGTGTTCGACGAGCAATGGGCAGCCACTACAGGCCTACCAGTTGCTGCACTTAATATTATTTTAATACTGCTAGCTGCATTAACAGTTGCGGTAAGTTTGCGTATTATTGGCGTGTTACTTGTTGGGTCACTTATGACTATTCCTGTTATTAGCGCATCTGCACTGCGCAGAGGATTTCTTACAACGTTGTTTATAAGCATTGCAATTTCTATTTTTTCTGTTGGTGCTGGTATTACGCTTTCGTACCATATTAGTTGGCCTAGCGGTGGAACCATTGTAGTAGTTATGCTTGTTGTAGCTGCGCTACTAAATATTGTCGGCCGATTTACCAACAGTCGTTAAATATTAATAGAGCTCTTTGATGGCGGAGCTTAGGACTATTCGTTAGTTTCCCTGGCTTTTCTTTCTGCTATCTCAGCTAATATTTGCTCATCAAAAACAAATGCATCTTCACCATATATTTGCGAACCAAGTTCTAAAAAAGATTTGTAACACTTATTTGGATTTCCTTTAACTTTAAATAGAGTGCCTAATTTTTCTAAGCCTTGGTTGTCATACTTATATCCCCTTCTTTCAACAGATGTCATATCTACCCAATTTCTTGGTGTAGTTTCTGAACTTATACCCAATTTAATAGATTCTAAATATACTGATTGAAGATCCATGCCAAATACTAACTCCCCGAATTTGATTTGATTTTCAGTCTGCCAAATTAAATCACATTTCATTCCAAGCACTCTTGCCATTTTTGTAATACTTGTATTTTTGATTGTGACTGTATTTCTTTCTGTGGTAGTCATTTTTGTCCAACTTTCTGGTGTATATTTAGCCTGAAATTCAGATCTAACATTTTTAGGGTCAAACATGCTCAAGGCATCAACTAGACATTGAGCCCTTCCAAAGATTTTTATACCTAATTTTATTTGTTGTTTTTCATCGCTTGGTATAGATTTTCCGTACATTCCAAAAATAGTCCCTATAAAAACAATACCCTTTCCATGAATCTTAAATTTATCACGTTTATAAACTCCTAAATTTAGCCAATCTTCAGCGGTATGCTTTTTTAGAATCTCAGCTCTCATCCAATTTACATCTGTAGTATTTTTTTCATTACCTAATACCTTTATCTTCCCAAAGACTTTTTCGCCTAATTTGATTTGCCCCTTTTTATCGTATGCTGAATACATTTCTACGTCTAAAATTTTGGCAACACTACAAATTCCTAAGCCAAATATTTTTATTCTTGACCTTTTTAAATTACCCATTTTAACCCATTCTTCAGGGGAATATTTATTTTGAAATTCAGATTTTACTAAGTTACAATCATATGCGCTCACTGCATCTCTAAGACATTTTACTTCCCCAAAAACAGTTAAGCCAATCTCTAAAAATACTAATCTACTAGCATATGGTGAACCATCTACTCCCATTACTCTAGCAATTTTTGTAATTTTTAATGATTTTGTGGAGACACTATTTCTTTGTTTTTGATTAAATTTTACCCACTCTTCGGGTGAATACAGACTTTTGAGTTCTGCCCTAAGATTGTAATAGTCTCTTATATTAATAATTTTCTCAGTACTTTTTTGAGATATTAAATTCTTTATTTCGTTCCACCACCTGTCATTAACTGTATCAACAACTCTCACAATGTTTGGATCTATTTCTATTTCTTCTTTTGAGTGCTGAGCGTAAAAATCAAATCCTCTTAACTTATTACTAAAAAATGTTGCCTCTCCAACCTGATTACATACTAGAATTTCTAACCCCAATTTAGGTATCTCTACTAACCTATATGGCAGTTGTCTCATTTGAGTGTCTAAAACTTCACCTTCGGTAATTATTAAATCATCGACTCGAATATTTAACTCTTGTAAATGAACGATTAGCCTAGTAAACCTATCAGTAGTTTTTGGTGGCTCTACTCCTATATTAGTATTTCCAGGGGTAATAGACCTCTCGCCAGGGGGAAGCAATATTCCTTTTTCTTGGCTAAATAGAATTCCAGTTTTTGAACGGCTCTCTTCTTCGATATTATCTAATACCCTTCTCATGTTCTCTGCTGCTTTGGCTTGAGCTATATCAAGTAGTTCATCGATGTTAGTTAAAGTTTGTTGTTGAGTTTTTGATAGTTGTAGGTAAATTTTCTCATAATCAACATATGACCCAAGTAAAGTATCTGCTTGAGAGTTTGTTCCATAAAACCCTTCTGATATTTCTAAGGAAAATGCTAGAGCCAATTCAGCCTGCTGATAAAAAGGTTCATTTTTCATGAGTTATTTATTATGAACTTTTTTATTTATTTTGTCAATATATGGAGCCGCCAACGAGAGTTGAACTCGTGACCCCTTCCTTACCATGGAAGTGCTCTACCACTGAGCTATGGCGGCGTGTGTACGACCTCACCATTAAGCTACTTGTCACGGCGTAGTCAGTTGCAACTGACGTAGACGGATGGCAGCGTAATGTGAGTCGGTATTCTAATTCAGGTCAGATAGAGGTGCAAGGGTAGTATTCCAGGTCTGTACTTCATTTAATTGGTACATATGTAGTGTGTTTAGCAGTGCGTGCAAACAAAGTAGGGCGCACTTCATACGGCGTTCGCTAATTTCTAGCCCAAGTAACTCTAAAATAAACTGTGGCTGTAATGCTAATGCCTCACTAACACTTTTACCTTCTAGCTCTTCATGCAGCATTGAGATTGCAGCTTGTGAAATAGCACAACCGTCCCCTGCCCACTTTAAATGCGTAATAACTTCGTGATCTATTTGCAAGTAAATAGTAATAAGGTCACCACAACTTGGGTTTTTTTCGGTGTGCATAACGCTACACGGCTCTAAATTCCCTTTCCCAATTGGGTTTTTGTAGTGCTCTAAAATATTGGCAGCGTAAATATCCATGTTAGGGTTTAGGGTATAGGTTTTAGGGATTAGGGTCTAGTAGTTTAACAATAGACCTTAATCCCTGCGCCCTAAATCCTAAACCCTTTTATTATCTCTTTCATCACCTCTACACATTTATTAATATCATCTACTGTATTATAAATTCCAAATGATATACGGCTACTGGCAGTAATACCAAAACGGTCATGCAGTGGCTGTGCGCAGTGGTGTCCGGCACGTAAGCAAATACCTTGCTGGCCTAATAAATCGGTTAAGTCGTGTGCGTGAACACCTGCTACGGTAAAACTAATAGAGCCATAGTTATCTGCTGAGCTTGCTGGACTCATTATTGTAACTTCTTCTATTTGGTTTAATTGGCTGTAGGCGTGTTTTATTAATATTTGTTCGTGTACTTCCCAACTACTAAAGTTATGTTCTTGCATCCAGTTTAAGGCCGCGCCAAAACCTACAATTTGTACAAACGGTGGTGTACCCGGCTCTAAGCGTGCTGGCATATCAGCTAATGTAAAACCGTTGCTTGTTACTTCGCTTATCATATTTCCGCCACCAACTGTTGGCTTAATATGTTTATGGTGCTTTTCAGCTATATATAATATACCAACACCAGTTGGTCCATATAACTTGTGGCTTGAAGCTACTAATGCATCACAATCAAGTTCCTGCACGTCAATTGGGGCATGTAAAGCTAGCTGTGCAGCATCTATTAGTACAAATACACTATGTTCGTGTGCTTGGGCTATCATTGTTTGTAACGGAGGCCTCACACCTAACACGTTGCTTTGCCCTGTTAAGGCCACTGCTTTTACGTTTCCCTCCTTTAAATGTTGCTTGTACTGCTGCTGGTTTAACACTCCTTGATCATCACAGTCTATCCATTTAATAATGGCACCAGTGTTTGCAGCAACCATTTGCCACGGCACAATATTACTATGGTGCTCTAAAATACTAAGGATAATAACATCACCCGGTTGTAGCTGAGGCTCAATAATACTACTAGCAACTGTATTAATACCATTCGTACACCCACTACTAAATACTATTTCGTGGTTGTGTTTAGCATTAATAAATGACTGCACTGTTTTACGCGTAGATTCAAACTTTTTAGTACTTTGCCCTGTTAAGCTGTAAACACCGCGGTGCACGTTGCTGTAATGTGTTACGTACATTTGTTCTAACTCATCTAAAACTGCCTGAGGAGTTTGGCTACTTGCAGCTGTATCTAAATAGACTAAATCTGGGCGATTATTGAAGATTGGAAAATGGGCCTTTAAGGTGTTTAATTCTTCTATCATTAGTGTAAGTATATGGTGTTTATAGATAAAGGAAAAGAAGGTTAAAAGGGTTAAAGAGGAAAAAGTGGGCATTGATAAAAAACTACTATAAATACCCTCTTAACCATTTTTTCTTTCTTTTCCTTTTTAAAAAGCCTCTTCGACTCTTTGTATTTCGTGTTATTATAGCTCTAACTTCTTTCCTGCCCTGAATTATGCAAGCAAAAACCGTTCGTACACTCTCACTAACCCTCTTTCTTCTTACATTAGTTTATGGAGGATTAACGATGCTTGTTTACCTTGGTGTCATTGGCCACGTTAATACCTTACTACCTAAGCAACAACTGACCGAAGTGGTTTCCCACTGCCAGGATACATTAGCTTACTGTCAAAGCTTGCCACAATCATCACTATCGCAAGGTTTTTGTATGACAAAGGTGCAGGCTTGCCATGGTATTAATGCATTTGTCCCTACTATAACCCATAGTATTAAACGTATTTTTGTAGCAGGTCCGTTCTTGCCGTATACCATTGCCTCTTTAATATTTTTTGTGATTGTTTTAGGTATGGGCTACTTAAAAAGTGGTAAATGGCAGCTATCACTTAAACTAAGGCCTTGGTATTTTATTGGTATTTTCTTATTACTAATGACGACGCTCTTTAGTTCGCTTGTTAGCCAAAGCTATAATGACCAAGCTGTTACAGATGTTATTAAGCCTAGTGCAGCTGCTATGCCTAACTTATCGCCCGAACTACTTGCAACAATGCAGGAAGATTATGCTAATTTAATAAATAAAGATTGTATTAGGGTGATAGGACGCGTTCAGTTTAAAGGTGGTACAACGGAAGCTGGTGAGCTAAGACAGGAATGTGTTGCGGCCAGCTATACCTCTAAGGTACTTAGTATGTTTGTGTTACTTCTACTGCTCTTTTTTGAATTTTTAATTCTAGGAAGATTACTCCTCCGTCGTGTTCTTAAATTAGAAATAGAACAGCCACTACTAGAACTCTTAATGTGTCTTGGGCTTGGTATTGGTGGTTTAATTATTCTGTTATGGCTACTGGCAGTATTACATATTTATGTCATGATAGCTGGTGTTGCCGTACTACTACTTATTCCTATTGTTGGTTACCAAGATGCTAAATATTGGTTGGCTAGTTCTTACCAGCGATCTATTGATATTGAATTACCGTGGCATAATGTTTTAACGGTACTATTTTGGATGCTGTTTACTATTTTGGTCTTTAACTTCTTAACAGTTATTCGCCCGTTTCCTATTGGTTGGGATGACTTAGGTGTGTACTTAAACTATCCAAGACAGCTTGTAAGTGCTGGAGAATTTATTCCCCGCATGAGCTCGTTTAAATGGGAATATATTAGCTCGCTTGGGTGGCTACTATTTGGGTTTAACTCTTACGTAGGAGCTACATTTGCGATGGTTGTTAACTGGAGTGCAGGACTACTTGCTACGTTATCTATTTATGTAATGGTTCGTCTATTTCTTGGTAAAAGAGCAGGGCTTATATCTGCTCTGTTGTACTACTTACTACCTATGACTGGGCATTACGCCTTTGCAGATATGAAAATTGATAACGCTTTATTTACCATAAGCGTAATGGGACTGCTGGCTTTGTTTTGGGGTATTTTTAAAGCTGAAGAACAAAAACATAAATGGTTTCTACTAGCAGGCCTGTTGCTAGGGCTTGCATTTGCAATGAAGCCAACGGCAATTTTACTGGTAATGTCACTTGGTTCGTTTGTACTAGGATACTACTCTAGCTGGGTAGGATTCTTAGGAGGGGCAATCCTTTCGTTTGCGGTGCTTATTGCCCAAGGGACACTGAAGTTAAGTTATGTATCTGCAAAAATAGGTACTAGCTTACCAAGTAAAAGTACCGCATTAATACTGCTAGCTATTTTGGGCATTGCTGCGCTTATCTATAGTTTTACAAAATCTAAGCAGCAGCAGGCATGCATTAATACTATTAAATGGGTTGGTTTAGGTTTTTGTATTACTGTACTACCTTGGATTGCCCATAATAACTTTATTAATAAATCGTTTGACCCACTGTTGCTAGCGGCGCCACACTCAAATGTGGTATTCGACTTAGATGGTAAAAAAACTATTCCCAACAGGCCAGGAATTATTGTAAAACAATTACCAGAAGCACTACAGGTTGATCCTGCTCACGCTATTTGTAAAACAAGAACTGGAGCTTCTGAGGACTTAGAACGGTACTGGGGCCAACACGGTGGTATTAAACATTACCTTACCTTACCTTGGCGCATTGTTATGAACAGTGACCATAGTGGTTACTATGTAACAACAACGTTCTTGCTGCTGCTGTTTCCACTACTGCTGTTACTACCTTACTTCTGGCGTAGGCAGTCTGCTTGGTTACGTTGGTTGTGGGTGGTTACACTACTCATTGTGGCACAATGGACAATGGTTGCGTATGGAGTTCCTTGGTATGGCCTCGTAATGTTCGCTGGTTTAATAGTATCTATAGAAGCACTGCACCACAAAGCTCCCGATAACTTCAATAAAGGCATACTAGTTATTTTTACGATTGTTGCCCTGCTTATTATGTGGAACCTACGCATGTGGCAATTTGAAAGCCAACGCAGTATGTTAGAGTATTCTATGGGTAAAGTATCTGCAGAGAGTCTAGAAGAACGTACTATTCCACATTATGATAATGTGGCCGATAGTGTGCTACAGCGTAGAGAGCAAAATCCAGATCGTCCTTACCTTTACCGTATTGGAACATTTATTCCTTACTTTATTCCCAATAACGCTGAAATTATTGGTAAGAGTGACCAAGGAGTTAATTTCTTTAGTTGTCTTAACCAAGATGGTGACAACCAAAAAACCTTACAACGTTTGCAAGCACTTGGTTTTAATAGTGTTGTGTTTGATACCAACACTGTCACGATTGAAAAAGATAAAAATGGCCCATTACACCAAAAAGTAAAACGCTTTACTAATTGGGTTTCAGATAAATCGCTTGGGTTAAATATTGTTATTAATGACCCTAGCCGCGGTATTATGTACATAGAATTACCATGAGCCCATTAAAGCCGTTTGTTAACGTATTGATGCCTCAATACAATGTGGAGCCATACCTGGTAGAATCTATCGAAAGCATTTTACAACAAACGTATCCTCATTTTCGGTTCTTTATTCTAGACGATTGTTCAACAGACGATTCGTACAACATTGCTAAACGTTATGCCGCACAAGATGAGCGCATTATCTTACTGCGTAATGGGGAAAACCTAGGTATTACCGCATCACGCAACGTATTACTGCGGGCTATTGATAACGACTACCCTTACTTTGCATGGCATGACAGTGATGATATTTCTTTACCAAGTAGACTGGAAAAACAAGTTCATTTTTTAGAGCAACACTCGGAGTATGTTGGCTGTGGTAGTGCGATAGAATACTTTTTTCCAGATGGTAAAACGATAGAACGTTTTTATGAATCTGACGCACAAAAGGTAAGGTCGATTGGTATGGTTACTTCACCAATGGCGCAAGGGGCTACAATGTTGCGGTCTTCCGTTGTTAAAGACATAGGTCTACAGAATGAAGAATTTGCCGTTGCTGCCGACTGGGAATACTGGATGCGTATTTTAAAAAAACATCAGCTAACTAACTTACCAGAAGTGTTAATAAGGTACCGCCAACACGAAGGCCAGGCAAAAGCTTCGAAACTAAAACGAACCCTTAAAAATAGTTTAAAAATAAAAATGGCGAATGTTTCTTTAAAGGACTTATACTCACCCACTATTATCTTTAGGTTTATTGCTGAATGTGTTTTGCTTGTTATGCCTAATTCTTTAGTGCTCTGGTTGTTTTATAAAATTATTAAATAATGAAAACAACACCAACAGTTTCGGCTCTGGTTTGCACTATCGACGAAAGAATTAAAAACATAGAAACATTAATGCCAATGTTGCTAGAAGCAGACGAAGTTATTATTTCTCACCAAATTACGAAGCCAAGTATTAAGCCAAGTACTTTTAAACATCCTAAAATAAAATATGTAACCTTAGATGTAAAAGGACTATCTATAAATAGGAATAATGCAGTACAACATGCAAATGGTGATGTTTGTTATACTGTTGATGACGATATTAGTCTGGCGCCAGGTTGGTGCAACACCATTAAACAGGCGTTTGATAATAACAATGCTGACATGCTTACTTTTATTATTGAAGGTCTTTCGTACCCTGTGCAAAAAAATAGTAAGGTTTCTACTATGCAATCGTTACGTAAAAAAAGTGTAGAAATTGCTTTTAAAAGAAAGAGTATTTTAGATGTACAATTAAAATTCGATGAAAATTTTGGACTTGGGTCTAGATACCCAAGTGGTGAAGAAAACATTTTTCTTGTTGATGCGTTACGTAAACAATTAATAATAATAGAGACTCCTTTTATTATTGGTTCTCATTTTCACCCCACTTCTGGTTTAATTTCTTTAGAATCTATTGCTGTTAAACCTTATATATGGAAAAGAATGTTTGGTAGACTCGGCGTTGTCTGTTCATTGTTTTATTTTGCGTATAAAATAATATTCAATAAAAACATCTCTAAGCTAAAAGGATTAAAAAATCTTGTAAAACATTCTTTTAAAGCTTTTATATACGGTTTAGATTCTACCAAAACTTAAATTTCTTTTTACAAAGATCAATTAGTAATTTTCTTGTAACAAATGGATACATGGAAAATTCTATATTACTAGCCTCAGCAAACTCATTCATTAAGGTGTCGTAGATACTACCGTAGTTTTCTGACTCTAATGCAGGTTTTTCGTTGATATTTAGTTTTGCAAACCTTTCAGCCATTTCTTTATAATCTAATGATAGCTCTTTATGAGTTTTTGAGTCTTCAAAAGCTAATTTTGCTATCTCGAAATCTGGAATTGGTTTACTCCAGTACTCTAGTCTTTCTTCACGTTTTTTTGGTTCTCTAAAATATTTATTTTGCATCTGTCTAAAAATATCTCTGTTAAATTGCTCACTATTGTGTACACCTGCCACCATGTTATAAGGCACAATGTGATACCCGTTTTGGTGCATTTTATTAGCAGTGCTAGCTTCTGGTCTCATGGTAAATTTTTCACTTACAATAATATCAACAGCTTTTTTTAAATGTTTTGTCCGAAACAAATGAGGTCCACCTTGGTTGATTTCGTTAAACATGTAGTCCCAAACTAATGGATTCATAAAAAAAGTAGATTCCGGAAGAGTGTCAAAAGCATAAACCATTCCTGTTAATGAATGTGGTGTAACAATCACATCGGCATCAATAAAAATTGAATAAGGTTTATTGATTTCTATTGCAAGTTCATAACCTTTTTTTAACGCTTTAGAAAATGGGGCAACATTTTTTATAAAATGTATCTCATTAAACCCTTGTTGTTTAACAGCATGTTCACACAAGCCCTCTGTACGCTCTTCGCAAGAGCGAATAATTATTGCCGTGTTATCAAAAATGGACTGATCTTTAATCACTTTGTTACTATACTATTTTTTACTCTCTATCTCTAGTGCGTTATTACTACAGATGTAATTGCTAAGAATTTGAGCAACTGCTTGGTGGCCAGCCTGATTCCAGTGACCTTCGCCCTCGACAGTATTTGGGAAACCGTGTAAAGGTTTCTCTGTTTGTAATGCGAAATTATGCAACTTTTCGGCTAATACAATAACCGGAAAACCATGCTTTGCACCAATTGTCCTTAGTGTTTTTTCTACCTCTATACTACGTTGGTATTCTGGAGAATTAATAAAATCTAAACTATAATTAACAGGCTGTACTCTTTTTGTAATGGGAGCAAGTGCAACCAGTAATGTTGTACCTTTTTGACTAAGCTCTGTATTCATTTTTTGTAAAATGGCCTCGGTGTTCTTCCAGGCATACTCTAAGTTATACCCTACCCTATTAACCTCATTTTCTTTTGGGGTACTTAATACCAATTTATATAAATTTTTAGCCATAATTGATAACACCTTTGAATTATTCATGAATGGTAAGTATGGATTGATAAATGGGTTTGACATCAACCCCCCACTACTAGAAACAGGCTGTAAAATAAGCTTCCCTTCTTGTAGTAAGTAATAAGGACGTCTTTGACCTTTTTTATAGTAAGGATCATTCTCATAGATATCATTCTCTGTAAAAATGAGTAGAGCTATTTTTGGTTTTGTAATTTTTATATTTTTCAATGCTAAAAATGACTGTGTTGTATTGTAGTCTGAGAACCCTGCATTAATTACGTTAATGTCATTAGTTTCTTCATAACAGTTTTTAAGCTTATTTTCTAGTATATGCCCTGTTGTTTCTTTGTAGTTAACCTGTAAAGCTTCAACATATGAATCTCCTAGCAAGGCAATCGTAAGCTTTTCTTCTATATTTTTATCTGGTTCTGGGCCACGGTAACCATAACTATTAATAGTAACATGTGCATGGCCCTCTTTATTAAACCAAGTGGATGTATTTGGAGTAAAAGATAAACCTAGGCTACTTGGCTGCTTAAAAAATGAGGAACTTACTCTAAATATTATAAAATTAATTTCTAAAAATATTAATGCAGCTGTCATTAATATTATAAAAATGCCAATTTGTTTTTTTATTACCATTTACACTATGGTACTGTAAAATGATATTGCTGAAAAACTCTATGGTATTTATCTCTATTCCTTATTTTTGCTTACTAGTAGTAGTCGCTATTTTACACTATAGTCTTTTTCGTAAACAGCAGTGGATTTTGCTACTAATTGCTAGTTATATTTTTTATTCCTCTGTTTATATAGGGTATAGTTTTATATTATTTGGCGTTAGTTTATGGTCGTACTTAGCGGGTTTATACTTTTCTCGTTATCGACCTAAGTATACTAGTTTATTACTTTTGACCGCAGTTTTTGTAACATTTTTACCACTGCTAATATATAAATATGCTGACTTTTTTACACAGTCATTTTTACCAACATTACTACAGATAAATAGTGGTTCGTTAGCATTAAACTTTTTATTACCCATTGGTATTTCGTTTTGGTTCAAGATGACTTAAGAGGATGTTTCTTTAAAAGTTTTAGAAGTACATTAT
>CAYSVN010000008.1:0-32692 GCA_964434585.1 uncultured Candidatus Peribacteria bacterium | reverse complement strand
TTGTTTACCAGTAAAATTTCAATGAGGTTTTGGTCGTACCCTTTTGGTAAAAAGGGTAGCATTACCTGTACGCTTTCTACGGTGTTTGGGCTTAAATATCTGGTTTTAATACCGCGATCTAGACGCTTTTTGGTATAATCTTTAAAGAAATCGGGAAAGAATCCTAACACCTGTTCTAAATTGGTATAGCCTAAAATTTCACCTTCGGCATCAAGCGACTCTGTAAATACACGTTCAACACCATCGCGGCCTTCGTAAAACCTAATTTTAGGCCGAAAGGCGAGTGAGCTGACGAGTGTTTTAAGCTCGGGCATAATGCCTTTTACTAAGTTTACTTTCTCTAGCGCTAAGGTTTCTAGAATTTCTGGAGCCTCGGCAGCAAAGTGTTTTACATTGTTTTTGTTGTATTGGCTTAGCAGCTTTTTTTCGAGCAGGTTTTCAATGGTGTGGTAACAACTAACACGGTGCACACCAGCTTTACGGGCAATAACAGATACAGGTCCGCCATTGATTTCTAAACAAGCAATGTAGACACGTGCTTCTTCTTCGCTAAGGCCGTATTTTATTAATTCGGAGATCATAAAGGTGTCATGGTGAGCGAAGACGAACCATGACCCTTCGTCTTCGCTCAGGGTGACATGGTTCTATATTACTATTATACCCTATGTTGTAGAACTTTTTCTACACTAAATTAGTATTACTATTTGTTTTAAATAAGCTATTAATAGAATATTTTATTTTAGGCTGTTTGACACTAAAGACATAGTAGAACATAATGGTTCCACATTTAAAAAGTTTGTTATACCACATTTACATATTTTGTCATCTTTCGACAAGCTCAAGAGGACACGATAAGCTAAAGATAGTGATCAAGTTTTAAAATAATATTTTTCTTTTTTATGAACATGCAAGTAACTTCATCAACTAGGCAATGTACGCAGTGCAGTAGCTCGTTTGAGTTTTCTGAAGCAGACCAAGCTCTGCTCGCAAAAATGACGCCAGAGTTTAATGGTCAGCAGTTTCCTTTTCCAGAACCACTTGATTGTTCTGATTGTCGGAAAAAAGCACGCTTGCTTCACCGTAACGAACGTAACTTGTACCACCGTAAGTGTGACTTAACTGGCCACCAAGTATTGTCTGCTGTATCGGCCGATAAGCCTTCGATTGTGTACGAGCAATCTGAATGGTGGGGGGACGGATGGGAGGCATTAGATTATGGACAAGACTTTGATTTTAATAAGCCATTCTTTGAGCAGTTTGGTGAGCTACTTCTTAACGTGCCGCGCCTTAATATTTCTGTTTCTAATACAGAGAATTCTGATTTTTGCCATTTAATTGCTGATTGTAAGAACTGCTACCTTGTGTTTGAGTCGAGCCATGTGGAAGATAGTTATTATGGTTACTGGTTACAAAAGTCTCGCAATTGTATTGATTGCTCTTACTCTCATGAATGTGAGCAGTGCTATGAGGTTGATAATTGCTATAATTGCTACAGCTTATTTTATTCACAAAATTCACAAAATTGTAGTGATAGTGCATTTTTAGATAACTGTATTGCCTGTAAAGATTGTTTGTTTTCTACTAATTTAAGACAAAAGCAATATTGCATTATGAACGAGCAGTACACCAAAGAGGAGTACGAAGCTAAAAAGGCAGAACTGTTATTTGGTTCTTATAATGCTACTGCAAACATGAAACAACTGTTTGCTGACTTTATGTTAAAGCAGCCGCACCGTGCGCAGCGTTCTACTAATGCAGAGAATTCTACTGGAGATTACATTATTAATAGTAAAGATTGCCACGAATGTTTCCATGCACATGAGGCAGAAGGTTGTAGGTATGGTGAGCATACTTGGCGACACTCTAAAGATAATATGGATGTAGATACGGTTGGGCGTGAGGCAGAGCTGGTTTACCAAGCTTTAAACACAGGTATTGGAGGTTACCAATGTGCGTTTACAAACCAATGCTGGACGAACGTTGCTAATATTTACTATAGCCAGCACTGTTTTTCTAGCAAAGATTTATTTGGTTGTGTTGGCCTTACCAATAAACAGTATTGTATTTTTAATAAGCAGTACTCTAAAGAGCAGTACGAACAACTCGTTGCTGATATTATTAAACACATGCAACAGACCCGCCTGCCGGACGGACAGGCAGGGGAATGGGGTCAGTATTTTCCAGCTTCACTTTCTACATTTGGTTATAATGAATCTTCTGCTTTTGAGGAATTTCCATTAACAAAAGATGAAGCCATTGCTAAAGGTTATAATTGGCATGACGACACAGAATCCAGTGATTACATGGGTCCAAAAGTGGAGTTGCCAGATAACATTGAAGATGCAGATGAATCTATCTGTCAGCAAATTTTAACCTGCGCTGTTACCGGTAAGCCTTATAAAATTATTCCACACGAATTTGCATTTTATAAACAAATGGGCCTTAGTTTACCAAGGTTGCACCCTAATGAACGCCACACACAACGTATGGCTAGGCGTACGCCATGTAAACTTTGGAACCGTGAGTGTCATAAATGCTCTACCGCTATTTCTACATCTTACAGTCCTGATAGACCAGAAATTATTTACTGTGAAGATTGTTACCTCTCTACCGTTTACTAATTATGCCCTTCGTCTCCTTGTTTGCTACGCAATCGCGTCGCTCAGGATGACATCTTATCTTTTAAAAACTACCTATGATTAAAAATTGTTCCACATGTTCGGCAGAGTTTGAAGTTACCGATACTGACTTAGCATTTTATGATAAAGTTTCACCAGAATTTGGTGGTGTAAAATATGCTATTCCTGCACCAACCCATTGCCCAGATTGTCGTTATCAACGTCGACTCGCGTTTCGTAATGAGCGTAACTTGTACCACCGTAAGTGTGATTTAAGTGGTAAGCCGATGATTGCGATGCACCCGGCGGATTCGCCGTTTCCGGTTTATCATATTACAGAGTGGATGGGGGACCAGTGGGATCCTAAAGACTATGGTCGAGACTTTGATTTTAACCGACCATTCTTTGAGCAATTTAAAGAGTTCTGCAACGATGTACCGCACTTTAGTGCCTTTGTAGACCCGAGCATGGATGAAAACTCGGAGTATACAAACTGTAGCAGTGAGGCAAAAAATTGTTATTTAATTACCCAAGCAGAGCGTAACGAAGACTGTTACTACAGTCGTGGTATTAATACTTGTACTAACTGTTGTGATTGTTTTAGGGTCCAAGATTGCCAACTTTGTTACGAGGTTATAGACGGTAATAATTGTTATAATTGTATGTACTGCCAAGACTGTGATAATTGCAGCGATTGCTACTTTAGTAGTGATTTACGTGCCTGTAAGTATTGTTTTGGCTGCCATGGTTTAAGTAATAAAGAGTACTGTATTTTTAACGAACAAGTAACGCCAGAAGAATGGAAGCAGAAAGTGGAAGCGCTGACATTTACGCCAGAGATTGTTAACTCGATGATCGAAAAAAGTACTGTTACGCGTTTGCAAACACCACAACGGGCAACACGTTTAATTAACTGCGAAAATAGTACTGGCGACCATGTAAAAGAGTCACGTAATTCACAATTTGTGTTTGATAGTAATGGCCTAGAGGACTGTGCGTACTGTAATGAGGTGCCAAGTGGCGCCAAAGACTGTTACGACTATTGTATGTGGGGTATTAACGCAGAATTGCTTTATGAATGTAGTGGCTGTGGGTACAACTTAAACCGTTTATTGTTTAGCAACCACTGTTGGCAGAACTGTAGTGACTTACTGTACTGTGAATCTTGCTTTCCGAGTGTGCGAGATTGTTTTGGCTGCTTTGGTTTACGCCATGCACAGTATTGTATTTTTAATAAACAGTACACCAAAGAAGAGTATGAAGTATTGGTGCCACGTATTATCGAGCATATGAAACAAACTGGTGAATGGGGAGAATTTTTCCCGATTGAGATTTCTTTTTATGGTTATAATGAATCTTTGGCGCAGCAGTTTTTTCCGCTTACAAAAGAAGATGCAATTGCTAAAGGCTACCCTTGGTACGAGCAAAAACAAGAGAAAGAAAATTATTTAGGACCAGATAGAGTAGTGCCAGATAACAGCGAGCCTCTGCCAGACGATATTACTGATACTATTTTTACCTGCTCTGTAACAGGGCAACCGTACCGGTTTACGAAACAAGAAATTGAGTTTTATGCTCAGCTTGGGTTGCCGTTACCTACTAAATGCCCGCAGCAACGACACAAAGAACGGTTCGAACGTCGTAATCCACGTAAATTGTGGGACCGTGAATGTGGTAAATGTGCTAAGGCTGTAAAAAGTACGTTTAGCTCACAAAAACCAGAAATTATTTATTGCGAAGATTGTTATCTTTCCCAAATTTATTAATGTCCTTCGTCTCCTTGCTTGCTACGCAATCGCGTCGCTCAGGATGACATTCCATCTTTTAAAAACTATCTATGATTAAAAATTGTTCTACATGCTCGGCAGAATTTGAAGTTACCGATGGTGACTTAGCTTTTTACAATAAAGTTTCACCAGAATTTGGTGAGCAGAAATATAATTTTCCTGCACCAACAAAATGTCCAGCTTGCCGGCAACAACAACGCCTAGCGTTTAGAAACTTACGCAGTATGCACCACCGTAAATGCGACTTTACCGGTCGACAAATTATCTCCTGTTTTGACAGTGGTATTCCACAACCGGTTTACCATAGTGATATTTGGTGGAGTGATAAGTGGGAAGGTTTAGATTACGGGCGAGATTTTGATTTTAATAAGTCTTTCTTTGAGCAATTTAAAGAATTGTACGAGGCTACTCCATTTTTACACCAATATACAAATAATTGTGAAAATTGTGAATTTATTAATGGGGCAGGCCATAGTAAAGATTGCTATATGAGTAGCGATTTAGATTATTGTGAGAATGCTTATTACGTTGACGACGCTAAGCACTGTAATACTAGTATAGATTGTAATTCTATAACAAGTTCTGAGCTCTGTTACGATTGTACTGACTGTGATAAATGCTATAACTTGCAATATAGCCAGCGCTGTAAGGATTGTAGTGATAGTTATTTTTTAACAGATTGCCAAAACTGCACCAATTGTATTGGTTGTGCCAATTTAGTAAATAAGGAGTACCACGTTTTTAATGAACCGGTAAGCAAGGAGCAGTTTGAGGAATATAAAAAAGATATTGGTAACCGTAACACGGTTGCAATTTTAAAAAAACGAGCAGAAGAATTATCACTTTCTTTACCTAAAAAGTATTACTTTGGACATTCTAATGAAGATTCATCTGGAAACATTATCCATAACCTTAAAAATTCGCCATATTGTTTTGAAGCCTTTAATTTAGAAAACTGTAAGTACTGTCGGTACTTTTATAATTCTAATAATTGTATGGATGTTGATGTGTTTGGCGAAAATTCACAATGGCTTTACGAGTGCCAAGCAACCGGTATTAACTGTAGTAATAATGCCTTTTGTATGTTTTGTTGGGAAGGTTCTGCAAATAACTATTACTGCCATTTGATTAACGCTTGTAAAGATTGTTTTGGTTGTTGTAGTTTACGCAATAAGCAGTATTGTATTTTTAATAAACAGTACACTAAAGAGGATTACGAATCTTTGGTACCTAAGATTATTAAACATATGCAATCGACAGGGGAGTGGGGAGAGTTCTTCCCGATTGAATTGTGTCCATATGGTTTTAATGAAACTATTGGTCATGAATTTACTCCACTTACTAAACAAGAGGCGATTGAGAAAAATCTTAAGTGGTACGAAGATACTAAAACACATGATTATATGGGGCCAGATTTTAGTATTCCCGATACGATTGCAGAAATTAACGACGATATTTGTAAGGAAATATTAGTATGTAAGACCACTCAAAAGCCTTATAAAATTATTCCTCAGGAGCTAACGTTTTATCGTAATAATAATATTCCTATTCCTCTGCAGTGTCCGGCGCAACGTTATCAAGATCGATTTTCTTTACGTAACCCTCGTAAGCTGTGGACACGAGAGTGCGATAAATGTGCTGTTTCTATTGAGACATCTTATAAGCCAGGTCGACCAGAAACTGTCTACTGCGAAGCCTGTTACCTTGCCGAAGTTTTTTAATGCATACTTGTACTACATGTTCGTCCTTCGACAAGCTCAGGACTAAAGGCCCCCACGTTAAATTATGAATAAACAATGTTCTACATGCCAGGCTCAGTATGAAATTACAGACGCTGATCGCGCTATGCTTAAAAAATTAAGCCCAGTTTTTAATGGAGAAACTGTTGAACTTCCAGCGCAAAACAAATGTCCTGAATGTCGAAGGCAACGTCGGCTGGCTTCACCTAATATTTCAGAGTTTTATAATCGTAATTGCGATAAATGCCAAAAGACAATGATCTCTGCATATTCTGCAGATAAGCCTTATACAGTTTACTGTAATGATTGTTGGTGGGGTGATAGTTGGGATAGTCGTGAGTATGGTCAGGATTATGATTTTAATAAATCCTTCTTTACACAATACCGTGAGTTGCAATTAAAGGTGCCAAGGCCCACCCTTATGAATAAGGCGCCAGAAAATAGTGAATACTGTAATTATGCCGGTTTTAATAAAGACTGCTATTTGGCGGTGCTTGGTTCTTGGTATAACGAAAAATGTATGTATGGAGAGTATTTTGACCACTCGCATCATTCCTTGGATTGTTACTATTTAAAAGACAGCCAATTTTGTTATGAATGTGTATGGGGTAGTAATTTATATAACTGTACCTACGTATTTGATAGTAGTGATAGTTCTGACTGTGGTTTTTCTTTAAATTTACAAGGCTGTAAAAACTGTCTATTTTGCAGCAATTTACGACATAAAGAGTATCATATTGATAACAAGCCTGTTGATAAAGAAACATTTGAACAAGTAAGAGCACAATTTACCTCTCATGAAAAATTTGAACATTTTAAAGCTAAGTTTTTTGAATATCGTAACCGTATGGCTCGGCCCAATGTTTACAACATTAATTGCGAAGACTCGGAAGGAGACCACTTAAGAGGTTGTAAAAATGTGCATCATGGTTTTTTCTCTAGTAATATCGAGGATGGTCGATACCTTTATTCTACCGAGCATTCAAAAGATTTTATGGATTGTACTTATGCTGGCTTTGACGGTGCAGAACTGCTTTATAATTGTGTAACAGCGGGTGTGGGTGGTCAGCGTAATGCATGTAGCTTCCACAACTGGACTTGTAACGATGTTTACCATTGCGATACTGTTCAGTCTTGCTCTAACCTGTTTGGTTGTGTGAACATGCACCAAAAACAGTATTGTATTTTAAATAAACAGTATAGTAAGGAAGGCTATAATACACTGGCCTTAAAGATTGCTAAACACATGATGACAACAGGGGAGTGGGGTCAGTTTTTTCCAGAATCTACTGCGCCATTTTGTTATAACGAAACCACAGCTCAAATTTTATATCCACTCACAGAATCCGAGGCTAAACAATTAGGCTATAGCTGGAAATCTTCTACACAAACACAAGAATATATGGGCCCAGATGTTACTTTGCCTGATAATATTTCTGCAACAACCGATGAAATTTGTAATGATATCTTACGGTGTAGTGTTTCGCAGCGGCTTTATAAAATTATCCCTGATGAATTAGCCTTTTATAGAAAGCAACAACTTCCTGTTCCGCGAAAATCCCCAAAACAACGCCAGTCAGAACGAATGCAGTTTTTAAGGACTACTGAACTTTACAATGTAAAATGCGCACGGTGTGCTAAGGATATGCAATCTGTATTTCCACCTGATACTCATAACATTGTCCATTGTGAGTCTTGTTACCTTAACGAAGTTTACTAATGCATGCCTGCACTAAATGCTCGGCAGAATTTAAAGTCACCGATGGTGATCTTAAGTTTTATAAAGATGTAGGACCTACTATTGGTGGTAAAAAATTTGAAATACCACCACCTACACTTTGTCCAGCCTGTAGAATGCAGCGACGTATTTCTTTTCGCAACTTTTTTTATCTTACTCACCGTACGTGTGACTTAAGTGGTAAGCAAACAATCTCGATGTATGATGCTAGTGCGCCTTTTCCTGTATATGAATTACATGAATGGTGGAGTGATAAATGGAGTGCGTTTGATTATGGCCAAGAGCCTGATTTTAACAAGTCTGTGTTTGAACAGATTACGGAACTGTTTCATAAGGTGCCACGTATGAGTCTTTACAACGTACAGTGCGAGAATTGTGATTACTGTAATTTTTCGTTTAATAGTACCAATAGTTATTTAGTAGGTGGTAATGTTGATAATGAAGACACCTGTTATGGACATATTGTCTGGCAAAGTAAAGATTGTATGGATAATTTATATCTTTATAGAAGTCAGCGTTGCTATGAATGTATCGATTGTGTTAACTCTTATGAATTGGCGTTTTCACGTGCATGTGAGAACTGTAACACTTCTAGGTTTTTAGTGCATTGTACCGGTTGTAATGACTGCTTTGGTTGTGTTGGTTTAAAAAATAAACAATATTGTTTTTTTAATGAACAGCTTACTAAAGAACAATACGAATCTCGACTTGAAGAATTTAATAGTGGGTCATTTAAAATGATTCAGCTTGCTCAGCAAAAAGTTCAACAGCTAATTGGTAAAGAAATTGTTAAGTATTATCACGGTATTAATTGTGAGGATATTACTGGTGATTATTTATATGGCTGCAAGAATACTTATGATAGCTATGATTCTAAAAATGCAGAATATAGTAAGTACCTTGCTACTACAGAATCGTTTCATAACAGCTACGATTGTAATTACTGCCCAAACCATACGGAGTGGTCTTACGAAGGAGTGGCTATAACCGGTAATGCTGTATTATTTACACATAACAGCGTTGGTTGTGCCAATGTGTTATATTGTGAAAATTGTACTAATTGCAAAGATTGTTTTGGCTGCCAAGGTTTAAATGCACAGCAGTATTGTGTTTTTAATAAACAGTATTCTAAGGAAGACTATGAGATTACTGTGCAAAAACTTATTGAGCATATGCAGCAAACAGGAGAGTGGGGAGAATATTTCCCAGTTTCATTAACACCATTTGGGTATAACCAAACGATGGCTTACGAATACTTTCCATTAACCAAACAACAGGCTACCGCAGGTGGCTGGCTTTGGTCTGAAGAGATGAATGATGAAACGCAGTATATGGGTCCGATTCATGAGCTTCCTGATGATATTATTGAAGCCGCTGATGATATTTGTGACCAAATTTTAAAATGTGATATTTCTGGCAAGCCTTATAAAATAATTCCACAAGAATTAACATTTTTACGGTCGATGCATTTACCATTGCCAAGAGTGTCGTTTCTAGAACGTCATAAACGTCGAATGGCTCTTCGTAACCCTCGTAAGCTTGTTAAGCGACAATGTGCTAAATGTTCTAAGGATATTCAAACAACGTACTCTGCAAAACGTCCAGAAACTGTTTATTGCGAAACCTGCTACCTGTCTGCCGTTTATTAGTATGCTACCTCTTTTATCTCGCTTTTATTTTATATTCAACACTTGCCGATAGGCAGGTTTATCCGAAATTTATTAATTTACTGTTATACTTTATTTATGAATACTACTTGCCAACAATGCTCTACCGAGTTTGAAATTACCACTGAAGATCAGCAATTTTTAGACATGCTCTCACCTACAGTTGGTGGCGTTAAGCTTCAGTTGCCACCGCCAACACAATGTCCACCATGTAGAAGTAGGAGACGTATGGCGCAATTAAATCAATTAAATTTACATGAGCGTAAATGTGATTTTACAGGCTCTAGTATTATTTCTAACATTCGGCCAGAGCTGCCCTATAAAGTGTACGAGCAAGAAGTTTGGTATAGTGATAAATGGGACGCCATCGACTACGGTCGTGATTACGATTTTAACAAGCCTTTCTTTGAACAATGGTCTGAGCTGTTAAAAGATGTTCCGCGTCCAAACCTATTTACCGGTTTTGAGTTTGATGAAAATTGTACATACACCAACCATGCTGGTAAAAATAAAGGTTGTTATTTAATTTTTGATAGTGATGAAAATAGAGACTGTTATTATAGTTACAGTTTAAATGGATGCGAGGACTGCCTTGATTGTTTTAGAGTTCGAAAAAGCCAACTTTGTTACCAGTGTATTGACTGTGTGCAGTGTTATGGCTCTAGTTATTTACAAGACTGTGACAACTGTAGCGACAGTATGTTCCTAAAAAACTGTACGGGCTGTAAAAATTGTTTAATGTCTTCTAACTTAACCAATAAAGAGTATTACGTAGAAAATAAACAAGTAACTCCAGAGGAGTTTGCCACCATTAAAGCAATGATGGGCTCGGATGATGCACTGAAGTCTGCACGCGAACGCTTTGAGGCATTGAAGTTAGAGTTTCCACAGAAATTTACACACGGTTTACAGAATGAAGATGTTCTTGGTGATTATTTAGTGCGTTGTAAAAATGCGAAGCATTGTTTTGATAGTGAAGAACTTTGGGATTGCCGCCATGTAGCACAAGGATTTATGCCGCTTAAAAACTGTATGGATATTCATGAGTGTGGTGATGGCGAAATGCTGTATGAATGCTCGGTGGCTGGCTATGGTATCCATGGGTGTTTGTTTTGTAATTATACGTTGGCCCAAATGAATGATTTAATGTACTGCAGCCTTTGCCCACATAGTAAAAACTGTTTTGGCTGTGTTGGTTTAAATAGAAAAGAGTATTGTATTTTAAACAAGCAGTACACTAAAGAACAATACGAAGAACTTGTACCTAAAATTGTTGAGCATATGCGTATAGCTAAAGAGTGGGGAGAGTTTTTCCCGGTTAATACGTCTGTGTTTAGTTATAATGAAACGCTTGCGAACGATTATTACCCCATGACTCAAGAAGATGTGTTAGCACAAGGTTGGACTTGGTACGATGAACCAAAGAAAGACAATCAATATATGGGTTCGCCTGTTGAATTTGGCGATACTATTACAGAAATTACCGATGATATTTGTAAGCAGATACTAACTTGTGAAGTAAGTGATAAGCTTTATAAAATTATCCCTCAAGAATTAGCATTTTACCAAAAAATGAATATTCCACTGCCGCGTCGTAACTTCTTTCAGCGTCATCAAGAGCGTATGGCTTTGCGTAATCCAAGAGTATTACATGCTAGGCAATGTAGTAAATGTTCTAAAGATATTCAAACAACGTATGCTCCAGAGCGTCCAGAACAGGTGTACTGCGAAGAATGTTACCTGTCTGAAATGTACTAGATCTGTATTCAGGCTACTTGCTTTTACTATAGAACCATGAAATACTGGTTCTCCTATGTCTGACCAAGATATTACATTACAGGATGTGGTGAACCATGTGAGTCATGGATTTTCTAGTTTGAAAAATGAATTTAAAACTGAAATGAGTGATCTGAGAATTGAAATGAAAGATGGATTTAGTAAGCTTAATAAAAGGGTTGGTAATTTAGAACAAGATGTTGGAATTCTTAAAGAAGACGTACAGATGTTGATTGAAGATAGTAATGTTATAGCTCGTGATATTGTGGCTATCAAAAAACATACTGGCTTATCAATGAATAAATATTAACTTTTTGCCATTTCCCAAAGGACATTAAAGTAATCTTTATAGCTTTGGGCTACGTCGGCGCTTTCTATTAAAATAACAATAGGCTCGGGTGACCAAATTTGGATGGAGGTCGTATTATTGAAAATGTTGGTACTGGTTGGCACCGGTAATTCTTCTGGTAAATATCGTATTTCGACGTACTTTCGTTGGTGTTCTTGGTTGCGTTCTACATTGGTGCGCTGGCTTTCAAAGCCAATCATTTTTTTATGAACTTTTCTACTCTCGCGAAGAGTTTCAAGACGTTCTAGTTGGTCTTCCATGGTGTCAAAAAAATGCGAACCCGAGAACGATAAAATATAGTAAATCTCACCGGCTTCTAGTTCAGAAAATGCACGTTGGCGTACGGCTTGAATAGCTTCGTTGCCTTTCATGATGTGTACTTCTACGCCATCTGGTGCATGCTGTAAGGCATTAAGCTCTGGCAAAGCAGAACGGAGCTTTTCGAGCTTTGTGGTTTGTAGCTGTTCTAATACTTTTGGGTCCACTGCTTTAACATATTTACGGTGCCGCTGTGTAGAAACAGTCGCTAAACCTTTAGCAGCAAGCTGGTCTATTAAACGGTAGACAACTTGAGGGTGCCTACGTGCAGTTTTAGTAACTGTAGCCATGGGTACATCACCAAGAGGTAGCAGTGTTTTATACATTTCTGCTTCTATCTTACTAAGGCCAAGTGATTGTAAGACGTCTAAAAGCATATATTTTTAGTATTCTTTCACAGTTTCACATTTTTTGTGTGAAAGAGTATTGATCATAAAACTTTTTTTATCTATAGTCAACTCTATGAATAAAACATGCACTGCCTGCTCGACTACATTTATTGTCACAGATAATGACCTCAATTTTTATAAACGTGTGTCACCTACGTTTGGCGGTAAGTTGTTTGAGGTGCCAGCACCCTCGCATTGTTATGAGTGTCGACAACAACGGAAGCTTGCTGTTCGTATGGAGCGTAAACTTTACCAGCGAACATGCGATTTAACTGGTGAAGATATTGTTTCTGTGTACAGGCAGCGCACACCGTATACGGTTTATAAATATACCCACTGGTATAGTGATGACTGGGATCCTATGGATTATGGCCGCGAGTATGATTTTAATCGACCGTTTTTTAATCAGTACCATTCGTTGTTACAGCTTGTACCTAGGCCATCGCTTGATATTAAAGCCGGTAATGAAAATTGCGAATATAATAACTTAATTTTACGTAGTAAAAATTGTTATCGCTGTGTGGCTTGTAGTGAGAGTGAAGATTGTTTTTATACAACATTTATGATGTTTAATAAGGACGTCTGTGATTGCTTTTTTACCTTTAATAGTACCCGTTGCTACGAGTGTATTGACTGTTACCATGGGTATAATTTACAACATTGCCAAGAGGTAGAAAATTGCCGAGATAGCCTGTATTTATATAACTGTAAAAATTGTAATGACTGCATTGGCTGTGTAAATTTAAATAATAAACAGTACTATATTTTTAATAAACAACACACAAAAGACAAGTACTTTGAAAAATTACAGTGGCTATTTGTTAATCCGCAGTTTATGGAGTTGGCTCGACAAAAATTATTGTCGTTAAAAGGTAAATTACCACGTAATTACTATGGCGGTATTAGTAATGAAGATGTTACCGGTGATAATATTTCGTTCTCGAAAAATGTGCACGAAAGTTATGATTGTACTTACTTAGAAGATTGTAAATATTGTACGTGGTATCACCAAAGTAAAGACTCTTACGATGTGTATGGCTTTGGCTTGGGTGGAGAGTTAAATTACGAAGGCCACTTAATTGGTTTAACAGCACAACGCGTACTTTTTTCTGAATCTTGTTGGGAAAGTGTTAGCGCCCTTTTGTATTGTCATTTATGCATGATGGGTAGCAAGAATCTGTTTGGATGTGTAGGCCTTAAGGGTAAACAGTACTGTATTTTAAATAAGCAATATTCTAAAGAAGAGTATGAAGAACTTGTACCACGGATTATTGAGCATATGCAATCGACAGGGGAGTGGGGAGAGTTTTTCCCGATGAATATTTCTCCATTTGCATATAATGAAACGATTGCTCAAGATTACTACCCATTAACTAAAGCAGAGGCGGAAATCAGAGGCTTGCAGTGGCTTTCAGAAACCTCGACTCCAACACCACCAATGAGTCGGTTTAAGGTGCCAGCAAACATACAAGATGTAGATGATAGTATTTGTGATGAGGTGCTTTATTGCAGCATCACTAATGTGCCCTATAAAATTGTTCCACAAGAACTTAAGTTTTATAGAGATATGCATATTGCGGTACCGACTAAATGTCCAGAGCAGCGATATCAAGAACGGTTTGCTCAACGTCGCCCACGTCAATTACATCAACTTGAATGCCCAAAATGTCATAAGCAAATGCGGAGTACATTTACAAATGATAGCCCTGAGCTTATTTACTGTGAGGAGTGCTATCTTAAAGAGATGTATTAAACGTGGTATACTCTTGCTGTGCAAAAAACTTGTGATTTATGTTTGGCTTTGTTTGATATTACTGCACATGATCAACAGTTACTGCAAACACTAGCGCCGCAGATTGGAGATACTACTTATCCCTTTCCGTTGCCTACTAAGTGTCCTGATTGTTGTATGCAAATTAGGCTTACGTACCGTAACCAAAATAGTTTGTATCAGCGTATGTGCAGTAAAACAGGCCAGTCGATTGTTGCTGCTTACCGCCCAGAGGCGGTGGTACCTGTTTATAATAATGAGCTGTGGTGGAGTGATGAATGGAGCCCTTTAGATTATGGACAAGATTATGATTTTAATCGCCCATTTTTTGAACAGTTTTCAGAGCTTTATAATAACGTTCCTGTTTCTGCAACGATTTTGGCTCATACTGAAAACTGTGTTTACAACATGTATGTTGGCAAAAGTAAGGATTGTTATTTAAGCAGTAGGTGTGGTTATTGTACTGACGTGTATTACAGTAATAATATTATTCACTGTAATTTTATAGTGGATTGTTTATACATGTACCAATCAGAGATGTGTTATAACTGTATTAATTGTACAACTGCTACCAAGTGTGTTGAATGTTTTTCTTGTGAAAATATTAATGATTGCTATTACCTTTATGACTGTAAAAATTGTCGAGACTGTATTGCTTGCACTGGTTTGGTGGATAAGCAATATTGCGTAGCAAATGAGCAGTTAACTGAGGAAGAATATCGTCAGCATCTTGTAAAGTTGCAATCTTCTGAGCGTAGTAGTTATCAGCATTACCAAATATTATTTACAACAGTGCTTAAGGCGTACTTGTTTAAATATGCTGATAATTTTGGCAACGAGCATGTAACAGGGGACACGATTGAAAATTGTAATAATGTTTATAGTTCTTACAATATTCATGACGTGCAAGATGCTTGTAACTGCTGGGAATGTGAAGATTCTAACTCTCTTTATGGAGCTGTATTTGCAAATAAGTGTGAGCGTTGCGTTGAGCTTATGGATGGTTGGTATTCTTACGACGCTTACTTTAGTAGTTTGGTGGTAGAGTCTAATAATATTTTTTACTCTGCATATGCATTTAATAACTCGGCGAACTTGTTTGGTTGTGTTTGTACAAAACATCATGAATATTGCATTTTAAATAAGCAATACACTAAAGAAGAATATGAGTTACTTGCCCCAAAAATTATTGAACATATGAAGTCTACAGGGGAATGGGGGCAGTTTTTTCCACCAAATATTTCACACTTTGCATATAATGAAACAGTGGCCTATGACTACTTTCCACTTACTAAAAAACAAACGTTAGCTCGTGGTTGGCATTGGCATGATGATCCAGTGCCAGATATGAACTTTACCCCGATGGAGATTCCCAACACGATTGATGAAGTGCCAGATGTTGTAGTGGATCACGCTTTGATATGCACTAAAAGTGGTAAACCGTTTAAAGTACTAGAAAAAGAGCTATGGTTTTATAGGCAAATGCGATTACCACTACCAATGCTGTGTCCTAAGCAACGGTTTTACGAGCAATTTGCAAAGCTTAACGAGCGCAAGCTTTATGATCGCCATTGCCATAAATGTAAGGCAGGGGTGGAGTCTCCACATGCTACAGATAGTGGTAAAAGTGTTTTGTGTGAAGCTTGTTATTTAGACGAGAGGTATTAAATATGTTGACAAAGTTTTATTAGCACTCTAAAGTGTAGAGTGCTAATTTAGTGATTATTATTATCTATTTTATTATGAATTTTGAACACTTTACAACAAAGGCGGCCGAGGCAGTACAAGGGACAATGGAACTTGCAACGCGCCTAAAACAACAGTCACTTAATCCATTACATATGGCGTTAGTTCTTGTTAAACAACCCGATGGTTTGGTGCCTGCAGTACTTACAAAAATGAGCATTGTACCTACAGAACTAGAAGACGCTATCAAAAAGTCACTTGCAGTTTTACCGAAAGTAGAAGGGAGCGTACAAACATTTCTTTCTCCAGCGTTGAAATTGGTATTAGATGAGGCTAACCAACATGCTAAGAATATGGGGGACGACTATATTTCTACTGAACATTTATGGTTAGCGATTCTAAGCGATGAAAAAAATGCCACATTACTGGGTGTATCTGTTAAAGACTTTTTAACAACACTAAAAGAGGTGCGTGGTTCTACAAGGGTGTCGAGTAGAGACCCAGAAGGTAGCTTCCAATCTTTAGAAAAATATACGATTGATTTTTCAAATCTAGCAATGGAAGGTAAAATTGACCCAGTCATTGGTCGTGATGAGGAAATTCGCCGTGTGATGCAAATACTAAGCCGTCGGAGTAAAAATAACCCAGTGTTGGTAGGGGAGCCTGGAACTGGTAAAACTGCGATTGTAGAAGGGCTGGCTAAAAAAATTATTGATAGTGATGTTCCAGAGGTGCTGTTAGGAAAAAGAATTCTTTCGTTGGATTTAGGATCTCTATTAGCTGGTACAAAGTATCGTGGTGAGTTTGAAGAGCGTTTAAAAGCTGTGATTAATGAAGTAAAAGAAAGTGCTGGAGGCATTATTTTATTTATTGATGAGCTACATACTATTGTAGGGGCTGGCGCGAGTGAAGGTTCTACTGATGCTGGTAACTTACTAAAGCCAGCATTAGCGCGTGGTGAAATCAGTACGATTGGAGCTACAACTCTTAATGAATATCGTAAACATTTAGAAAAAGATGCGGCACTGGAACGTCGATTCCAGCCAGTAATGGTAGAACCACCTAGTATTATTGATACAGTTTCTATTTTACGTGGTATTAAAGAAAAATACGAAGTACATCATGGTGTGCGCATTCAAGATAATGCAGTGGTAGCAGCTGTCGAACTTTCTGACCGTTATATTAATGATCGTTTTTTACCAGATAAGGCAATCGATTTGATGGATGAAGCCGCTGCAGTGTTACGCATTGAATTAGCGAGCAAACCCACAGAGCTTGATAGAATTGATCGTCAAATTCGTCAATTAGAGGTAGAAAAAACATCGCTTGCTCAAGAAAAAGATGTCGACTCTAAAAAACGCTTAGAAGAAATTTCTAAAACCTTAGCAGAATTACAAGAGCAGCAATCGGCATTAGATACACGCTGGCAAAATGAAAAATCAGTGATTGATATTATTAATAATGCTGATAAAAAAATGGATAGTTTAAAAGCAGAATCAGAACAAGCGGAGCGCTTGGGTGACTTAGAACGAGTGGCAGAAATTCGTTATAGCACCATTCCAGCATTAGAGAAGCAAGTGGAAGATGCAAAGCAAAAGCTAGAAAAGATGCAAGAAGGGAGCCGTATTCTACGCGAAGAAGTTACCGAGGAAGATATTGCCCAAATTGTTGCGCGGTGGACTGGTATCCCTGTTACAAAAATGCTGCAAGAAGAATCTGCAAAGCTAGCACTAATGGAAGATGTTATTGGTCAACGTGTGATTGGACAGCATGATGCTATTAAAGCTGTAAGTAATGCAGTACGACGTAGTAGAGCTGCTTTACAAGAAGAAGGTAAGCCTATTGGTTCATTTTTATTCTTGGGTCCAACTGGTGTTGGTAAAACAGAGCTAGCAAAAGCACTGGCCGAATTTATGTTTAATGACGATCAGCTAATTACCAGAATTGATATGTCAGAATATAGTGAAAAACATGCTGTCGCACGTTTGGTGGGTCCACCTCCTGGGTACATAGGCTACGAAGAAGGAGGTCAGCTTACAGAGGCAGTTCGCCGTCATCCGTATAGTATTATTTTATTAGATGAAATAGAAAAAGCACATCCAGATACGTTTAATATTCTATTACAACTACTTGATGATGGACGTTTAACAGATAATAAAGGTCGTACGGTAGATTTTAAAAATACTATTATTATTATGACCAGTAATATTGGTAGCCATTTGATATTGGAGGAAGCAGAGAAAAAATCGAAGATGCTCGATGATGATATTCAACAATTGTTACAAGCTTCGTTTAAGCCTGAGTTTTTAAATAGAATTGATGAAATTGTGACATTTGACCAGCTGTCGGAGCAGCATATCCACAGTATTGTTCAACTTCAAATTAATAAAGTTGCTAAGCGTTTAGCATTACAAGATATTGCATTAGTGGTTACAGATAAAGCTATCGATTATTTGGCAAGCAAAGGATACGATGCGCGTTTTGGTGCTCGACCCCTTAAACGATTAATCCAGCATGAAATTTTAGATCCACTTTCGTTATTGATTATACAGGGTAGTACACAACAAAAAGTAACTGTTGATGTTGAAAAAAATGTCCTTATCTTAACGTAATATGTTATAGTGAAATCATGCAAAAAGTATGTGCTAAATGTCAGGCGGACTTTATAGTTTACAGTGAAGATTTAGCCTTGCTTGAAAAATTAAGTCCTGAATTTGGTGGTAAAAAAGTAATGTTACCGCCACCAACCCACTGTCCAGATTGTCGGCTGCAACGGCGGACCGCACATCGTAACCAAATTTATGTGTATCAGCGACCAGATAGCATAACGGGGGAGGCTATTTTTTCGATGTGGAATAATAATGCACCGTTTCCGGTTATCCATAATGACCGCTGGTGGAATATAGAGTATGACATGCATGCTGGTGCACAAGATTACGATTTTAATCGATCATTTTTTGAACAATTTACAGAAGTACGTAATGCGTCTACTCATCCTGCGCGCAGTATTTCTAAAGATGAAAATAGTGATTACAGTAATAATGCAACAGCGATTCGTAATTGTTATCTGGTTTTTAATGCTACGGAAACAGAAGATTGTCTTTGCTGCGAAGATCCTTGGTTTTCTAAAGATTGTTTAGATTGTAATGGTATTCCTAACTGCGAACTGTGTTACGACTGCACGTCGTGTTTCCAATGTTACGGATTACAGAGTTCACAGTTCTGCATTGGCTCGCGTCATAGTTATTTTTTATTAAATTGTAACTCGTGTGAGTATTGCTTTGGGTGTGTAAATCTACGCCATGCCAAATACTGTATGTTTAATGAACAGCTTACGAAAGAGGAATATGAGCAGCGCATGGCAGAGCTAGATTTATCGAGTTATAGTCAGCGTCAAGCAATTGCTAAGCGTTGTGAAGATTTTTTTATACAACATCCTAGACCACATGTATTTGGAATGAGTTATGAAAATTCAACTGGTAATTTTTTACGCGAGTGTAATGATGTGCATCATTGTTTTATTACCTCTGGTGCAGAAAATGTTCGATACTGCCATACCATTCGGGAAGACTGTAAAGATATGATGGATCATAATAATGTTGGTATCCGTTGTGAGCTAACGTATGAATGCTCTGTTTGTGGCGTTGATGCTAACAATTTACAGTTTACACATAATTGCTGGGGGAATGTTACTAACTTGTTATATAGTTCGTTTTGCGTAGGAGTTTCTGACTTGTTTGGCTGTGTTGCTCTACAAAAAAAGCAGTACTGTATTTTAAATAAACAGTATACCGAAGAGCAATATAACAGTCTTGTTCCAAAAATTATTGAGCATATGCGTAGCATGGGGGAATGGGGAGAATTTTTTCCGATGGAGCTTTCGGCCACACCATATAATCAAAGTTTTGCCCAGCGATTGTATCCTTTAACTAAAACTGAGGTTAATGCCGATGGGCTAGAGTGGCTTGAAGAAACTCAAGCAGATCATAATCAAAAGATTGCTGAACTGCCTGATGGCTTACCACAAACTGATGAAAGTATTGTTACTACCAGTACAAAGTCTGGTAAAATATTTAATATTTCGGCTCGTGAAATTAGTATGCTTAGAATGCTTAATGCGCCATTGCCACGTACAACGTATGACGAACGTATTAATTCGCGCGCAGCTTACTATGGTCCTCCAGCTCTGTTTGAACGCACATGTCCAAAAAGTGGCAAGACGATTCATACTAATATTTCTCCTGAAACCCCTTGGATTGTGTGGGACAAAGATGTTTATGAGCAAGAATTTAGTGGTTAGAACCCTCTCCCAGCCTCTCCCGCCAAGCGGGAGAGGAGCTAATTAGTTTTTGAAAATTAGCCCCCTCTCCTTATTTAAGGAGAGGGTTGGGGAGAGGTTTTTTTCTGCTATACTCCAGTCCATGGAGCGTACTTGCACTACATGCCAAGCTGAGTTTACAGTCACAGAGCGTGATCAGAAATTTCTAAAAAAGATTTCTCCGGTAGTTGGGACAACGCGTTATAGCTTTCAAGTTCCAGAGCAATGTAGTGTTTGTAGAGAGCAGCGTCGAGCTTCTCAGCGTAATGAAAGCAACATTTTTAAGCGAACATGTGATGCTACTGGCGAAGCTATTTTATCGTTGTACCCACCTGGGCACCAATGTACCGTTTATAATGATACGTATTGGAATAGTGATAACTGGGATCCGATGAGCTACGGTCGTGATTATAGTGAAACAGAGTCGTTCTTTGAGCAGTTTCATTTACTAATGATGGATATTCCACGCCGTGCAATGCATAGAGATACCGCTAGTGTTAACAGTAATTATACGACGTTTGGCTTAAATAATCGTAATTGTTATATGTGCTGTGGTTGTATTGAGGCGGAAGACTGTTTACATTGCCATAGTGTTATTCAAAGTAAAAATTGTATTGATTGTTTATTGAGCACGGGCAACGAAATGCTTTACCAATGTATTGGCTGCGATGGCAGTTATGGCCTTAATTACAGTTTAGATTGCCTTAATTGTAAGGATAGTTGGTTTTTACACAATTGCCATGATTGTACCAAATGTATTGGTTGTAAAAACTTACGCCATAAGGAGTACCACATTTTTAATGCCCCTGTTACCAAAGAGCAATTCGAGGCTGTACAAGCTAACTTACAAACGTTTACTGGCCTACAACGTTTTAAGGAAAAATTTACAGAGTGGCAATGTACCGTCCCTACTATGTATAGCCATAAACATAATACAGAGGATTGCAGTGGGCATTATTTAGAAAACTGCCAAAGTTGCCATAATTGTTTTGATATTATTTTAGGTGCACAAGATTGTACGCATTGCCAAATGTGTGGTTGGGGTGGCACTGACATGATGGACTGTTCGCGTTGTGGTATGCAGGCCTCTACGTTGTATGAGTGCATGAGTGTGGCAGGTAGCCAAAAAATATTTTTTAGTATTTCTATTAATGGTAGTAGCGACATTTACTATTGTGACCAAATGCGTGGTTGCGAGCATTGCTTTGGCTGTGCAGGCCTTACCAATAAATCTTACTGCATTTTAAACAAGCAGTATTCTAAAGAAGAGTACGAAGTCCTGTTCCCAATAATAATGGCAAAAATGGTATTAGATGGGCAGTGGGGTAGGTGGCCTAGTGTTGCTCATAATATCTTTGCTTATAATTTATCAGTAGCATTTGAGGAGCTACCTATTGCTAAAGAAGTAGCTCTGCAACGTGGTTGGACTTGGCATGATTATCAAAAAAGTGCACCAACGTCTGATAAAATTATTCCAGCAGATCAATTACCAGAGCGCATTACTGATGTGCCAGATGATGTTTTAAACTGGGCGATTGAATGCCCTGTTACTGGTCGTTTATTTAAAATTATTAAACAAGAATTAGAGTTTTATCGTCAGCAAAATATCACCTTACCTCGCCTACACCCAGACGAACGCCAGTTGCGTTTACGTAAGCAGCGTAATCCACACTTTTTACATAGTCGCCCTTGTGATAAATGCGGAAAAACCATTAAAAGTAGTTACGCACCAGGCTATCCTGGGCTTATTTACTGTGAAGAATGTTACCTTAAGGAAGTGTATTAGGTTTTAGTTTAGTTTCATGGTTTTTTGAAAGTCTTGAAAAGTGAATAGTGGTTAGTGATTAGTGTTCCAGTATAAAAACAACAAATCTTGTTGAATGTTAAAGGTGGACACTAATTACTATAACCTAACCACTAATCACTGTATTTAAATGATTATTTTAGTGGCACTTTGTTTAGTACGCTAATAACTAATACCTGCAACCTCGCATACTGCATCTAGTACACGGTTTTGTGCACTCATACTGTCGTGAATTGCTTGTTCGGTCTTGTCATTAACGTCAGTTTTAATCCAAACTTGTAAGTGTTTTGCCTCGTTTAAGTGTTCATCAAAGTACACATGGGCATCGTGGCTTTCTAAGTTATAGAATTTTTTAAGGCCAGCCTTTTTTGTTTCTGCTACTTCTGGCAGTTCGCATTCTAGTGCGTACATAGCAGCTACACCTTCCTCGAATGATTTATCGCATAGTGTACAAAGGTCACTAACTGCGGTTTTCATAGTCTCGCTTGGTTCATATGCTGTAATTTCATTTTTTGTTAACCCTAAGCTTGTACCAAATGTTAACCATAGGTCTGCATGTTCAGCTTCTTCCTCCATGTTTTGGGTAATGGCATCAATCATATCTGGTCGTTTGGTTTTAGCATTATCCCGAATAGAGCTACACATATTAGGAATATGGCGCGCTAAGTGGTAGTACTCTTTAACGTATACTTGTAAATCTTCTAGTGTTAATTCACCTTCGTTCCATTTTACATAAAACATATGTTTTAAAAGGCTTTGGCTAGAAATATAGTCGTTAAAATCGGTTACGCATGGCATAGGAGTACAAGGGGGAAATTACGTTCTTTAGTATAGTAGATGATTACTAAGTAGTAAATAGTGGCAGAAGGTGTCTCGGTGAGCTTGCCGAACCGTGATCCTTCGGCAGGCTCAGGATGACACGGTTTTTTTATGTTATACTTTATTTATGAATAACCAATGTGTTAAATGCCAGGCAAATTTTGAGATTACTGATGAAGATTTAGCGTTCTACGATAAAGTAAGCCCAGTTTTTAATGGAGTGAAACAGCAAGTGCCAGCACCGACGCATTGCCCTGCTTGTCGTTTACAACGTAGGCTTGTTAATCGAAATCAGGGCTATATTTATTATAGAACCATTGATGATACCGGTAAAAAAAGTTATTCGGGATGGCCACCTGATGTTCCATTTCCAGTTTATGAAAATGAGTATTATTATGGTAGCGATTGGGATGCAATTACATACGGAAGAGACTTTAATGCCACTCAATCTGTTTTTGCTCAAATGCACGAGCTTTCAAAAGAGGTGCCTCGACCTGCTCGTTCTGTATTAAATGTTGAAAATAGTGAGTATTGTAATAATGGTGATTATATGAAAAATTGCTACCTTATGTTTGGTGCAATTGACGTTGAAGACTGTATGAGCTCAGAAATTTGTTGGTATGGGCGTGATTTACTTGAATGTACGCAATCTTATCATTGTGAGCTTTGCTATGAATGTATTGCGTGTGAAGGATGTTATAATGTTCAGAGCTCTTTTCATGCTGAAAACTGTCGAGATAGCTATTTTTTGATGAATTGTAGGAATTGCGAACATTGCTTTGGTTGTGTAAATTTACGTAATGCAAAATTCCAAATGTTTAATGAGCAGTTAAGTGAAGAGGAATATTTTTCTAGAATTAATGAATTAAATCTTTCATCTTACTCACAAAGGGCCGTGATTTACAAGCGCTGCTTAGATTTTTGGCAGACGCATCCTAGGCCTCATGCATTAAATACTAATTCAGAAAATGTTACTGGAGACATGATTCAAAACAGTAAAGATGTTCATGAAAGTTTTTTTGTTTCAGCAGGTGAAAGTATGCGCCATTGTTATTATGTGGTTGCAAATGCAAAAGACTGTATGGACCATAGTGTTTTTGGTAACAATGTGGAGCTTACGTATGAGTCTTCTGTTTGTGGCAATAATTCTAGTAATCTTCTTTTTTGTGAATCATGTTGGAATGGTTGCAATAATTTAATGTATTGTCGATATTGTTTCCAAAGTAAGGATTGTTTTGGATGTGTAGGCTTGAATTACAAACAATATTGTATTTTTAATAAACAATATTCTAAAGAGGAATATGAGACTCTTGTTCCAAAAATTATTGAAAAAATGCGTACTGATGGTGATTGGGGCGAATACTTTAATGCTAACACTTGTTATATTCCCTATAATAAATCGCATTCTTATCGATTATTTCCTCTTTCAAAAGATGATGCTCTTAGCCAAGGTCTTCAGTGGCAAGAGCAGGATGCAACGAGTGTTTTGGGTGACCAAGAAATAGATGATTATGTTGATACGTATCCTGAAAACAAAGATTCGATGATCTTAACCTGTAAACAATCAGGAAAACCGTTTCGTTTAACAAGTACAGAGATTAGTCGTTATAAAAAGTTTAATGCTCCATTGCCAAGGATGACCTATAACAATCGATTTGATGAACGTTTTGATAAAATTGGTAAACCAAAACTTTACGATCGTACTTGCGATAAAACTGGTAAAGCTATTAAAACAACTATTCCTCCAGACTCTGGTTGGATCGTTTGGGATAAAGACGTGTACGAGCAGGAATTTAGTGGGTAATTAGTGAATAGTAAATAGTGGTTAGTGATTAGTGTTTCAGTTATAACAACAATAACGTTTATTGCTATTTAAACGTAGACACTAATCACTATAACCTATCCACTATTTACTCTTTTTGCTACAATTATTTCATGAATAAAACATGCACAAAGTGTGAAACTTCATTTGAGGTTACAGATGAAGACTTATCGTTTTATAAACGTGTAAGCCCTACGTTTAATGGTGTAACGTATGATGTGCCAACGCCTACTTATTGCCCAGATTGTCGGTTTCAACGGCGAGCGATTCATCGAAATCAATTGTATTTAAATGTTCGTAAGGCCGATAACTCTGGCGAACAAGTGTTTTCTATTTGGCCGCCAAAGACACCGTTTCCAGTGTACGATAATGAGTATTATCGAAGTGATAAATGGAATGCTTTAAATTATGGCCGAGAGGTAGATTTTAATCGTCCATTTTTAGAACAGCTGCAAGAACTTTTTTTTGAAGTACCTCGGCCTGCTCGTTCTATTTTAGCGAATGAGAACAGCGACTACGTTAACAATAGTCATTATTGTAAAAATTGCTATTTATGTTTTGGGGTACTAGAAGGTGAAGATTGCATAGGGCTTGATATGAGCTGGTACCACCAAGATGTATTAGAGGGCACGCTTAGTTTTCATTGTGAGCTTTGTTATGATCTTACTTCTTGTAAAGGTTGTTATGGGGTTCAGAGTTCGCAATTTTGTACGGACTGTAAAGATAGTTATTTTTTAATGAATTGCCGCAATTGTATTAACTGTTTTGGTTGTGTAAATTTACGCCATAGCGAGTACTGTATGTTTAATGAGCAACTAACTAAAGAGGAATATGAACGTCGCATGGCAGATATTGATTTAAGTTCACATACAGTCCGCCAACAAGTGCAGCAGCGTTGTTTTGAATTTTTTAAACAGCACCCTCGTCCACATATGTCGACGGTGAATGCTCTAGATGCAACTGGCAACTATATTAATGATTCTAAATCTGTTCATGATAGTTTTTTAATTAATGATGGTGAGAATCTTAAGTATTGTTTCTTTGTGAATACTAATACAAAAGATTGTATGGACGTTACCCTTTATGGTAATAACGCAGAGCTTCTTTATGAAGACACTGTCTGTGGCACTAATATTGTGCGTGTATTATTTTCTAATTATTGTTTTGATGGCGTTTCGGATGCGTACTATTGTAACCATTGCGAGAGGTCTAGTAATTTGTTTGGTTGTGCCAGTGTTACCAATAGCGAGTATTGTATTTTAAATAAACAATATTCTAAAGAACAGTATGAAGCACTTGCACCTAAGATTATTGAGCACATGAAAGCCAATGGTGAATGGGGTGAATTTTTCCCAATTAATTTTGCGGCCTTGCCTTACAATCAAACAATTGCTCAGCGTTCATTTCCACTAACAAAACAGGAAGCAGAGACACAAGGATATAATTGGCACGAGCATGATGCCTTAAGTATTGATGAGTCTACATTTGATGCTGTTTTAGATGGTTTGCCTGAATCTAATAATCCATTAACATTTAAGTGTGAAATAACCGGGAGACCGTTTAGAGTAACCTCGGCAGAAATTGTAAAATGCAAACAAATGAATGTGCCGCTGCCGCGTACAACATACGATACGCGCATGAATGATCGCTTTGCTTTACTGGGCGAGCGCAAACTTTATGAGCGCACGTGCGACAAAACTGGTGTGCCTATTTTAACAACTATTCCTCCAGACTCTGGTTGGATCGTTTGGGATAAAGACGTGTACGAGCAGGAATTTAGTGGTTAGTATTCTGCCTTGGTGCACCGTGCTTCCAAATAAATAAAAACAAGTTTTTAAGAGTGTTATAAATAGCAGCAGAATCTAAAATTACTGCAAAATTAGCGCCAGGCTCAAATGACATAAAAGCGACTTTTGTGTTATCAAATAAACTTAGCTCCAATGGCACATCTGTAAAGGTAAATTCTGCAATGCGATGTTCTGCGTAATGGTTGTTTTCTTCTTCCTTAGCTTGTACTTCTATATTTTTTTGATTAGGTGGTACAATAATTTTTAAGCGATTTTTTGTTCGCTCTCTTTTTTTGCCTGTTTGTATTATTTTTTGCCAAACTTTTTCTGGCATTTTAGAGTAATCGGTAACAATCATGCCTGGCTCAGCATTATGAATAGCATTTATTTGCGTAACAATTTCCATGATGCCATCAAGGCCTTCATAAAATTGTAAGCGCGGCTTAATAGGGGATGAGTAAGCCATCTCTAACAATGCTGGTAATGCACTTTCTGCTGTGGAAATTGAATGTCGAAAACGTTCGATAAGTGCTTGTGGCGGTAAGGCAGAAATGCGTTTAATGCCTTTACGATTGTTAACTGAAAGAATGCTTTTTTTAACAAGCTCTTCTACTACAGTGTAAACCGTAGAGCGCTTTATTTTAGTTTTATTGGCAATGGCACCAGCGGTTGCTTCGCCACTGCTAAGAACGGCTAAATAAATAGTTGCCTCTTTTTTACTAAAGCCATTAATGGTTAATACCTGCTCTAACATACTTTTAGTATAGCATTTCGTCGGAAAAACCGACACCTTTTTTTGGCTTATATTCATTATTTAAGGCGTATTAATATTTACTGTATTTGAGGAAATAAAGTATATCTATAACATAAAGCTTACTATTTTCAAGTATTTACTTTCCCCCTCTACTTATGAACGCACTATCTCACATCTCTAACTGTGTACAAGACATTGACGCTATTACAGAAGATCCTGCAATGATTATTCCTATCACTACTAGGTCTCGTGCCCAAGCCCTTCTCAACTTTATTGATGAAACACACCTTCTTATTTTGTCTTCTAATCCTGTTAGCAAAATTTTAAATTTAGATTCTACTGTGGCAAAAATTGATCAATTAATGTGCCAAGGTTCGGTTACAGCTATTGTCTCTAGAAATTTTGATACTAACCAACCTGTTGGCGTATCTATTTTGTAATTTTCTTTTTAATTATTTACCCCCCCCTACTTATGGAAATCTCTAATGAACTTATCTTTATTATCGCAATGGTTGTTGACCTTTCTTTAGTATTAGCTGCCACACGCTTTGGTAAGCAGTGGTTAAAAATGTTAATTGTGCTTAACCTTATTATGGTGCAGTTCACCGCAGTTAAAAACCATAGCCTGTTTGGCTTTGTTGCCAATGGAAGTGCTGTTTTCTACGCTGCTATCTTCTTAGCTACTGATATTCTTTCTGAGCATTGGGGCAAAAAAGCAGGTTACTCTAGTGTATTAAATGGACTCCTTGCTGTTGTATTCCTTATTGTATTTGGAAACTTATACACCCTTATTTCACCAGTTGAGGCTAATGCAGCAACAGATGCTTTTAACACGTTGTTTAAGTCAGCACCACGTATTACAGCTGCTAGTTTAATTGCTTACCTTATTGCTCAAAATCTTGATGTTTGGTTGTACGATAAAATTGATAGCTGGATGAATGGTAAGTACTTATGGATGCGTAATAATGGTTCGACGCTCATCTCGCAGTTTCTAGACTCAGTTATCTTCTTTGGAATTGCTTTTGGTGGAGTGGTGCCAAATATCTGGTCACTTATCCTTACCGGATACGTTGCAAAACTTATTGTTGCGCTGTTCGATACTCCGTTCTTATACCTTTCTCATAAATTACTTGGTACTAAATAAATTGATTCCCTCGTCTACATTTCTAGGCGAGGGTACTTTTCCCTTTTTAATTCCCGTATACTCATCTTATGAATCATCAATGCCAAACATGCCAGGTAGACTTTGAAGTCACTCCAGAAGACATGGCTTTTTACGATAAAATTTCACCAGTCTTTAATGGTGTAAAGCAATTAGTGCCACCGCCTATTAATTGCCCAACCTGTCGGTATCAACGTCGTTTAATGTTTATTAATGAGTTTTACCTTTATTCAGCATCATGTGCGCTTTGCTCTAAGCATATGCTTTCGCAAATTGACCCAAGTTCTGGGCGTAAATCTTTTTGTAGAGACTGTTGGTCTGGTGATGGTCATGATCCTTTAGAATACGGTAGAGATTTTGATTTTGACCGACCGTTTTTTGAACAATTTAAAGAACTATTAGATGTTGTACCATTTAGTGGCCAGTATGTTAGTGGGACGTTAGAAAATTCTGACTATGTACAGTGTGCAGGCAGCCTTAAAAATTGCTACTTAATTATGCATGCCGACCATAACGAGGATTGTTATTATGGTTATGGTATTAAGCATTGTACTAACTGTGTGGATGGTTACTATAACTTTAGGAGTGAGCTTTGTTATGATTCTACCGACTGCCATGACTGTTATGGCTTAACGCATTGCCAAGATTGTAATAATACACGCACGAGTGCATTTTTATATGATTGTATTGGTTGTACTGATTGCTTTGCAAGTACAGGCCTGCGCAATAAACAATTTTATTTTGAAAATCAGCAATTAACTGCAGATGAATATAAAGCAAAGATGGCAACGATTGATTTAGGAAGTAGTAGCCAGTACCAAGCTTGGGTAAAACGTTTGGAAGAACTTAAGTTAGCTGCACCACATAAGGAGTATCATGGTTACAATATAGAGGCCTCTAAAGGTGACTACTTAATTAATTGTAAAAATGTAACAGAAAGTTTTGACTGTGAAGATGTTGAAAATGGAAAATTTTGTATTCAAACAGTTACCGGTGCAAAAGACGTTTATGATATTTACCAGTTTGGTTTTAACTTAGAACTAAGCTACCAATGTGTACTTGCTGGTGAAGGCGTGTATCATGCGATGTTTTGTTCTATGGTGAACACCAGTGTGGCTGATGTGTACTACTCTATTTTATTAGAAGGTTGTAAGGATTGTTTTGGGTGTACTAATTTAGATCGTAAACAATACTGTATTTTAAATAAGCAATATACTAAGGAACAGTACGAAGAATTGGTGCCACGCATTATTGAACATATGAAACAGACAGGGGAGTGGGGACAATTTTTTCCACCTAAGCTTAGTCCGTTTCATTACAACCGTTGTGATGCTATTGAATTTATGCCGATTGCGCGTGATGCAGCAATATCACTTGGTGCCCATTGGGACGATAATGAGCTACCAGTACCAACGGTAGAAAAAACGATTACCGCTGACCAGTTGCCAGATAATATTGCTGATGTTCCAGATGATATTTTAAATTGGGCAATTGTTTGTTCGACTTCTGGAAAGCCATTTAAATTAACTGCACAAGAGCTTCGTTTCTATCGCGACCACCAACTGCCCATTCCACGCAACATGTGGCTAGAGCGATTTCGTGGCCGTTTAGCTAGGCGTAATCCTCGCACTCTTTGCGACCGTGAGTGTAATGAGTGCCGTAAAGCTATTAGCACAACGTATGCAGCCGATAGGCCAGAAACGGTACTATGTGAAGATTGTTATTTAGGAGCGGTTAATTAATTTTTTTTATAAAAAGGCGTCGTTAATTGTTCTGCCCCACGCCAAGCGAGTTCAAAAATAGCACGTTGGGTACGGGCGTACAGCGCACTTTCTAAAATAATCCCTAGTAGCTCTTTAGGGTTTAAACTAAGAATAGCTACCTTATTATTGTAGATCATTACTTGGTACTCAAATGGAAAGTTTTCTGGGTCCACAAACAGTACTTCTACTAAGTGGGTGTGGAAACCTTGCGGATAGCATTGTCCTAAATGCTGTAGGCCTTCCAAGCTGTGAGGGCTAAGCATCCGAGTGGCAATGCGTTTTTTAATTTTTTGCTTAGCGTAATCCATTAGGTAATTTTCTGGCAGTACTTGTGGTAGCTCGGCAAAGTTGGTGTAGCCTAAAATGCCATCTTCGGCGTGTAGAGTGTCTTCAATAACGTTCATGATTCCTTCTTGCCCTTCGTAGATAAGCGTTTTTGGTTTGTATGATAAATCACTGGTTAAGCTAAGTAGTTGTGGCACTAGGTTTTCTGCTTTATCGAGCAGTTTTTTTTGGTGACGAATAAGAATCTTTGGGCCCTCGGCAGAAAAGTGCCTAATATTATCTTTGCTGTATTGGTTTACCAGCCCCTTAGCTACTAAGTTTTCTAGCACCTTATAACAAACAACTCGGTGCACATTAGCCTGTTTAGCAATAACGCTTACATAGCCACTGCCTAATTCTAGTAGTGCTAGGTACACTTTGGCTTCATCGTTGCTTAGGCCTAATTCTTGTAAGTCTTCTAATTGCATAAAGGTGAAAGATACCAACTGTCATCCTGAGCGACGAACCGTAGGTGAGGAGTCGAAGGGTTGTTGTAGTAAAATTACTACAGTTAGTATATCATAATTAAATGCCTAAAATAAGGGATAAAAGTGTAATATTTATCGTAGTAATCTTTTTGATGTATTGACACTATTACAGTTTGGTATATAGTTTCACTTAGTAAATTTAATCATCTTTTCTACATTCTCTCTATGGAATTAACATGTCGTGTTACCGGTAAGCAATTTAAACTTTCTGAAGCAGAAATTGCACAGTATAAAAAGTTTAGGTTTGAGCCTCTTGCAGAATGTTTCGAGGCAAACCATCGTCATAGAATGTCGTTTCGGGCTGGCCGACGTTTGTACCGCCGTAAGTGTGATGCCACTGGCGCACAAATTGTTTCGCACTATCATGAACATAAACCTTTTCCCGTTTACGATAGAGAATATTGGAATAGTGATTATTGGGATGGTATGGATTACGGAAGAGAGTTTGATTTTGATCGACCATTCTTTGAGCAATTTAGAGAGCTTCAATTAGAGGTTCCAAAAATGTCACTTGTTAATGTTAATCCAGACAACAGTGATTATTGTAATTGGTGTGAAGATAATAAAGATTGTTATTTGGTGTTTGGTGGGGATTACAATGAGCAAGTAATGTATGGGCATTTAAATATCCGTAATAAAAGCTCGGTTGATATCGATTTTAGTAATGAGAATGAACTATGTTACGCGTTGCACAATAGTGATAATTGTTATGGCTGCCGTTTTACAATTGATAGTAATAATTGTACAGATTGTGCTTTTGTTAGCGACTGTTCTAGCTGTACAGATTGTATTTTGTGTACAAATCTTAACCAAAAACAATACTGTATAGAAAATGAGCAATTAACTCGTGAAGCATATGAAGAGCGTAAAAAAGATTATATTACCGATGGTTATGAACTGAATCATCAGCATTACTACCGCTTAATGGAATTGCGTAAACAGCGTGTTGTAAAAGCAAGTCACATTCTTAATAGCGAAGACTCTAGTGGGGATTATGTAGAAGGCTGTAAGAGCTGCCATAACTGTTACGACGCCTGGAATAGCCAAGATGTTAGCAATGCCTTTGTGGCTTATGAATCTACAGATTTACTAAACTGTGACTATATTGGTAGCCATAGCCGTAATTGTTATAACAATATTGCAACTATTAAAGCGGATAGTTGTATGATGAATATTGCCTCGTTTATTTCTAGTAATGCAACGTACTGCGATAGTGCAGTGAACTCTAATTATGTTTTTGGTTGCTGTGGCTTAAAGCGTAAAGAGTATTGTATTTTAAATAAGCAATATACAAAGGAGGAGTACGAAGAATTAGCACCACGTATTATTGAACATATGAAACATACAGGGGAGTGGGGCGAATATTTTCCAAAAGAGTTTAGTGGTTTTGATTATAATGACAGCACTGCTTACGAGTGGTATCCATTAGAAAAAGAGAGGGCATTAGCTGAAGGATTTACGTGGAATGATAATGTGCAAGAGCCTGTGCATGCCCTTAAAACCATTCCGGCAGCAGAGTTGCCAGATAAGCTACAAGATATTCCTGATGATATTTTAAACTGGGCACTGGTGTGTAAAGAAACTGGAGAATTCTTTAAATTAACACCATTAGAATTACGATTTTACCGTGAACATAATTTACCAATTCCAAGGCTTTGTCCTAATGCAAGGTATCAAGAACGGATGAGATTTATGAATAAACCAGAGCTTTATACTCGTCAGTGTCAAAAGTGCTCCAAGGATGTGCAGACAACTTATGCACCAGAAAGACCAGAGACTGTGTACTGCGAAGCCTGTTACCTTTCCGAAGTTT